>CAZTED010000211.1:0-3737 GCA_964612175.1 uncultured Sphingomonadaceae bacterium
GGCCTTGGACATGGCCCCACTGGCGCCGCTTTGCAATGCCGCCTAAGGGCCGGATCATGTCCGAAGCTTCTGGATTCCCCGCCCGCCGCGCTGCCTTGCGCCTGCTCGATGCCGTGCTGCGCCGGGGCGAGACGCTGGATGCAGCCCAGCGCGCCGCGCTGCGCGATGTGGCAGCACCGGCCGACAAGGCGCTGGCCCGCGCCATCGCCGGGGAGACGCTGCGCTGGCTGGCGGATCTCGATGCCCTGATCGACAGCGCCACCCGCAACCGACTGGCCGACGATGCCAAGCCGCGCATGGTGCTGCGGCTGATGCTGGCGCAGATGCTGCGGCTGGACACGCCGCCGCACGCCGTGGTGGCGACCGCCCTGCCGCTGCTCGACGGCGGGCCAAGGCGGCTGGCGCACGGGGTGTTCTCGACCCTTTCGAAGAAGGGCGCGCGCCTGCCGGAGGTGCCCACGCTGCCGGACCGGGTGCTGGCCCGCTGGGGCGCACTGGCGCAGGAGGTGGCCCCGGCCCTTGCGGAACCGCCGCCGCTCGACCTGACGCTCAAGGACCATGCCGCCACCGCCGACTGGGCCGCGCGACTTGGCGGCATGTCGCTGATGCCCGGCCATGTGCGCCTTGCCCGCGGCACCATGGTGGAGCGGCTGGAAGGCTTTGCCGAAGGGGCCTGGTGGGTGCAGGACCTGGCCGCATCGCTGCCTGCGCGGCTGCTGGGTGAAGGGGCGGGGCGCACCGTGCTGGACCTGTGTTCGGCGCCGGGCGGCAAGACGCTGCAACTGGCAGCGGCCGGCTGGCGGGTGACCTCGCTCGACATGAGCGAGAAGCGGCTGGAGCGGCTGCGCGAGAACCTTGCCCGCACCGGCCTTGCCGCCGACGTGATCGAGGCGGACGCGCTGGCCTGGGAACCCCGGCTGGGGTTCGATGCCGTGCTGCTGGATGCGCCTTGTACCGCCACCGGCACCTGCCGCCGCCACCCCGACGTGCTCCACCGCATCGGCCCGCGCCAGGTCGCCGAGATGGCGGAACTGCAGGGCAAGCTGCTGGAGCGGGCGGTGCGCTGGCTCAATCCCGGCGGGCGGCTTGTCTATGCCACCTGCTCGCTTGAAACCGAAGAAGGGGAGGCGCAGGCGCAGGCGATTGCTGCCAAGGCGCCGCTTACCCCCGATCCGATCCGCGCCGACGAGCTGCCGCAGGGGCTGCAGCCGACCCCCGAGGGCTGGCTGCGCACACATCCGGGAATGCTGGCGGAGGCGGGCGGGATCGACGGCTTCTTCATTGCCCGATGGCATCTTTAATCCTGCGCTAACCATGCCCGGAAAGGCTATCGACAGCATATCGCCCTAACGTGCGATGCATGGCAGTCCCCGCGCGCTTCGAGATCGTTGACCATGAAGCGCGCCTGCGCTCGGGCGACTTCGCGGCCAGCCCCTATGGCAGCCTGATGGGCGGCCGGGCAGACAAGCCGCGCAAGAAGCCGGTGCTGGTGCTCGATCCCGACGAACTGGAGCAGGCGCACATGGCCATTGCCATGGGCGGCGCGCAGATCATGGACGAAGCGGACGATCCCGCCGCAGCCCAGCGCCCGCGCGTGCCCGCGATGCTGCTTGGCCTTGCCCCGGTGGGGGCCGACGAGGACTGGGAGCCGCCGGTGGCGCCGCCACGTTCCGCATCACCGGTCGCGGCGCAGGACGACTGGGACAGCATCGACGAGGCTGCCCCACTGTCCGCCGCGTGGGATGACGAGGAAGGTCCGGTTGGCGGACCCGAAGCGGAATTCGGGGCCGAAGCAGCTTTCGAACCCGAGCCCGAACCCGAAGAAGACCCTGCGCCAGGTGCCGGCCTGCCCTCGCTCGGCCACCTGATGCAGGCACCTGCGATGCAAGCGGACGATGACTGGGAAGCCTCGATCCCCTCGATCGAGGAACAGCTCCGGCGCATGCGCCACCTGACTGCCGCGCGCGCGCCCGAACCCCCGGCCATGCAGGACGCGCCGCCCGCTGCCGAACCGGTCGAGGCGGTGGAGCCGGTCGAACAGCCCTGGATCGAGTTCCAGGCCGGCCCGGAGCCGGAGTTCGTCCCGGAGCCTGCCCCCGAGTCCGCTCCTGAGCCTGCTCCCGAGCCTGCTCCCGAGTCGGACCTGCAGGCGGTCGAACCGCAATGGACGCCGGATGAGCCGGTCCTCGACCTGCCCATTGCCGCCGCGATGGAGGAAGCGCCCGACCTGCCCGAATACGAGCCGGAACACGAAGCCCCCTACGAAGCCCCGTACGAAGCCCCGTACGAGCCTGGGCCCGCAGCCGCAGACCGGTACGAGGACGATGGTCCGGACCTGTCGTGGATGATGCCCAAGGAGCGCCGCCAGCTCCAGTTCGGGGAGGCCTCACAGTCGTCCCTGCGTGCACGGCTGGTGCAGCATGCGCCCGAGCCGGAACCGGAGCTGAAGCCCTCGCTGTGGGATCGCCTGCGCGCCTGGCTGCGCGGGCTGCTGGGCTAACCCCTAGCCCTTTACCTTGCCGGCAAAGCTCTTGCGCAGCTTCATCAGCTTGGGCGGGATCACGGCCAGGCAGTAGGGATTGCGCTGGCCTTCGCCGAACCAGTAGCCCTGGTGGTAGTTTTCCGCCGGGAACCACGTTGCCGGACCCTCGATGGTGGTCACCGCGACCTGCCCGGGATGGCCGTCATTCCACCGCGCGATCGCCGCCTGGGCCTCGGCCCGCTGGGCATCATCCAGCGGGAAGATAGCGCTGCGGTACTGGGTGCCCACGTCGTTGCCCTGGCGGTTCAGCTGCGTCGGGTCATGGGTGCCCATGAACATGTCATAGATCTCGGCCAGCGAGACGACTTGCGGATCGAAGGTCAGGCGCACGGCCTCGGCATGGCCGGTCACCCCGGTGCAGACCTGCTTGTAGGTGGGATCGGGGGTCTGCCCGCCGATATAGCCGCTTTCGACATTGCTCACGCCGACCACATCGTTGAACACCGCCTCGGTGCACCAGAAGCACCCTCCGGCCACGATCGCCTGATTGCCTGTCATTAGACTAACTCCTTGGCTTGGCAGATGGGGACAAAAGACCGGCTTGTCATCCATGGCCTTCGGTCTAGGTTTGGTTTCAACGTTTCAAGGGAGAAAAAGATGCGCCTGCCTGCCGCCTTTATTGTCGCCTGCGCCCTGGCGCTCTCCGCGCCAGCCCAGGCCCAGCATCACGTGAACCCGGCGCTGACCGAGGCCGTGGCCAGCCCCGTACGCGGGCAGGACGGCGTGCGCGACCAGTATCGCCACCCGGTCGAGACGCTGACCTTCTTCGGCGTGGAACCGGGGATGACGGTGGTCGACTTCATGCCTTCGGGCGGGTGGTATTCGCGCATCCTCATCCCCTACCTGGGGGAAGGAGGCACCTATATCGGCCTCAATCCCGATGTGGGCGAGAGTGGCGGTCCCGGGTTCTTCCAGTCCATGCGCAATACCGCACAGAACTTCCCCGGGCAGGCTGCCGGCTGGGTGCCCGAAGGCGGGGCGCGGGTGCTCGGGGCCAATGTAGGCGCCATCCCGGAGGAGCTGAACGGCACCGTCGACCGGGTCCTGATCATGCGCGAGATCCACAATATCCGCCGCTTCGGCTGGTTCCACGATGTCGCCGTGGCGGTGCGCGCCCTGCTCAAGGACGATGGCCTGGTCGGGATCGAGCAGCACCGTGCCGCGCCCGATGCGCCGGCATCCTATGTGCTGGGCG
>CAZTED010000212.1:0-3683 GCA_964612175.1 uncultured Sphingomonadaceae bacterium
GTCGACCTGCAGGAAAAGAAGGCGCGCGGGGAGGCCTGAGCTTACCCGCGCCCCTGATCCATCAGCCCTGAGTAGTATTGCGCCAGCGCCGCGGCGTTGGCTTCCCAGCTGAACCGGGCGGCGGTGGCGGCGACATCCTCGGGCGCAAGCTGTGCTGACAGAATCTCGCGCACGCCTTGCGTCACCCCTTCGGCGGTGCGCGCCACGATCCGGCCAGCCGTGTCCGATGTCACCAGTTCGCGCGCCCCGCCGGCATCGGTGATGACCAGCGGCGTGCCGCAGGCGAGCGCTTCCACCCAGGCATTGGCGAGGCCCTCGCTGGCAGAAGGCAGAACCATCGCATCGGCCGCCGACAGGACGATCGGCAGCCGCTCATGTCCCAGGGCCCCGAGGAAATGGACCCGGTCCGCCACATCCAGTCCGGTGGCCAGGCTCTCCAGCATGGCGCGGTCCGCTCCTTCGCCAACCAGCGCCAGCCGCACGCCCGGCAGCCGGGCAAGCGCCTCCACCACGAAGCGCTGGCCCTTGCGCGGGATGAGGGCGCCCAGGCTTGCCAGAAGTGGGCCATCCGCTGGCACGCCGAACTCCGCCTCCAGCCGCTCGCGGCTGCGATCCCTGTCCAGCGGGCGGAAGGTCGCCCGGTCCAGTCCGGTATAGTGGACGGTGATCTTCTCTGCCGGCAGGCCGATTGATCCCATGTCTTCCGCCAGCGCCTGGCTTACTGCCAGCAGGCCGGCCGCCTGTTGCGCCGCGGCCCGCATCTTGCGCAGGGCATAGGGCTTTGCGCCCCAGAACGAGATATCCGCCCCGCGCGCCTTGATCGACAGCGGCAGGCCTAGGTCCGTCGCGATGGATGCGGCAGCGGGACCATCGGGATAGAAGAACTGCGCATCCACCAGGTCGAACGGGCGCTGGGCGTGGAGCCGGCGGGCAATCGGCAGCACCGCGCGGCAGATCATGTGCGGGTTGAACGGTCCGCCGACGGCGGGAACCAGCGTGAAGCGCGGGCGGTGGACACTGACGCCGTTCTCGATCCCGCTCGTCGCCGCAGCCAGCAGCGGGGCATAGCGGCCAAGGGCGCGCTTCGGCACGAACGGCGGCAGGCCGATGGGATTGATCACCACCACCTCCCAGTCGCCACGGGCGGCCAGCGCCTCCAGCTGGCGGGCCACGAAGGTGCCGAACCGCGGGTTGTGCGCGTTGGGGTAGAGCGTGGCGATGGACAGCAGGCGCCTCATCAGAGCTTGCGCACCAGCATTTCTGCCACGGCCAGCCAGGCGGGACGGTCGATCACGATCTGTCGCTGGCCGATGCCGGGCGGGAGCAGGGCGATCATGGTGCCCTGCCGGTCGATCAGGCGACCGAAGGCAAAGCGCCCGCCACTGCGCGGGGCGAGCACGTCGCGGTTGATGATGCTGCCTGCGCTTTCCGGCTCTACCTGCCGCATCCACAACTGGTCGCCGCTGCGGTATTCGCCCTGCGGTGCCTCGATCGACAGGCAGACCAGCTGGGAACCATCGACCAGCTGCGTCGGCAGGATCGCATCGCGCGGGCGGGTCAGCGGCTCGGCGCCCTGGTCGGTCAGGCGGGCGATCACCTGCGGCGGGATATCATCTTCCCTTTTGACCAGAAGTTCCGGATCGACGCCAAGCGCGGCACCGATGCGGTTCATCCATGTGAGGCTGAGGTTGCGCATCCCGGTTTCGAGCCGGCCGATGGTCTGCGCCGTGGTGGGCGGGGAGCAGGCGGCGGCAACTTCCGCCAGCGTCATGTTCCTCTGCTTGCGGATATCGCGGATGCGGTTGATCATGCCAGCGCCTCTGTCGGTGTAACCATATCGGTTTCTTCTTTCCTACACAATGTTCCATCTGGCAAGCCCCCGCGTCACATCTGCAGGGGAGATTCGCATGATGAAGCAGCACCTGGTCGAACGCGAACTGACGCCAGAGGGGCCGCGCCGGCGGGCGGGGACGGCCCCGCGTCGGCGCAGCGTCACCGTGAACCTGGCCGAAAGCCCGCTCGCCTGGCTCCATGCCCACGGTCACCTGGAAACCCGGCTGTTCGAGGCGGGCGAGGCCCTGCGGGCGGATTACGAGCGCGCCCAGCTTGGCCCCAATGTGACGATGCGGTGGGACCCGGTGCGCATCAAGGGTGGCGGGGACCACGGCCTGTCCCCCACCGAACGCGTGGTCGCCGCCCGGGCCCGCTTCCACGGTGCGTTGACCCGGGCCGGGCGCGGGCTGGACGACATCCTGTGGCGCGTCGTCTGCGCCGGAGAGAGCCTGCCGGTTGCGGAAAAGGCGCTCGCCTGGCCGGCCCGCAGCGGCAAGCTGGTATTGCGCCTGGCGCTGGACCGGGTTGCGGACTTCTACCGGATCGGGTGAGGGGGCCTTAGCCCTCCACCAACTCCGCCAGTTCCAGCCAGCGCAGTTCGGCCGCGTCCTTTTCCTCGCGTGCGAGGTCGAGGCTCTTGCTGATGCGGGCGAACCTGTCCGGGTCCTTGCGGTAGAGGTCCGGGTCGGCCAGCGCCGCCTCGCCATTGGCGATCAGCTTGTCCAGTTCCTCGATCCGGGCGGGCAGCAGCTCGTAATCGCGCTGGTCCTTGTAGGAGAGCTTGGTGGACCTGGAGGGAGGCGGTGCGGCCACGCCAGCACCACCTTCCGCGACGGCAGGCTGCGGGGCAGCAGGTTTCGCCTTGCCGGCCACCACCCGTTCCTTGCGCCGCGCCACCCAGTCTTCATAACCGCCGGCGACCACGTCCACCGTGCCGCTGCCATCCAGGCCCAGCGTCACGGTAACGGTGCGGTCGAGAAAATCGCGGTCGTGGCTGACGATCAGGACCGTGCCTTCAAAATCGGCGATCACTTCCTGCAACAGGTCGAGCGTTTCCAGGTCGAGGTCGTTGGTCGGCTCGTCCAGCACCAGCAGGTTGGAGGTGCGGGCGAATTCGCGGGCGAGGAGGATGCGGCTGCGCTCTCCGCCCGAGAAGGTGCCGATCTTCGCGTCCACCACCGAAGGATCGAACAGGAAATCCTTGAGGTAGCCCTGCACGTGCTTGCGCACCCCGCGCACGTCGATCCAGTCGCCGCCTTCGGCCAGCACCTCGCGCACTGTCTTGTTGGGATCGAGCAGCTTGCGCTGCTGGTCGATCGTCACGCCCGAAAGCGTGCGGGCATGGGTGACGCTGCCGGTGTCGGGCGCCAGTTCGCCGGTCAGCATCTTGAGCAGCGTGGTCTTGCCCGCGCCATTGGCGCCGACAATGCCGATACGGTCGCCGCGCTGGATGCGCAGCGAAAAGGGCCTGATGATCGCGCGCTCGCCAAAGGACTTGGAGATGTCCTCGGCCACGATCACCGACTTCGACTTGAATTCCCCGTCGCTCGCCAGCTTCAGCTTGGCGGCGCCCGTGGGGTTGATCATGGCGGCACGCTGGGCGCGCATGGCCCACAGCTTTTCCAGCCGGCCCTGGTTGCGCTTGCGCCGGGCGGTGACGCCGCGTTCCAGCCAGTGCGCTTCCAGCTTCAGCCGTGCGTCCAGCCGGTCGGCATTGCGCGCTTCCTCGGCATAGACCTGTTCCTCCCATGCCTCGTACCCGCCGAAGCCCACTTCCTTGCGACGCATGTTTCCCCGGTCGAGCCACAGCGTTGCCCGGGTCAGGCGCTTCAGGAAGGTGCGGTCATGGC
>CAZTED010000213.1:0-3668 GCA_964612175.1 uncultured Sphingomonadaceae bacterium
CGCGTGCTGCCCGGTGTGCGATGCATCGAGCATTTCGGCCTGATGCCGCCGCACGCGCCAGCCGCGGTTATCGAACCAGGTGGCGATTTCCGGGGGCGGTTCGGTTGCGGGCATTGCGATGGAGATAGGCCGCGCCCGATCCCGGAACAATGTGCAACCGCCCTAAAGCACCCTCAGCAGGTCAATCGGGACCGTGCCCGGTCGCGCCAGGACCACATCCAGCAAGGCCAGCTGTACGCGGCATCGCTGGGTGTCATCCTCGCCGGAAAGGCTGGCCCGAACAGCCTCTTCATCAAGCCCGGACTGGTCGATAGTGGCCCCCACGATCTCACCCGGGATGTCCGCCATGATCCGCCCGAATTCAGGCTGTTCTGCCAGGAGCCCGGCGGCCCGCAGTTGCCGGTACATGGTCATCTCGACGGCCATCTCGGCATCGCTCAGCACCACTTCCGACAGGCCTTGCTCACTACCGAACCGCACTGCGCAATCCCTTTCCAGACTGCCTTCACGGTCCACCGACCGGAGCCACAGGCGCAGCACTTCGTTGATCGCGACCAGCTCTTCGAATTCGGCCGGCCGCCGCGCATCGAGCGCGAAGGCACGGGCAACGCCCAGGGCACGGGCCGTTGCTTCCTCGTGGCTCTCGCCGATTTCGCGACCTGACCGGTAGGCGCTGCCGATCCTCGCCTCGAAGGCAGCTGCATCGGATGCAAGCGCCTCGCCCGCTCCTGCGCCCATGATTGTGTCGATGGCCAGATCAAGCCCCCTTTCGATTTCTTCCTCGGGCAAGGCCGTCTGGAAGGCAGGGGGGTCGGAGTCCGTTTCGGGCGAATTCGATGCACAGCGTCCGATCGCCCCCAACAGCACGATGGCCAGCCAAAGGATCGAAAATCCCCTGATCCCATGTCCTATCAGCCCCGGTCCATCGTCGTTCAGATTGCCGTCCCACCATCCGACACGTTCCGGATTGAGGTGGCTTTCCACTTCGGGATAGCGCTCGCGAATGCCGTTCAGCAGGAAGCGCACCTGGTTCTTTTGCACACGGAAGCGGTCGAATGCCTTCGGATCCCCCGGGCGCGCCAGTTCGGTCCACACCTTGTTCAGCGGGTGGCTGGCCTGCTGCACGTTCTCGGTAAAGCGCATGCCCCGGATGCGCAGGTTGAGGAAGCGCAGCGCGTGGCGCTCGTCGATCGCCCCGGATTCGCCGAGCCAGCCGAACTCCTCGTTGGCCCGTTCGACCAGCGCGGCGGAACGCGGCCAGCCTTGCGCCATCATCTCGGCCAGGTGGTGGTCTATCGCGCTGTGGACCTCCAGCCGCGCAGCCTGCGCCTCGGCCACCAGCCCGTCGACCAGCACCAGCGCCGCCTCGTAATCGGCAAGGGTGAAGCCTTCGTCGCTGTATTCGCCGCCGGGGAAAAGCAGCTGGGCAAGGGCGCGCAGCTGGCGTTCGATGCGCTGGCTGTCACTTTCGGGCGGCGGTTCACTTGCCTGATCGCGGTTGCCCGCCTCGTGTGGCTCGGACTGGTCCGTAAAACCTGTATCGGGGCCAAAAGGTGCCGCCTCCCAATCGTCATGCAAGCCGTAATCCCCGGCATTGCCGCGATCTTCCGCCTCCTCGGAAGCCTCGGGCGGCGCGGCGGCCGCCGCCTTCGCTGCTGCCGAAGCTGCCAGCCGCAGTGCGGTATCGCGCGCCTGGCGCAGCCTGGCGAAACCGGCCACGTCGTTATCGACATCAAGCGCCTTCAGCTTGTCGGCATAGGCACGGCGGATCGCCGCGCGGTCGTCGGTCGCCTTGATCCCCAGGGTGCGCCAGCACTGCGCGCTCATACCGGAGGGTTCGCCTCAAGATTGTCGAGCATGTCGAGCAGGGCCTTGCGCACATCGGCGATCTGGCGGGGATCCTGCTTCTCCAGTGCCCCCTGGAAGTCAGCGATCCAGCGTCCCACGAAATCCCGCACGTCGCCAAGGAAGCTTTCGTACACCCGCTCGGCCCGGGCGAGCGCAGCTGCATTCTCCGCCTCGTCGCGCGGGTGGACCTTCAGCGCTTCCAGTGCCTTGCGGCTTTTCGCGATCTCCGCCGCGCTGCGCCCGTCGTCCTCGTCCACGATCACCATGTTCTTGTGATAGCCGGACCTGGGCACGTCGATATCCACTTCGAGCAGGCCGCTGGAATCATAGGTAAAGCGCACGTTGACCGCCACTTCGCCGGCGCGGCCGCGCGGCACCGGAACCCTGATCTCGCCCAGCTTGACGTTCTGCGCCACGTCGCGCGCCTCGCCCTGGTAGATGCCCGAGACGATCTCCTTCTGGTTGTCGGCAGACGTGACATAGCTTTGCACACGGCTGACCGGCACTGGCGTGTTGCGATCTATAATGGGTGAGAACACGGTGCCCAGGACATGGCCCTGGCTGTCGCGGTTGTTGACTTCGATGCCCAGAGTGAACGGGGCGACATCGGTGATGCGGATTTCTTCCAGCCCGGAACCGCCGGAAAGCAGCCCCGCCTGGACTGCCGCGCCCAGCGCCACGGCATGATCGGGATGGACGGTAGAGTTGGGAAAGCGCCCGAACATCCGGGTCAGCGCCTTCCTCACCACCGGCATGCGGGTGGCGCCGCCGACCAGCACGATGTCCGACAATTCCTCCACCGATATGGTGCAATCCCGCAAG
Organism: uncultured Sphingomonadaceae bacterium; assembly: GCA_964612175.1. Taxonomy (GTDB): domain Bacteria; phylum Pseudomonadota; class Alphaproteobacteria; order Sphingomonadales; family Sphingomonadaceae; genus Alteraurantiacibacter. Next base: position 2,671 of record CAZTED010000213.1, read on the forward strand.
GATCGCAGCACCGGATCACGCAGGCGCTTGACCAGCGGGGCCACGGCCTCCTCGAACTGTTCTGTGGTGATGGTGCAAGCGGCGCGTTCGTCGCCGGCAACCACCACGAATTCGGCTTCGGCAGCAGAGGTCAGCGCGCGCCGCGTGCGTTCGGCTGCAAGGCCCAGCAACGCCTCGCGCCGGTCGGCCGGCAACCGATCGAGCATGGCGGCGGCATCGAGCCCGGGTTCCGCAAGCCGCACCAGCGCCATGTTGAAATCGTCACCGCCCAGCCGGTTGTCGCCGGCCGATGCGCGCACTTCGACGATGCCTTCGAATTTCTCAACGATTGAAACGTCGAATGTCCCGCCGCCCAGGTCGAACACCAGGAAGGGCTCCCGGTCGGCATGGTCCTGCAGGCCGAAAGCGAGGGCTGCCGCAGTTGGCTCGTTGATCAGGCGCTTGACTTCAAGCCCGGCAATTTCCCCGGCGCGGCGGGTGGCGCGGCGCTGGCGCTCGTTGAAATAGGCCGGAACCGTAATCACCGCTCCTTCCGGCCGCTGGCCGGTGGCATGTTCCACATCGGCGGCGAGCTGGGCCAGCACCATGGCCGACAGCTCTTCGGGCCGGTACTGGCGCTTGCCAAGGGTCACCGTGCGTTGCGTGCCCATCATCCGCTTGAAGCTGGTGACAGTTTCGGCCGGGTGCGTGGTCGCCCGGTCGAGCGCGGCAGCGCCAACCCAGCTCTGGCCCGACAGGTCGACAGAAACCGCCGATGGCGTCAACGTTTCGCCAAGCGCATTGGGCACCAGACGCGCAGCGCCATCCTGCCAGATCGCTACCGCGCTGTTGGTAGTACCAAGGTCAATACCGACGATCATGATCACGCCTCCCGAACCGGGGCTTAGACAGGAGGCCGGCCAGGCGGCAACAGGTTAAATGCATGTTCTGAAGGTCTTGGCAGATCAGTTCTCGACAGGCTGCGGCCCGGCTCCCTGCGGCAGGCCTTGTGCGACACC
>CAZTED010000214.1:0-3656 GCA_964612175.1 uncultured Sphingomonadaceae bacterium
GTGAGCAGCGTGTCCTCCAGCGTCACCCCTGCGCCGAACAGCACCGGATCGAGCAGTTCAGCGTTTAGCCGCACGTCCTCGAAAGCATTATCGGCCAGGTCGATCGCTCCGCCACCGTCGAGGTTGAAGCCACGCGCGCGCAGGGCAAAGCTGCCTTCCAGGGTGCTGTCCGCCAGCGTGCCCGATGCGGTGAAGGCAAGGTCCTGCCCCAGCGCCCGCGCCGCCAGCCCGTCCACGAAATCGCCCGGGAACGCCTGCCCGACCAGGCGGTACTGGCCGCTGTCGTTGTAGATATCGAAATCGAGCAGCGGGTCTTCCCCCTGCCGCGCCACCAGCCGGCCAGCCCATGCAGTCCAACGCCCTTCGCCTTCCAGCGCCACCACCATGGTCTCTTCAGCCCCGACCAGGGTGGCGAGGAAGCCGCCCGCCGGTGCCACCCAGTCGAGATCAAGGTCGAACAGGTCGCCATCGGGATCGGCCTCTGCCAGCAGCGTGAATTCATCCCCGCCGCCGAACTGGCCGTCGGCTTCCAGCAGCACGTGGCCCCGGCGGATATCGGCGCGACCGCGGAAGCGGATCATCCGCTCTTCGCCCAGGATCCCTTGGGCCACGGTCAGGTTGTCGACCACGAAACGGTCCACGCGGATATCAAAGTCCGGCAGGATCGGCGCGTCGGGATCGCCCGGCAACAGCTCAGGAACGGCATGGAGCGTCCCGTCATGCAGGACGAGGTGACGGATATCGAGGCCACTGAAGAACCACTTGAGCGGGCGCCAGTTGAAATCGACTTCAGGCACTTCGAGGAACAGCACATCGTTGGCATCGCGCAGTTGCACGTCGGTGAAGGTGGCGCTCCACAGCACCGATCCCTCGATCCCGCCAACCTCCACCGACAGGCCTGATGCCGGCGCATAGGCGCTGATCCGGTCCAGCAGGAACTGCCGCCCGGGCGCGGTGTGGAGGAATACGATCGCAGCCAGCAGCAGCGCCGCCAGCAGTACCGCGATGCGACCCGCCCACAGCGCCGCCCGCCGGGCAAGACCTGCGCGCCGCGCCGGCGTGGCAGCGGGGATCGTGGCCGCCTCCGTCTCCATCAGAAGGCCTGCCCCAGCGCAACATAGAGCGCCACCGGCGCATCGCCCGGACGGCGGTTGAGCGGCACGCCCAGGTCAAGGCGGATCGGTCCGAAGCCGGTCTGGTAGCGCAGGCCCAGCCCAACGCCGAGGCGGATGTCGCTGAAATCGGGTACACTGCCTTCGTTGACCACGCCGGCATCAACGAAGGGCACCAACGAGATCGCCCCGTCCATCAACCCGGTGCGGACCCGCGCCTCGGCCGAGAGTTCAAGCAGCGAGCGCCCGCCGTTCGGCACGCCCAGCCCGTCGCGCGGGCCGATCGCCTGGTAGCCGTAGCCGCGCACCGAACCGCCGCCGCCGGCATAGAACCTGCGCGATGGCGCGATGTCCGCCAGGTCCGCCCCGACAATCGTGCCTGCCCGCGCCCGCGCCGCCAGCACCACGTTGTCGCTCGCGGCCTGGTAGTAGGACAGGTCGAACTGGACCGTGGCATAGGCGGAATTGGCGCCATTGGTGCGCGATACCTCGGGGCTCAGCGCCCCGCGCAGGCGGAAGCCCTGCGTGGGATCCAGCAGGTCGTTGCTGGTGTCGATCTGGGCCCATGCGGGCAAGGCGGCAATGAGGAAGGTCTGGCGCGGCGGGATGGCGCTGCGGGCCTTGCGGTCGCGCTCGTCGGTGGCGACCAGCTCCACCCCTGCGCCATATGACAAAGGCTTCTGGAACAGCAGCGTGCTGACCCGCTCGTACGTGCCGATCAGCGAGGCAGTATAGGCCTCGAATGCCACTGTCTCGACATTGGAAGCGAAGGCATCGACCGTAAGGATACGGTCGCGGCCGTGGAAGTTGTTCTTGCGGAAGGTGACCCCGGCAAGCTGTTCCTGCGTGCCGATGATGCCACGTACACGCAGCATCCCTTCGGGCGGGAACAGGTTGCGATGCTCCCAGCTCCCCGCCAGGCGCAGGCCCTCCTCGGTGCCGTAGCCGATCGAGCCGGCCAGCGTACGCAAGGGGGCAGGAGTCATGCCAACCGCAATGTCCACCGTACCCGGCTGGTCGCCCTGTGGCGGGCTTGCCTCCACCGGGGTCATGGTAACCGATCCGACAAGGCCGGTGGCCAGGATCGCCCGGCGCAGGTCCATCTCGTCGCTGCGGCGGTACGGGTCGCCCGGTTCGAAGCGGGCGATATCGGCGAGGTGAGAGGAGGGAAGGAATTGCTCCATCGCGCTGCGCACGGTCCCGAACAGGTATTTGCCCCCGGGCACGACCGGCATGGTCACGTCGCCCTGGAACCGGGCATGGTCGACCAGCAGCGACGGATCTTCGATGGCAGCGAAGGGATAGCCGCTCTCGCCCAGCGCGGTGTCCAGATCGTAGCGCTCCGAAGTGATCGCATCGAGCGACACCGGATCGCCCGGTTGGACTCCGTAGCTTTCGCGCAGCGCTGCAAAATCGGCGCCCGTTGCCGCAAGGTCTCCCAGGTCGACCGTGCCCACGATGAAGCGGCGACCGGGGATCACGTCGAACCGCGCCAGCGGGGCGTCCCCTGCATCTGCTCCCTCGGCAGGCACTTCGACCGATCGGATCACCTGCGCATCGAAATAGCCGTAGGTATCGAGCAGCCGCCGCAGCAGCTCCTCGTCGACACGGGCCTGTGCCGCCAGCCGCGCCTGGCTGCCATCGGAATCGAGGACCTCTACCGAAGAGAGTGCCTTGAACCGGCCAAGGAATTCCTCCCGCTCGGGAAACAGCGACCGGTCCGAGGGGAAGGCGAGGACAAGTTCATCCGACAAACGCTCCGCGCCCACTTCGGGTAGCGGCGGGATGACTTCGTCGAAGGTCACGAATTCAGCCGGGTCTTCCGGTACCAGCGGTGCGATCGATGGCAGCTCGAGGTTGTCCGGCGGATCGAGCGATAGCAGCGGTATCGGCTCCATCGGGGACCCGGCATCGGGTGCCGGCTGGTCGTCGGGCGGCACGCCGTCCGGGTTGCTGCCCTGCTGTGCCCAGCCTTCGGGATCGGCCACGGCTTCTTCGGGGATCAGGTCATCGAGCGTGGGCAGGCCCTGCGCCTGGATCGGTCCGGGGGCCAGAGCAAGCACGGCGGCCAGTGCGCAAAGGCCCTGCCTCACGCAGACAGCGAAGCCGGGATCAGACGAAGCGGTACTGCCGGTGTTCGCCGGGGGCGCCATCCTTGGTGCCGCCGTCGATCGGTTCGGGCTCGCGATGGCTGGCAGCCACGGCACTGATCCGCGCTGACTGCTCCGCGTCGGGCATGCGCTTCCATCCATCGGGCCCGAGCTGTTCGAGCGGCCGATAGCGGACCTTGTACTGCATGCGGGGTGAGCCATCGACCCAGTAGCCGAGGTAGACATAAGGAAGCCCCGCTTCCGCCGCTCGGCGGATGTGGTCGAGGATGACGAAATTCCCAAGCCCGCTGCGCTCCCCGCACTCCGGATCGTAGAAGCTGTAGATCATCGACAGCCCGTCGCCCTGCCGGTCGGTGAGACAGGCAGCGACCAGCCGGCCCGGCCGACCATCGCAGTCCGGTTCCCTGTACTCGATCACAAAGCTGGAAACCGA
>CAZTED010000215.1:0-3643 GCA_964612175.1 uncultured Sphingomonadaceae bacterium
GGATCGACGAGGACGTGGCCACCGCCAGCGTGCGTGCCATCCTTTCGGCAGCCAATGGCGCTTCGGCCAGGCTCAATGGCGGCTAGGTAATCGTACCGGGGGCCAGCCAAAGCGCTTGGCCAGCGGATACCGGGCATAGGGGCCGTCCAGCAATTGTGACGGCCCCATGCTCGACATCCTCCTGATCGCCACCCTTGTCCCCATGGCCGGGCTCGTCGCCTGGTTCGGCCTGCAGGCGGACCGGCAGGCCGCCGCGCGCGAGGCCAGCCGCGAAATGGCCGGAATGGGCCCGGCAATGCCTACCGACGATCAGTGGAACGCCTTCCTTATCGGCATGAGCCACGAACTGCGCACCCCGCTCAACGCGGTGATCGGCTTTACCGAGATGCTTGCCGAGGCGCAGCTGTCGCCATTGCAGCAACAGCAGGTGCGCATGATCTCCGATTCCGGCGGCGCCATGCTGCGGCTGATCAACGACATCCTCGACTTTTCGCGCATTCGTACCGGCCAGTTGCGGCTGGTGGAAGAACCGGCGGACATCGCCGAGGAACTGGAGCAGGTCGCCGCCCTGATGCGCCCGATCGCGGCAAGCCGCAGCATCGGCCTCGATGTTGCCATCGCACCAGCCTTCCCGGGACGCCAGATGGTCGACCGGGTGCGGCTGCGCCAGGTAGTGCTTGTCCTCCTCGGCAATGCCCTGAAGGCCACTGAACACGGGACGGTGACGATCGGGGCGGAATACCGGAATGGCAGGCTGCACATTGCTGTGCGCGACAGTGGCGAAGGCATTGCCACGGAACGGCTGGCAACACTGTTCACACCCTTTGCCCCGGCCAGCGACGGCACCGCACCTGCCGGGGACGGGGCCGGCCTTGGCCTGCCGATCTGCGCCGAACTGGTGCAGCTGATGGGCGGCGAGATCGGCGTGGAAAGCCGGCCGGGCCAGGGCAGCACCTTCACCATCCACCTGCCGTCACGCCCGGCCGCGCATGACAGCAGGCCGGCCGCCTTATCTCCCCCTGCATGTGCCGCCCCGCTCGCCTCGACTGCCGCAGGGCAAAACCTCGCTGGCTGCCGGGTCCTCATTGCCGAAGACCACGAAATCAACCAGCAACTGGTGCTGGCCATGGCCGAGGCTCTGGGGCTGGATGCAGAACTCGCCGGCGACGGGCGCGAAGCTGTCGAGATGGCGGACCGGGCACGTGCCTGTGGTCGGCCGTTCAGGCTGGTGCTGATGGATGTCCAGATGCCCGGCACCGACGGACTGGCGGCTGCACGCGCGCTGCGGGCCGGCGGGCATTCGGCTGCCGAACTGCCGATCATCGCCCTGACCGCCAACTGTTTTCCGCAGGACATTGCCGCCGTGCTCGATGCAGGGATGCAGGCGCACCTGGCCAAGCCGCTGGTCCTGGCCGACCTGTCCCGCGCCATCGCCAAAGTCGTGCCCGGAGCCCTGGCCGCGCCCGCAGGCCCCGACAGTTCGTGCGACGTAACGCGCCTGCCCGAAGGGGTCAGCCCCACCATCCACGCCCTCGACCACCGCTATCGCCAGCGCAAGCGCGAGATCGTGGGCGGGATCGCGCAGGTTATCGGGACTGACGGGACGGCTGGCCCCGCCGACGCAAGCCGGCGGGCCGAAGCGATCGACTGGGACGCAATTGCCAGCGGGCTGCACAAGCTCGCGGGCGTGGCGGCGAATTTCGGCGATGCCCGGCTGGGAGAGTTGTCGCGCCAGCTCGAACAGGCCTTGCGCGGATCCGGCGATGCCCGCCACCGGTTGCAGATGCTGCGCGAACGCTGGCCGGAATTGCAGGACGCGGCCTAGTCCCCCGCAGTGCCCGACCAGATGGCCTCGGCCATCGCGTCAAGTTCGCTGAAGTCCACCCCCTGCCCCAATGGATCGCGCGTGTTGAGGGGGATACGCGCCAGGCCAGGCTGCATCAGGCTGCGGCGCAGGGCCCGTTGCAGCAGGCGCATCCGCATCAGAACCTCGCGCGCGGCCATGTCCGGGCAGCGGCTGCGCGCGGCCTGCCAGCCGGATTCTATCTGGCCGACCCGCTCGGCCACAACCTGGTTATAGCGGCTGTGCGGCCCCCGGTGCAGCGGCAGGCCCAGCACCATGGCGGCCTGCTCCAAGGCCGGCAGCAGCAGCCCGTTGCAGCGGAAATCGTCGAAGCCGATCAGGTCCTGCCCCACTGCATCGAACAGCGCGCGCAGCTTGCGATCCACAAGCAACTGCCGCGGCAAAAGGTGATGGCGTTGCATCCCGGCACTGTAACCGGGTTTGCCTGGCTGGTTCACTGACCGGAACGGCAGCCGCTTGCGAAAGATGTTGTTCGCCGACACTTCCGGTAATCCGGTTGCCGGCCAGACCTTGAGCCTCGCCACGAACCGACAATGCCCTGTTCGGCGCGCGGTGCAAGCGCTGATGTGCGCAGTCAGCCTTGGCCTCAGCCCGAGCCGCGCCTGACACGGACCAGGCCTTCGTCAGGCTGAGGCACCAGGTTGAGGGTTTCACCCGATGGGCCGGTCAGCGACATGGTCCGGTCTACCCTGCCGTTTTCGACCAGCCAGTGCAGCAGCCGCAGCGCGACCTTGGCCGCCTGCTGCTGGTCAAGCGCAGGGTGCGCCTCGACCAGCAGTTCCTGGCCGGTGAACAGGGCCAGCCCCTCGCTCAACAGGGAACCGTCTGCCTGCGGCACCAGCGCGGTCAGGCCGAGCGCCGGGAATGCGCCGCCGCCGATCCAGCGCATCACCGCATCGCGGAAATAGGCCGGGCCGCACAGGGTGCGCGCCGGTCGCCAGGCGATGGCCTGCAGGTGTTCCAGCCCGGACAGCTCGGCCGCCAGCCAGGCCAGGCACCGCAGCACAGGGATCATGGGCCCGCCGCTGATCAGGTGCGGCCCCGGCGACAGCGTGAGCCCTTCGCAGCCGCAAGGGTCGAACCCTTCGGGCAGGCCGAACATGTGCCCCTTGTCCATGCCGATGGCAGGACTGCCCGGCGCCAGCCCGGCAAGATCGAAGGTAAGGCCGTTTGCAAGCAGTTCGACCCAGTACAGGTCCTGCTCAGGCACCTCGCTTTCCAGCGTCACGGCGAACCCGCCCTGCGTCACGGACAGCGCCTGGATATCGCGCATGGAGGGACGACGCCCGTTTGCAAAAAGCAGAACGACCGCCTGATCCATCCGGATTTCGCCAGGGCGATGAGCGAGTCCTATGGTCTTAAAACCTCATAAGCCAGGAAAAGTCCTGATCTTGTCGTAACATGGCGGGTGACTATGCAAATCTGCGGACAAGGCAAGACTATGCGTCGCCAATGAACCATTACGGCGCAAACTTGTAATGCAGCCTGTTCATATACGCGTATCATGACTTCCCCGTTCCTTCCGCATTGGCTAGCTCCAACTGATGGATGGAATCCCCCCGGCACTTGGTATCATTTGTTCCCTTTCCGGCAAGTCCTGGCAATGGCTTGGCGGGAATATGCACATGGGATCGGTTGCGACCGAAGCGGGGACGGGCGAGGATATCGTTGCGCAACTGCTGCTCGCACGGGGCGTGGCCATGCCGGACCTGCCGTTGCACCGCGAGCCGAACCTGCGCAGCTTCATGCCTGATCCGTCCGCCTTCCGCGACATGGACC
>CAZTED010000216.1:0-3635 GCA_964612175.1 uncultured Sphingomonadaceae bacterium
AGGTTGTGTTCGATCACCACCACGCTGTTGCCCTGGTCCACCAGCCGGTGGAGCACTTCCAGCAGCTTCCTCACGTCCTCGAAGTGCAGGCCCGTGGTCGGCTCGTCCAGGATATAGAGCGTCTGCCCGGTGCTGCGGCGGCTGAGTTCCTTGGCCAGCTTCACCCGCTGCGCCTCCCCGCCTGACAGGGTGGTCGCCTGCTGGCCCACCTTGACGTAGCCCAGGCCCACCTCGTTCAGCATGTGCATCTTCTCGCGGATCGGGGGCACGGCCTTGAAGAACTCCTCCGCGTCCTCGATCGTCATGTCGAGCACATCGGCGATGGAGTGGCCCTTGAACTTCACCTCCAGCGTCTCGCGATTGTAGCGCTTGCCGTGGCATTCCTCGCATGTGACGTAGACATCGGGGAGGAAGTGCATCTCGATCTTGATCAGGCCGTCGCCCTGGCACGCCTCGCACCGGCCGCCCTTGACGTTGAAGCTGAAGCGCCCCGGCTTGTACCCGCGCGCCTGGCTTTCCGGCAGGCCGGCAAACCAGTCACGGATCTGGGTGAAGGAGCCGGTATAGGTGGCAGGGTTGGATCGCGGGGTGCGGCCGATCGGGCTCTGGTCGATCTCGATCACCTTGTCGCAGTATTCAAGGCCGGTGATCTTGTCATGCGCGCCCGCCACCAGCCGGGCATTGTTGAGCGCGCGGGCGGCGCCGGCGTGCAGCGTATCGATGGTAAAGCTGCTCTTGCCCGATCCCGATACGCCGGTGATGCAGGTGAAGGTGCCCAGCGGGATCGCGGCGGTCACGTTCTTGAGGTTGTTGGCGCGCGCGCCGTGGACCGTCAGCTTCTTGCCGTTGCCCTTGCGCCGCTTTGCCGGCACCGCGATCTGCCGCGTGCCGTTGAGGTACTGGGCGGTGAGGCTGTTCTTCGCCTTCAGGATCTGCGCCAGGGTGCCTTGCGCCACCACTTCCCCGCCATGCACGCCCGCGCCCGGCCCCAGGTCCACCACATGGTCGGCGGCGCGGATCGCGTCCTCGTCATGCTCCACCACGATCACCGTGTTGCCAAGGTCGCGCAGGCGTTTGAGCGTGGCGAGCAGCATGTCGTTGTCGCGCTGGTGGAGGCCGATGCTCGGCTCGTCCAGCACATAGAGCACGCCCGACAGGCCGCTGCCGATCTGGCTGGCAAGGCGGATGCGCTGGCTCTCCCCGCCGGACAGGGTGCCGCTGGTGCGATCGAGGTTGAGGTAATCGAGCCCGACGTTGTTGAGGAAGCCGAGCCGCTCCACGATCTCCTTCAGGATGGCGCGGGCGATCTGGTTCTGGGTGTCGGTCAGCTGCTCCGGCAGGCGGGTGAAGAAGCCCAGCGCATCGGAAACGGACAGGCGCACGGGCGTGCTGATGTCGCTGCCGGCGACCTTGACGCACAGCGCCTTCTCGTTGAGGCGCGCGCCGTTGCACGTCTCGCACGGCTGCGCCGTCTGGAAGCGGGAGAGCTCCTCGCGCATCCACGCGCTGTCGGTCTGCAACAGGCGGCGGTTCAGGTTGCCGATCACGCCCTCGAAGGCCTTCTCGACCGTGTATTCCTTGCGCCCGTCCTTGAAGGTCAGCGGCACCTTCCTGCCGCCGGTGCCATAGAGGATGATCAGCTGCACTTCCCCCGGCAGGTCGCGCCACGGCACGTCCAGGCTGAAGCCATAGGCCGCGGCCAGGCTGGCGAGCACCTGCATGTAATAGGGCGACGGCGGATTGCTCTTGGCCCAGGGCACCACGGCGCCCTTCTTGAGGCTCAGCTCCTCGTTCGGGACCACCAGCTGCGGATCGAACAGCTGCTTTTCGCCCAGCCCGTCGCAGGTCGGGCAGGCCCCCTGCGGCGCGTTGAAGCTGAACAGCCGCGGCTCCACCTCCTCGATGGTGAAGCCCGATACCGGGCAGGCGAACTTTTCGGAAAAGACGATGCGGTTGGGCGGAATGCCGGCGCCCTTCAGATTGCCGCCGCTCTCCGCCTCACCCTCGCGCCCGGGAACCACGCCATCCGCCAGATCGACATAGGCCAGCCCCTCGGCCAGCTTCAGCGCGGTCTCGAAGCTGTCGGCCAGCCGCGTCTCGATACCCTCACGCACCGCCAGACGATCGACCACCACCTCGATATCGTGCTTGAACTTCTTGTCGAGCGCCGGGGCATCGGGGATCTCGTAGATCTCGCCATCGATGCGCACGCGGGTGAAGCCGGCCTTCTGCCACTCGGCCAGCTCCCGCCGGTATTCCCCCTTGCGGCCGCGCACCACCGGGGCAAGCAGGTACAGCCGCGTGCCTTCCGGCAGGGCCATCACCCGGTCGACCATCTGCGATACGGTCTGCGCGCTGATCGGCAGGCCGGTGGCCGGCGAATGCGGCACGCCCACCCGCGCCCACAAGAGGCGCATGTAGTCATATATCTCGGTCACCGTGGCAACGGTCGAGCGCGGGTTGCGACTGGTGGTCTTCTGCTCGATGCTGATGGCCGGCGACAGCCCGTCGATATGTTCGACATCGGGCTTCTGCATCATCTCCAGGAACTGCCGCGCATAGGCAGACAGGCTTTCCACATAGCGGCGCTGCCCTTCGGCATAGATCGTGTCGAAAGCCAGGCTGGACTTGCCGCTGCCCGACAGGCCGGTGATCACGATCAGGCTGTCCCTCGGCAGGTCGATATCGACGCCCTTGAGGTTGTGCTCGCGCGCGCCGCGCACCTTGATGTGGGTCAACATGCGGGGCTGCCAGTTCGGTTATGCGGGAAGGGAGACATCGGGGCCATGTGGTGCCTTTGCAGCAACGAGTCCAGTAGGGCTTAGGATCAGGATAGCGTCAGCCCGGCAGGACGCATCTGTTCCGCAAATGTTCACGTTGGTCAAGGAGCGGGAACAGGCAAGCCCACAGCCCCGTTGCAGCAAAGCGCTGCCGGTCCGCACCGGCAGTCCCGAGGGTCGCGCGAACCGGAGACATGGACATGATGATGCAGCAACGCCGATGCCTGATGGGATGGACCCTTGCGGCAGCCTGCCTTGCAACAGGCGCAACGGCAATTGCGCAACCGGCAGCAGCGCCGGCCGAACCTGCCGCCGCGGCAACGGGCAAGGTCGATGACAAGCTATCGATCCCGATCACCGCGCAACAGGAAGCCGACGAAGTTGCCGAGCGCGAGCGGCTCAATCGCGAACAGGCCGAATTTGCCGTGCGCCAGCGGGCCGAAAACCGGGCCGCCAACGAAGCCAGCCAGCACGCCTACGAGCAGGCCCAGCGCGAACGGGAGGCGCTGATTGCCCGCCAACAGGCCGAATACCAGGCCGCCCTCGCCGCGGTCGAGGCCGAACGGCAGCGCCTGCAACAGGAACACGAGGCAGCGATGGCCCGCTGGCGGGCCGACGTCGAAGCCTGCACCGCAGGCGACAGGGATCGCTGCGCCAGGCCGGACTGACAGCGAATGGGGGCTTGATCGCTGGAAAGCCTGCCCACATCCTGCCTGCCATGCCCCGCCTGTTCACCGCCATCCGCCCGCCGCTGCCGGTGATCGACGCATTGTTCGACACCATGGAAGGGCTGGAGAACGCCCGCTGGCAGGACGAGGAGCAGCTCCACATCACCCTCACCTTCCTGGGCGATGT
>CAZTED010000217.1:0-3617 GCA_964612175.1 uncultured Sphingomonadaceae bacterium
GAACCATACTCCTATCGGGGTATCGAGGGTTCGAATCCCTCCGTCTCCGCCACTGTATCAATAAAATCAGTGGTTTGTTCGCAAATTCTGAGATAACCCACCTTTCTGCCCACCTTCTGGTTCGCGCTTCAGCTAACCCCACCCCCCTTCGAATTCCACCAGACCAGCACCCCACCGGGGTGGCACCCCCCATTTCCGTCAGATGGGACCCACGGGTTGTGTATGCATACCTACCTTGGACACGGCCTACCAAGTCGATGCGCGGCAGGCGGCGTGGCAAGCGGCGTCTATCTGGATGTCATTCTTCAGGGTAGGGCAAAGCGGGCTAAAGCCGACACAGTTACGCCCGTGTCCGACAGTATCTCCCAAAACCTACCCTTCTACCCCTTTAAACCACTTGCTTCATAAAGCGGTAGCAAGACTATCACGGAATAATGCTCTTGCTTGACCGGCCTCCACCGAGTGGTCCGTGTGATTTGTTGGTGTAAAACTGCCTCCGGCGCCATGGCCGGCCGCAGGTGAAGCGAAGCGGAACCGGAGGGCAGCCATGGCCCACCCCACCCGCTGACGGCCCAAACGGCCGACGGCTACCGCAACTGCTGTGCAGCCGACCCATGCCGGCACGACCATGGCAGCGGCGGATCATGCTGATCTGACACCTCATGAGGTGGTACCACACTTGCGGATCAAACCCCGAAAGGTGCCAGGCAAGGTTGCCATTCCTTCCCCATCAGTGCGGAGCCCGGTGCGGACAGGTCAGGCCGGCGTACGGTCGGCCAGGCGTCCGCAGCGCGGCAGGCGCACTTGTCCGGCAAGATAGCCTTCGAGCGCATCGAGGTCGCTCCCCGCCTCTCCCACGGTCGGATGACGGAGCAAGCTAGCAAAGCCGTCGCCGCCATTGGCAAGGAAATTGTTCAACACCACGCGGTAGCTGAGAGCGCGGTCGAGCGGGTTACCATCGAGGGTGATCGCGGTCACACGGCTGCCCGCGGGGCGGCTGCGATCATATTCGTAGGCGAACCCGTCCGAGGGGACGAGCAACGAGAAGCAGGTGCGCGCCAGACCCTCGCCGCAGAACTGCTCTTCCAGCAAGAGGGCCAGATCGCCGCCGGACATCTCCAGCACCTGCAAGGTGTTACCGAATGGCTGCATGGCAAAGATCTCCCCGTAGGTGATCTGGCCGTCCGCGGCAGCCGCCGCCAGCCCGGTCCGCACGCCGGTGGTGTTGATGAAGGCGACGTCGGTCCCGTCCCCCAGCACGGCCTTCGCCTGTGCGAGCTGGGCATCGGCGACGAGGTTGGCCGCCGGGGTCTCCACGCAATCTTCGCTCTCGGCCGCTGCCGGAGCGATCGTGCCGACCACACGCGCGGCAATCGGCGCGGCGGCTTCGGCATAGCGGCGCACCATCGCTTCGATATCGGCCCGCGCGCCCGCGCTTTCACGCACCGGCACGTTGACGCCGCGTGCGGCAACGACCCGCTCGCTCGCCGGATCGAATGTTAGCCGAATATCGGTCACGAATGTGCCATTCCGCCCTGCGCTCGACAGCAGGCGCGTGCCCCCGCCTGCCAGCGCGACCTCGCAGACATAGGCCTGGTGGGTATGGCCCGAAACGACCACGCTGATCACCGGATCGAGTTGTGCAAGGATCGGCACCACCGGCCCCGACAGGTTCGGGCAACCGGCAATGTTCTGCGCCGGATCAACCCGCCCGCCTTCGTGGATCAGCAGCACCACGGTATCCGCGCCCGCCGCGACCAGTGCCTGCGCCAGCCTGTTGGCAGTCTCCGCCTCATCAAGGAACGAGAGGCCCGCTATCATCGACGGCGCGACCAGCGTGGCCGTATCTTTCAGCGTCAGCCCGACAAACCCGACTGTCGCCGGGCCAAGCTGGCGCAGCGCCGTGCCGGGAAACAGCGACTGGCCGCCTGCATCGACTACGTTGCCCGCCAAATAGGTGAACTCCGCCCCGCCGAACGGTTCGAGCGCGCAAGGCACGCGGCTGGTGTGCTGTTCGCAGCCACCCTGCTGGATACGCTGCAATTCGGCGATCCCGCGATCGAATTCGTGATTGCCGACCGAGGCAATGTCGAGCTGCACGAGGTTGAGCGCCATGATCGCCGGCTCATCAAGGAAATTGGCCGAAACGAACGGGCTGGCGCCGATCAGGTCGCCCGCCGCCACGGTCAGGCTATGCGATTGCCCCGCCCGCAAGCCATCGAGCGTGGCGCCGAGCCGCGCCGCACCGCCGAGCACTTCGCGCAAGGTCTCCTGACCGTGGTGATAGGAGGTGGTGGAGCCGGGCACTTCGATATTGCCATGAAAATCGTTGAGGCCGAGCAGTTGCAGTTCAACCACTGCTGGCGCGGGCGCCTCGACAGTTGTTGAGGGCATGGAGGCACAGGCCGCCAGCGCGAGGGTGGAAACCAATGAGGCCGTGATCCGCATATGCATGGCGCCAAGCTACTCCTGCCGTTGTGGTCGTCAAATGCAAAGGGAGGCTGCGACGCCCATCGGCAAGTCGCGGCCTCCCCCCGCTTTACATCGACGTCAGCTTAGAAGCGGTAGCTCGCGCCAACCTTCACGCGCCAGACCGAGGAGCTGATGTTGATCTGGTTGTCGGTTTCGATGTCGGGGTTGAAGGCCGTAAAGATGTAGCGGCCCTGGGCATCCACACCGCTCACCGTTGCCACGTCCTGACGTCCGCCGAAATCACGACGGCGCTGCACGTTCCAGTCCTGGTTGAGGAAGTTCAGGAAGTTGTCGAACGTGGCAAACAAGCGCAGGCTGTCATCGGCAACGCGAGTGAGCGAGCCGACAAACGGTATCTCCTGCGAGAACGACAGGTCCATATCGTAGTACCAGTCACCCGAGCAGGTGTTGCGATCGATCGTGCTGCCAAGGAAATCTTCCGCGCAGCTTTCATTCGTCGCATAGTTGATAAGGTTCTGCACCGCAGTCATGTTCGAAGTCGGCGAGATGTTCGGGTCGGTGATGCTCGAAGGCAGGTAAGCCAGCACGTTATCGGAACCCGACGCCGCATCGTTGAAGATGCCGCTGCCGGTAAAGGTCAGGCTGTAAGGCCGGCCCGACCGGGCAATGAAGGTGATACCGAGGCGGGTCGAATAGTCACCGAAGAACTCTTCGCGGAAGTTCAGCTGCGTGGCGATGTTATGCTTGCTCGAATAGAAGCCACGCGATGCGGCCGGGTTCTGCCGGTCGAATGCTGCGGTGATGTCGTAGTTCGAACCGGCAGTCGAGCTATACATGTTCCGGCGATCCCGTGCGTCGGTGAACGAATACCCGAGGCTGAAAAACGTCGAACCACCGCTGGTGAACACGCCGCCAGCAAACTCCTTGGTCAGGATCGCCGAGGCGATCTGGCTGCTGAAACCCTCGGCATTGTTCAACTGGATTTCGTCATCGCGGCTGGTGCCGAAGCAGGCGGCGCTGGTGTTTTCCCAGATCGGCGCCGGAGCCGTGGCAACGAGGCGAGCCGAACAGCCGGTACGCTGCGGATCAAGCGCCTGATAGATCGGCCGACCGTCGATGGTGAAGCCATTGAGGCCGGCGCGAACATCGGGCGCCTGCGACAGGTCGACGACGTTGAACGGGTT
>CAZTED010000218.1:0-3609 GCA_964612175.1 uncultured Sphingomonadaceae bacterium
CGCGCAGGTCCACCATCTCCGCCCCGCCAAGGCAGGCATAGAGCTGGCCCGTGGCGGTCACCCGGATACGGTTGCAACCCGCGCAGAAATTGTTCGTCAGCGGGGTAATGAAGCCGAGCCTGCCGCCGGTCTCGCGCACGGTGACATAGCGTGATGGGCCACCGGTGCGAAAATCGCTCTCCTCCAGCGTGAAGCGCTGCTCCAGCCGGTCGCGCACGGCGGTGAGCGGCAGGTAATGGTCCACCCGCTCGCCATCCACCTCGCCCAGCGGCATGACCTCGATCAGCGTCAGGTCATGGCCATTCGCATGGGCCCATTCGACAAGGTATGGGATCTCCTCCTCGTTGAGGCCTTTCAGCGCCACGGTGTTGATCTTGACCTTGAGCCCGGCATCCTTCGCCGCGGCAATGCCCTGCAGCACCTGCACCAGCCGGTCGCGGCGGGACAATTGCTCGAACAGCGCGCCGTCCATCGTGTCGAGGCTGACGTTGATCCGCTTCACGCCCGCCGCCGCGATGGCCTCGGCATGCTGGGCCAGCTGCGTGCCATTGGTGGTGAGTGTCAGCTCCTCCAGCCCGTCACCCAGCTTGCGGCCGATGGCAGCGATCAGGTCCACCACGTCACGCCGCACCAGCGGTTCGCCACCGGTAAGGCGGATCTTGGTTATGCCCCGGTCGATGAAGGCCAGAGCCAGCTTGTGCAGCTCCTCAAGGCTCAGCACCTCCTTCTTGGGCAGGAACTGCATCGCTTCGGGCATGCAATAGTTGCAGCGCAAGTCGCACCGGTCCGTCACCGACAGGCGGAGGTAGGAAATGCGCCGGTTGAACGCATCGACGAGAGGCTTGGAGCAGGACATTGTGAACTTATTTAGTCCACTTTCGCCGGATTGCCATCGAGTTCGAGGACCTGCCCCGTTACGCCCGGGGCATTGGCGAGATAGGCAAGCGCCAGCTCGATGTCCGGATCGTGCGTGCCGACGATGGCGTTAAGACGATGATCGGGCGCGGCAGCACGGGCCAGGTCCTGCACCGCGGCCTTGCGCCAGCCGCCATGGGCGTGATCGGCCGGCGGGAAGACCAGCACCATGTCGCCGCCCGGTGGCAAGCCGGCAAGGTCTGCCAGCAGGCCCGGCACCAACCGGCTGTGGAAGTGGTCAGCTGCCGCCAGCGGCGCTTCGGGCAGGTGGGTAATGCGCCGGACGCCTTGCGCCATCAGCGCCGCTCGCGCACCAGGGTGATGCCGATCAGCTCGTCCGCCTCGCTCAGCGCCAGCTTGACGATCTTAACGCTCACCTGCTCCACGCGGGTATCCTGCAGGAACAGCGTTTCGGCCACGTGGTCGGCCACCGCCTCGATCAGCTTGTAATGGGCATCACCCAGCGCCTGCGAGCAGGCGAACTTCAGGTCCATGTAGTTCTTGGACGCATCCAGCGGGGTGTCGGGATCATAGCGATCCTCGACCTTGAGCTTCACCTGCACGGTAAAGCGCAGCGGCTGCGGCTGTCCGGTCTCTTCCGAATAGATGCCGGTGTGCACGTCGTGCACGAAATCGGCGAGTTCAAGGGTGAGGCTGTCGGCCATGGGCGCGCCTGTGGCAAAGGCGCGCCCGCTTGGCAAGCTGCGTGTTATTGACAAAGTCCGGCAGCGCGCTCGGCAATGCCGCGCAGGCCCCCGCGGCAGCGTGGCAGGCCGGCGGGTTCGGCAGGCTCGGCAGGCTCCTCTGCCGCCTCCTGTGCACCCCCCATCATCCCTTCCATGCCGGGGATCATCGAGGCCATCGAGCGGAACCGGACCCGCGCGATCCACTCCGGCCGCCAGGCTGCCGTGGCATTGCGGGGCCGCTGGGGGAACGAGAAATCCACCTGCGGGCCATAGGCATACAGGCTGGTCATCATCGCTTCCCCGCCCTGCTGCCTGACTTCGGCGGGGATCGTGCATTCGGTGGTACCAGGGGCCATCAACTGCCCCGCCTCCACATAGCGGCGCGCCGCCGCCGGACTGATCCAGTCGGCAAAAGGTCCGCCGAAGGCCTGCGTGCGGGAGGATGTCCACCACACCATGTCACGCTCGTTCCGGCCCGATCCGATCGCCCAGGCATAGTATCCGGTCGCCTTCTCCAGGTTGTTCCACCGCATCCGCGTGGCACCGCTGGCAAGGTCGGTCCCGCTGGGATTGAGCGCGGGCATGAAGTCCTCGGCCAGGTTGAAGGAAATCTCGGGCGCATAGTTGCCGGCCACGCGATGCGCGCCCAGCAGCGAGGACTGGCCGGTGAGAGAGCGCGTGCCTTCGGAATTGGGCCAGTCGCCATAGGTCGTGCTGTTGGACACCAGCACCTGCCAGTCTTCCGGCAGGTTGAGGCCCTGCGCATAGAGGCCCGGCGGCACTTCGCCACGCGCCAGCCGCGCGAAATCGATGATCACCGGCTGGCCCGGCCCGGCCCGTTCGCCGCAGCCCCAGAACAGCAGCAGCCGTCCGCGCGGCATTTCCATCTCGCCCGGCTGGCCCGGTTCGGCGGTGCGGCGGCTGGGCGTGACCAGCGGCACCGATTCGCCCAGCCCGGCACCGCGCGGCATGAAGTGGTCCGCCCGGGGCGATCCTTGTGCGGCGCGGGTCGATCCCAGCCGCAGCACCAGTTCGTGCGCCGGGCCGCTGTTGCCGCGCATCATGCCCATGATCGAGCCGAGCCCGCCCCCTTCGCGACCCCCGGCCGTCATCGCGGCCATGCCCGAAAGCGTTCCCGCATCCATCGTGTAGCGGGCGACCGTCTCGGTGTTCTGCTGCGAAAAGCCCGGCGTGACCGCGAAGGTCGCGGCACCGGCGGCAAGGCCGGCCATGGCGAGCGTGCGAAGGCGAAGACGAAAGGCCATGCGAATGTCCCCCAAACGCAGGGCCCCGCCGACTCCATCAGCAGGCAGTCCCTGCAAGTACATCAACATATGCCTGTGGCAGACCGGCGGGAAGCGCGAATTGCGCAAGGGTCAGGCCTCGGGAAAAGGCCTCATCAATCCTGGCGCCAGCGGGCGAAGATCGCCGTGGGCAGCAGGCGGCCACCCTCCCCCTCCTCGCGCACGGCGAGGTCCCCGTGCTCGATCGTGCCGGGCAGGTCCGCCAGCGCTTCAGCCAAGAGCCCGCCAATGGCGAGCGAGGACATGCGCACGGCATAGACCGTCAGGAACAGGAAGCGGCTGTCACCATCCAGCAGGCGGCGGCAATCGGCCACCAGTCCGGGCAGGTGCTCCTCCAGCCGCCAGACCTCGCCATCCGGCCCGCGCCCGAACTTGGGCGGATCGAGGATGATCCCGTCATACCGCTTGCCCCGCCGCACCTCGCGCGCGGCGAACTTGGCGGCATCGTCCACCAGCCAGCGGATCGGGCGGTCGGCCATGCCGGCAAGGCTCGCGTTCTCGCGCGCCTGGGCAACCGACTTCTTGCTGGCATCGACATGGGTAACCGGGCCGCACGCACTCAACGCCAGGCTGCCGACACCGGTATAGCCGAACAGGTTGAGCGTGCTGGCATCGTCCCGCCCGGCCAGCTGCCCGCGCATCCAGTCCCACACCGGGGCCATGTCCGGGAAGAAGCCGAGGTGGCGGAACGGCGTGCACTGGGC
>CAZTED010000219.1:0-3494 GCA_964612175.1 uncultured Sphingomonadaceae bacterium
ACCTTGATCGCGGAATAGGCCGGCGGCACCTGCTCGATCGGGCCGGTGAAATGGGGCAGGATCGCAGCGACAGCCGCAAGTGGCGGGCGACGGTCGCTGGTGGCGATTACCTCGCCCTCGGCGTCGAGCGTGCTGGTCTCCTCGCCGAAGGCAATGGTGAAGGCATAGATCTTGTCGGCATCCAGCATCCGGCCGGCCAGCTTGGTCGCCTCACCCAGCGCGATCGGCAGCACGCCTTCGGCCAGCGGATCGAGGGTGCCGCCGTGGCCCACCTTGACCTTGCCATAGCCCGCGCTGCGCAGGCACCGCTTGACCGCGCCCACCGCCTGGGTCGAACCCAGCCCGCGCGGCTTGTCGAGGATCAGCCAACCGTGGGGGTGCGCCTTGTCGGACGTGGGGTCAGTCATGGCAAGCAGCCTTGGGGATTTTTCGGCCACTGGTAAAGACCGGCGCGCTGGGCCATGCTACCGGCAAGGTTTCATGTGAAAGGGGATCGTCCATGAACGCAGCGCCGGAAGCCACCACAGCACAGAAGGGCCTGCTGGGCTGGATCGAACGGACCGGCAACAAGCTGCCCGATCCCGTGTTCCTGTTCCTCTACCTGATCCTGGGCCTTGTCGCCTTGTCGGTGGTGGCGGACCTTGCCGGGTTTTCGGCCCTGCATCCGGTGGAGATCGACGAGGCCACCGGCCAGCCCCGGGTGATTTCAGCCACATCGATGCTGGCGGCAGAGAACGTGCGCCGGCTGTGGGTGGAAATGCCGACGACCTTCGCCCACTTCCACCCGCTGGGCTATGTGCTGGTGGTCATGCTGGGCGCCGGCGTGGCCGAGCGGGCCGGCCTGTTCGGCGTGGCCATGCGCGCATCCGTCGCCAATGTGAGCAAGGGCGCGCTGACCCCGATGATGGCTTTCGTGGGCATGATGGGCAACCTTGCCGCCGATGCCGCCTATGTCGTGCTGATCCCGCTGGCGGGGATCATCTACCATGCCGCAGGCCGCCATCCGGTGGCCGGCATCACCGCCTGCTTTGCCGGCGTGGCCGGTGGCTTTTCCGCCAACCTGCTGCCGGGCCAGCTCGATGCCCTGCTGTTCGGCATAACCCAGGCCGCCATGGAGAGCGTGTTCGGCCCGTGGCAGGCCAACATTGCCGGCAACTGGTATTTCATCGCCGGCATGCTGGTGGTGTTCCTGCCGGTGATCTGGTTCGTAACCGACCGCATCGTCGAGCCGCGGCTTGGCCCCTGGCAGGCCGACCGGGCCGAGGTGCAGCTGGCCGCAGGGGGTGACCGCAAGCAGGAACTGACGCCCGCGGAACGCAAGGGCCTGCGTCATGCGGGGCTCGCCCTGCTGGCGGTGACTGCGCTGTGGGCGCTGTTCGTATTCGGCCCCGGCACCCCGCTGGTCGACCAGCAGGCCCCGGCCGAAGCCCGGCTGACCCCGCTCTACCAGTCGCTGGTGGCGTTCTTCTTCCTCCTGTTCCTGCTCGCCGGCTGGGCCTTTGGCCGCGCCGTGGGGACAGTGACCGATCACCGCAGCCTGGTGAAGATGATGTCCGATTCGATGGGCGACATGGCCTATTACCTTGTGCTGGCCTTTGCCGCGGCGCATTTCGTGGCGATGTTCGGCTGGTCCAACCTCGGGCTGATCCTGGCTGTCCACGGGGCCGATGCCCTGCGCGCCAGCGGCCTGCCCGCGCCGGCCCTGCTGGCGCTGATCATCGTGATGACCGCGCTGCTCAACCTGTTCATCGGTTCGGCCAGCGCCAAATGGGCCCTGCTCGCGCCGATCCTGGTGCCGATGCTGCTGCTCTTGGGGATCAGCCCCGAGATGACCACTGCCGCCTATCGAGTGGGTGACGGGGCGACCAACATCATCACCCCGTTGATGGTCTACTTCCCGCTGGTGCTGATCTTCTGCCAGCGGTGGGACAGGGAATTCGGCCTCGGCAGCCTGGCTGCGGCGATGCTGCCCTATTCCATCGGCATCCTCATCACCGGCATCGCGCTGACAATCGGCTGGGTCGTGCTGGACCTGCCGCTGGGACCGGGGGCGAGCGTGTTCGTCGACGTTCCGGCGGCAGCGGCAGCGGCCCCGGCTGCGCCCTGAGGGCTTCTAGCCCTCGCCATCCCCCAGGTCGCGCCGCACGCGCGGATCGTGCAGCAGCTGGTCGATGCGGCTCGCCTCGTCGAAGCTCTCGTCGGCCATGAAGCGCAGCTTGGGCGCAAACTTGAGGCCCAGCCGGTGCGCCACCTCCCGCTGGAAGAAGGCGGTGTTGACCTGCAGGGCCTTCACCACCTTGGCCTCGTCATGGCCCAGCAGGGGCTTCACATAGACCTTGGCCTGCCGAAGATCGGGCGACATGCGCACTTCGGTGACGCTGACTGTGGTGGCGGACAGCACATCGTCATGCACCTCGCCGCGGGCGAGCAGTTCGGACAGGATGTGGCGCACCCGCTCGCCCACCTTGAGCAGGCGGACGGACTGGTCTTCTCCGGTGGGGGAATGGCGGGGCATCAGGCTTCCATCTTGTCCAGTATGCGTTGCAGCGAACGCAGGTTGCGGGCCGTCAGGCGGCGGTCCAGCCGGCGTTCCATGAAGGCGGTGGTCAGTTTCGAACTGCCCACGCCATCGACGTAATCGACATACAGGCAACGCGGCCCCAGTGCGATCCTTTCCGGCCCGCGCCCTTCATAGGCCGCCAGCATCACCGCGAACTGATCGGGATCGGCCTGCCGGTCAAGGAACAGGGTATGGACGCGGGCATCGTCCCCATCGGCCCGGAAGGGATTATCGGCAATGGCGCTCCTCACCTCTGCCGCGTTGCGCACGGCGGCAAAGGTATCGAAGCCGAACCGTTCGCGCACGATCCAGGCGAGCATTTCCGACAGGCCATCGGTGGGGCGCTCGTCATAGGAGAACAGCACGTTGCCGCTGGCAACCACCGTCTCCACCTGCTCGATATCCTCGCGCTCCAGCGCTTCGCGCAGCTCGGCCATGGACAGCCGGTTGCCGCCCACGTTCATTGAGGCGAAGAAGGCAACGTAGCGGGTCATTTCCGGATCACTTCTATCGGATCGAATCAATTTCCGCTTCTTCGACTACAGCTTTTCCGTCTCTTATTGGAACATCGCAGGAAGCAGTATGCCGGATGGGAGTCCCATACGCGTTAGCAGCATCAAACTCTATTGAAACGGAGACATGAGGCGGATTAGCATCATACAGCCAAACTGAATTAGCACTTATCTTTTTGAAAGTTGACGGTGATCGAAGATCTCGTTTTATTGCTTGTTCACAACCGTCAACAACCCCACCACAGCCGGAAATAACCAAACAGGAAGCCAAGGTAAGAGCGAAACTTCTTCTATTGCCGCTAATGTGATTTTGGAGTGCCATTAACTTTCCTAGCCTCCAAATCTGATCGTCTTCCCAAAATCTTAAAGCGGGTCATCCGGCCCTCCTCCCCGCCGGGGAGAAGGGCTGCGGATTACAGTGT
>CAZTED010000220.1:0-3489 GCA_964612175.1 uncultured Sphingomonadaceae bacterium
GGCCACAACGCGGTGGGTTTCTTCCTGACCGCCGGCTTCCTGGCGATGATGTACTACTTCGTGCCCAAGCAGGCCGAACGCCCGATCTATTCCTACCGGCTGTCGATCATCCACTTCTGGAGCCTGATCTTCCTCTATATCTGGGCCGGCCCGCACCACCTGCACTACACGGCGTTGCCGGACTGGGCGCAGACGCTGGGCATGGTGTTCTCGGTGATGCTGTGGATGCCGAGCTGGGGCGGCATGATCAACGGCCTGCTGACGCTGAACGGCGCGTGGGACAAGATCCGCACCGATCCGATCATCCGCATGATGGTGTGGGCGCTGGCCTTCTACGGCATGAGCACCTTCGAGGGCCCGCTGCTGAGCATCAAGGCGGTCAATGCCATGTCGCACTATACCGACTGGACGATCGGCCACGTGCATTCCGGTGCGCTGGGCTGGAACGGCATGATCACCTTTGCCGCGCTGTACTTCCTGGCACCGCGCCTGTGGGGCCGCGAGCGGCTCTATTCGCTGCGGATGGTCAACTGGCACTTCTGGCTCGCGACGCTGGGGATCGTGTTCTACGCCGCCAGCATGTGGGTGGCCGGCATGATGCAGGGCTACATGTGGCGCGAATACGGCTCCGACGGCTACCTGGTGAACAGCTTCGCCGAGACTGTCAGCGCGATGTGGCCGATGTACCTGGCCCGTGCCTTCGGCGGCCTGCTCTACATCGCCGGTGCCGTGGTCATGGTCTACAACATCTGGATGACCATCGCCGGACGCCTGCGCGACGAGGCTCCGCTCGAAACCGCCAGGTACAATCCCGCAAGTGACCGTCCGTTGCCCAAGGCACCGGTCGCGCAGCCGGCCGAGTAAGGGAACCTTCCGATGTCTGACAACGAACCGAAAGAAGCCCTGTCCGGCCACAAGCGCCTGGAACGCAACGTCACCCTGCTGGGTGCCGCCGCCCTGGTGACCGTGGCCATCGGCGGGATCGTGGAAATCGCCCCGCTGTTCTGGATCGACAACACGATCGAGCCGGTGGAAGGGATGCGTCCCTATACCCCGCTGGAACAGGCCGGGCGCGACATCTACGTGCGCGAAGGCTGCTACAACTGCCACAGCCAGATGATCCGCCCGTTCCGTGACGAGGTGGAGCGTTACGGCCACTACTCGCTGGCGGCCGAAAGCATGTATGACCACCCGTTCCAGTGGGGCTCCAAGCGCACCGGGCCGGATCTGGCCCGCGTGGGTGGCCGCTATTCCGATGCCTGGCATGTCCAGCACCTGATCGACCCGCAGAGCCTGGTGCCCGAAAGCGTC
Organism: uncultured Sphingomonadaceae bacterium; assembly: GCA_964612175.1. Taxonomy (GTDB): domain Bacteria; phylum Pseudomonadota; class Alphaproteobacteria; order Sphingomonadales; family Sphingomonadaceae; genus Alteraurantiacibacter. Next base: position 1,312 of record CAZTED010000220.1, read on the forward strand.
ATGCCGACCTATGGGTTCCTCGCCGACACGCCGCTCGATTTCGAGCATATCGGTGACAACCTGGTGGCGCTCAGCCGGATTGGCGTGCCCTATACCGATGCGGATATCGAGCAGGCCCGGCAGGACGTGCTTGGGCAGGCCGATCCCGATGTCGCCCCGGGCGACCTTGTCGAGCGCTATCCCGGCGCCCAGGTGCGCGACTTCGATGGCGATCCGGCCACCATTACCGAGATGGATGCCCTTGTCGCCTACCTCCAGGCGCTGGGCACGATGGTGGATGTCAACGCTGCCGCTGCGCAAGAGGTGCTGGCCGGGGAGCAGGGCCGATGAGCTGGCATTCCACCTACGATTTCCTGCGGCACATGGCGGACAGCTGGGGCCTCGTTGCAATCGCGCTCCTGTGGGCGGGGCTGGCCCTGTGGCCGTTCCGGCCCGGAGCCGGCAAGCACAACAGCCGCGCGGCCAACATGATTTTCGAGGACCAGAACGATGGCAAATGAACAGCCTGCGCAAGGCGTGCAGTCCGCGCCTCCTCATGCACACCCGGGCCGGCGCATTGACGAGCCCACCGGTGTCGAAACCGTCGGCCACGAGTGGGACGGGATCGAGGAACTCAACAACCCGCTGCCGCGCTGGTGGCTGTGGACCCTCTACCTCACGATCTTCTGGTCGGTGGCCTATGTCATCGCCTATCCGGCATGGCCGCTGATCGAGAAGGGGACCCAAGGCGTGCTCGGCTGGAGCAGCCGTGGCCAGCTGGCAGAGGATCTGGCCGCCGAGAGCGAGCGCCGTTCGCCGATCCTTGAGGCCATTGCTGCCACCCCCCTTGAACGCCTGCCCGAAGACAGCGCGCTGATGACCCAGGCCGTGGCCGGCGGCGCGGCCGCCTTCCGCGTCCATTGCGTGCAGTGCCACGGGGCCAATGCTGCGGGCTTCGAAGGCTTTCCCAACCTGACCGACGACGAATGGCTGTGGGGCGGCGACCTGCCGGCGATCGAGTACACGCTGGCAAACGGCATCCGCCATCCGGGCAACAGCGAGACGCGCACCAGCCTGATGCCGGCCTTCGGCGCCACCGGGATCCTTGACGCGGGGCAGATCGGGCAAGTTACCGATCACGTCATGTCGTTGACCGGCCGTGGTCCGGCGAGTGCTGCCGGGGCCGAGCTCTATGCCGCCAACTGCGCGGTCTGCCATGGCGCAGACGGCGGTGGCCTGCGCCAGTTCGGCACGCCCAGCCTCAACGATGCGGTCTGGCTCTATGGCAGCAGCCGGGCGCAGATCAGGCAGCAGATCTTCGAGCCGAGGCACGGGGTGATGCCGGCATGGGAGGATCGCCTCGATCCGGCAACGATCCGGATGCTGGCTGCCTATGTCCATTCGCTTGGGGGCGGGGAAGACTTCGTGGTCGCGGCTGACCCGGCGGTACAGGTAGATGAGCAACCCTAAACCCGAAATCCACCACAGCCCGCTGGGCGATTACGAAGCGCGGCGGGCGGTCCATCCCAAGCGGATCGACGGCACCTTCCGCCGCTTCAAGTGGCTGGTCATGCTCGTCACCCTGGCGATCTACTATGGCACGCCGTGGATCCGCTGGGACCGTGGCCCCTATGCCCCGGACCAGGCGGTGCTGATCGACGTGGCGAACCGCCGGTTCTTCATGTTCGACATCGAGATCTGGCCGCACGAGTTCTACTTCGTGGCTGGCCTGCTGATCATGGCCGGCATCGGCCTGTTCCTGGTGACGAGCGCAGTGGGCCGTGCATGGTGCGGCTATTCGTGCCCGCAGACGGTGTGGACCGACCTGTTCCAGCACGTTGACCGTTTCTTCGATGGCGATCGCAATGCCCGGATGCGGCTTGATGCGGCGCCTTGGACCTGGGGCAAGGTCGCCCGGCGCCTGTCGAAATGGACTATCTACCTGGTCATCGCCTTCTGGACCGGCGGTGCGTGGATCATGTACTTCTCGGACGCGCCGACCCTGGTGCGCGATTTCTGGTCGGGCGAGGCGGCGACGGTCGCCTATGTCACCATGGCCGTGCTGACGCTGACCACCTTCGTCCTTGGCGGTTTCATGCGCGAGCAGGTGTGCATCTACATGTGCCCCTGGCCGCGCATCCAGAGCGCGCTGATGGACGAGCATTCGCTGCAGATCACCTACAAGGACTGGCGCGGGGA
>CAZTED010000221.1:0-3426 GCA_964612175.1 uncultured Sphingomonadaceae bacterium
CCCGCATCGGCATCGTCGGTCAGGTGGCCGACATCGGTGATGTTGATCACATGGGTGAGCTTGTAGCCCTTCCAGCTGAGCGTGCGCCCCAGCAGGTCGGCAAAGACATAGGCGCGCATGTTGCCGATGTGCGGGTAGTTGTAGACCGTGGGGCCGCAGGAATAGACCCGCGCCTCGTGCGGGTGGACGGGCTGGAACGGTTCCAGCTGGCGGGTCAGCGAATTGAACAGGTTGAGCGGCTTGGTCATGGACCCAGCCTTTGGCGGGAATCGCCGCCGCCGGTCAAGCGCGGCCTACAGCCGCACCGCCACCAGTTGCCAGCCCAGCCCGTCGCGTTCGAACACCATCTGCGGCCCGGGCGTGCCGTCTTCATAGGTGGAAACGCCGCGAAAGCCGCTGGGCCCGTCATAATCCACGCTCCACGACAGGTCCTGCCCGGGCATGGCCGGACTGACATCGAGCATCACGGCAAGGCCGCCGGGCGTGATCATGGTATCGATCGCGGCGCCACCCACCGTCTCCACGATGCCATCCCCGATCCGGTCGAGCAAGTCAGTGTCGCCATCGTCGCGGCTGGCGGCAAGGTCTGCCTTCATCCCTTCGCGCAGGCGCGCAAAATCGACCCGCTCTTCCAGCGCAGCGCTGTCGCCCTCCTCCGCCGCCGAGACGATCCGCCACATCGAATACCACGGCGAGGCGAGGTACCAGCCGCCAAGGATCAATGCGACAAGGAGGATGAGGCGGATCTTCATCACAGGCTCCACGAAGGGGCGGACGGGGACTGCCTGAAGGACAGCCCCCGCCCCAGCTGACAGCGCCTACTCGGGCGTCACGCCCAGCGCCGCTGCGCGCAGCACGCCGGGATCCAGCATGTCGTCATCATCGACAAGGTCCAGCCCGTCGCTGCGCTCGGCGAATTCGGCCCCGTCGGACGGGGCAATGTCGGGGCGTCCGGACATCAGGCCCATCTTGATGCGGCAGCGGACAAACTGCGTCTCGTCCGGCTCGACCAGCAGGGTGATGCCGTCGGTCCTCTCGTTACGGACCCAGAACTCGTGCGTGCCCGGCGTGGTCTGGTAGATGAAGTACTTGCCATTGCCGAGCGAGCTGAGCTTGGCCTCGTCCGGCTCACCCTCGCCCTCGTTGACCTGGCAGCCCATGGCCATGCCCATCATCGAGCCGGGACGGAAGAACACCACCTGGCCCATGCCCGGCGGCGGTGCGGGGATAGTGATGGCAGAGCCTTCCGGCGTGTGCGTTTCCTGCGCTACCGCAGGCATGGCCACGAACAGCAGCGGTGCGGCGAGCGCCGCGGCAAACTTTCCAAACGTCATTCAGTATCCCCCTGCATTAAAACAGCTTGTGTTGAATCAGACGGCGCAACCGAGGTTTCGGCCATGCCGGGTGTTTCTTCGGCCGGCTGATCGACGGATGCCGATGGTGCCGCTTCGGCAGACGGCAGCGGAACCACGACATCGGCGCTGAGCTTTGCCAGTGCCGGCGTGCCCGTGGCTACCCGCAGGGCATCGCCCTCGATGAAGAAGCCGACCAGCGAGACCAGCGGCAGGGCTGCGGTGCTCGCGACATTGAGCGCATTGACGGTATCGATCCGGCTGTTTGCCTCTGCCCCCATGCGGAAGCTGCGCAAGGCGATGCGCTGGCCGTTGTGTTCGATATAGCGGGCGGTCAGCAGCAATTCGCCTGCCGCGCCCATGCCGCCGCTGCCCTTGGCATGGACCACCTCGCCCTCGCCCTCGGCACCGGCCGGGATCACTTCGACGCCATCGACGATGATCGGCTGGAGCAGGCGGACCGGGAAAGTCTGCCCGCGCTGGCTTTCGTTGCTCGACAGGTCGGCCATGACTGCCAGCACCACCTCGGTCAAACGCGGGATGGTAACGGATGCGGGCTCCGATGCCGGTTCCGGTGCAGGTTCAGCCACCGGCGCAGGAGCTTCCTGCAGATCCTCTTCGGCGATTTGCGGGGCCATCGGAAGTGCTTCGCCGGGAGTGGCGGTGCCTTCTACCTGGGCGGACAAGGGCGCACAGGCAAGCACTGCTGCCAGCGCGGCAAGACAAAGACGCACGACCCCAAGACCCTCCCAGTTCGTGCCGGCAAGCTACTGCAACGCCTTGAATTGGCAAGCGGGATTATTCCCCCTCGAACAGGTCAGCCAGTTGCTCGATAATCGTGCCGCCAAGCTGCTCGACGTCCATGATCGTGACCGCGCGCTTGTAGTAACGGGTCACGTCATGGCCGATGCCGATGGCGACCAGCTGTACCGGGCTCTGCTTCTCGATCCACTCGATCACCTTGCGCAGGTGCGTTTCGAGGTAGCCGGCGTTGTTCACGCTGAGCGTCGAATCGTCCACCGGCGCGCCATCGGAAATGACCATCAGGATGCGGCGGTCTTCCGGGCGGCCCAGCATCCTCTCGTGCGCCCACAGCAGCGCCTCGCCGTCGATGTTTTCCTTGAGCAGCCCCTCGCGCATCATCAGGCCGAGGTTCTTGCGCGCCCGGCGGTAAGGCTCGTCGGCCTTCTTGTAGATGATGTGGCGCAGGTCGTTGAGGCGGCCGGGATCAGGCGGCTTGCCATCGGCCAGCCAGCGTTCGCGGCTCTGCCCGCCCTTCCAGGCGCGGGTGGTAAAGCCGAGGATTTCCACCTTCACCCCGCACCGTTCCAGCGTGCGCGCCAGGATGTCGGCGCTGATTGCGGCGATGGAGATCGGCCGCCCGCGCATCGATCCCGAGTTATCGATCAGCAGGGTGACGATGGTATCCTTGAACTCGATATCCTGTTCGACCTTGTAGGACAGCGAATGACCGGGCGACACGATCACCCGGGCCAGCCGCGCGGCATCGAGCAGGCCTTCTTCCTGGTCGAAATCCCAGCTGCGGTTCTGCTGCGCCATCAGGCGCCGCTGCAGCCGGTTGGCCAGCCGCGTGACGATCCCCGCGAGACCCGCAAGCTGGCTGTCGAGATAGGCCCGCAGGCGATCGAGCTCCTCGTAATCGCACAGGTCCGGCGCTTCGACCACTTCGTCGAATTCGGTGGTATAGGTGCGGTAATCAAAGGTTTCCGGCAGGTCGGTCCATGGCCGGTTGGGGCGCACGGGCATCATGCCCTCCTCGCCCTCGTCCCCCGGCTCGCCCTCGGACATTTCCTGTTCCTGGCCCTCGGCCTCGCTCTCCTCGCTCTCGCCTTCGCTCTCGGCCTGCTCGGCGGCGACCTGGGTCTGCTGCTGGCTGGAGCCCTCCGAGTCCTCCGGGCTGTCCTCCTGCTCACCGCCGTCGGTGTTATCCTCGTTGCCGTCCACGTCATCGTGGTCGTCGCCCTCGTCCTCGGACTGGACCAGTTCGAGGTGGCGCAGCATGTCGAGGCTGAGCGACTGGAAGGCGCGCTGGTCATCCAGCGAATGGGCCAGC
>CAZTED010000222.1:0-3384 GCA_964612175.1 uncultured Sphingomonadaceae bacterium
GCTGCCACGTGGTCTATGCCAACGACCGCGAGCCGCGCCATTCGCTGGTCTATGCGCAGTATGGCCGCGACGGGCAGACGGTGACGGTGGATCCAACGATCAACCGCCAGCTGCGCGAGGATCACGGAGATGATGGCCACGGCGCGCTGATCCAGCCGGGCGACAGCCATGGCGAAGACCACGGTGACGGGCACGGCGAAGGCCACCAGGTGCCCGAGGGCGAGCGCGAGCGCGGCCATCCGCTGCGCCATGTCTTTACCCGCGCCATCCCCACGGCCCAGTGCATGAACTGCCACATGCACCAGCCCAACATCTTCCTGAATTCCTTCCTCGGCTACACCATGTGGGATTACGAGGCGGACGCGCCGTTCATGTGGCCCGGACCGGAAAACCGCACCCCGCGCCCTGCCGGGATGAGCGACGAGGACTATGCCGCCACCTACCTCACCCAGCGCTATCCCACGGCGGAGGAAGTGCGCGCCATCAATGATCGCAACCCCGAAGGCGCCGCGCCGCGCGGGCTGTGGGGCGATATCGATTTCCTGCGCAACGTCTATGACCTGAACAGCGAGCTGGAGCATACCCAGTTCGGCGATTACCACGGCCACGGCTGGAACTTCCGCGCCATCTTCAAGCGCGACCGCGAGGGCAACCTGCTCGATGCCGAAGGGCAGATCGTGCCGCCCGACGATCCCGAACGCTGGCGGCGCCAGGGCGAGGAACAGTTCGTCCCCGCCGGCGTGAACCCGGGCCGCACCGTGCACATGATGGACATCCATGCCGAAAAAGGCATGCAATGCGCCGACTGCCACTTCGCGCAGGACAGCCACGGCAACGGCCTGATCTATGGCGAGGTCGCCAACGCCATCGAGATCGGCTGCAAGGATTGCCACGGCACGGCCGATGCCTATCCCAACCTTCGCACCAGCGGTCCCGCCGCGCCTCCGGGCGGGCATGACCTGTCACTGCTGCGCAATCCCGATGGCCGCCGCCGGTTCGAATGGATCGATGGCGCGAACGGCCGCCGCACGCTGGTGCAGCGCTCGCTCGTCGACCCCTCGCTCGAATGGGAAATGAGCCTGGTGCGCGACAGCGTCGATCCGGCAAGCCCCGCCTTCAACGGCAAGAGCGCGCGGGCCAAGCTGATGAGCCGCGACGGCGCGGAAACCGGCAATTTCGAGTTCGGCCCCGGCGTGGCCCGGGAAGAACGCGCCCACGGCGAGGAGGAGATGGCCTGCTTCACCTGCCACCTTTCCTGGACCACCAGTTGCGGCGGTTGCCACCTGCCGATCGAGGCCAACTGGTCCACCCCGCTGCACCGCTATGAAGGGGAAACCACCCGCAACTTCGCCACCTACAACCCGCAGGTCGCGCGTGACGAGATGTTCCAGCTGGGCATTCACCAGACCACCAAGGGCAACCAGATTGCCCCGGTCCGCTCGTCGAGCGCGCTGGTGCTGTCCTCCACCAACATCAACCGCGAACGGATCTACATCCAGCAGCCGCCGATCAGCGCCATCGGCTTCTCCAGCCAGGCCTTTGCCCCGCACTTCCCGCACACCGTGCGCCTGACCGAGACCAAGACCTGCACCGATTGCCACCTGTCAGAGGCAGAGGACAACAACGCGATCATGGCGCAGCTGCTGCTGTTGGGAACGAACTACGTCAACTTCGTGGGCATGAACGCGTGGACCGGCCTTGAAGGCGGCTTCCAGGCCACCCGCGTCACCGAATGGGACGAACCGCAGGCAGTGATCGGCTCCTACCTCCACCGCTTCGCCTATCCCGATTACTGGCGCATGCACGTGGAAGACCACGATCGCGAACTGATCAACTGGACGCGGGGGGAGACCTTCAGCGACGGGCTCTCGGGCGAGACGCAGCCGATGGAGGAATTCGCCAATGTCCACGAAGGCACGCGCGATGCCGTGCGCTGCCTGCAGATGCGCGGCGAATACATGTTCGTGGCCGAGGGGCGCGGCGGCTTCCGCGTCTATGACATCGCCTCCATCGCCAACAAGGGCTTCTCCGAAAGGATCATCAGCGCCCCGTTCAGCCCGCTGGGGCATGACAGCCATGTCTCAACCCGCAACGCCACCTGCATGGCGCTGCCCACGATGCAGGCCATCGCGCCGACCCGCAACACGCAGGCCCTGCGCGACATGAACCAGGAGCAGGCCTTCCTGCCGATCTATTCCTACGCCGTGGTCACCGATGCGGTGGAAGGGCTGGTACTGGTCAACGTCGATACGCTGGCCGATGGCGAACTGCGCAACAATGACCTCGAGCGCCACCGCTTTGCCGATGGCCGCACCGCGTGGAACCCCGATGGCGTGCTGACCGGCGCGCGGCACATCACGCTGGCAGGCGCGGTGGCCTATATCACCGCCGATGTCGGCCTGGTGGTGGTTGACCTTGCCAACCCCGATGCGCCGCAGGTGGCCGCCGTGCGCGAATTGCGCGATGCGCGGGCCAGCGCCATCCAGTTCCGTTACCTGTGGGTGACGGACGCAGAGGGGCTGAAGCTGTTCGACGTTACCATGTTGCGCAACCCGGTGGAGCGGACCGAGGGCTTCGTGCCGATGGAGGATGCGCGCAAGCTCTACATCGCGCGCACCTATGCCTATGTCGCGGGCAAGAACGAAGGGCTGGTGATCGTCAACGTCACCCGGCCGCTCGCCCCCACCGTCTACCGGCGCGAAACCTTCGGCGGCACCATGAACGATGTCGAGGACGTGATCGTGGCCAGCACCAATGCTTCGCTGTTCGCCTATGTCGCCGATGGCCGCAACGGGATGAAGGTGGTGCAGCTGACCAGCCCCGAAAGCCAGCCCAACTTCTATGGCTTCAGCCCCGCGCCCATGCCCGAACTGGTGGCCTGGGCGCGCACCCCCAGCCCCGCCCTGTCCATGTCCAAGGGCCTCGACCGCGACCGCGCGGTGGACGAGACCGGCGGCCAGATCGCCGTGTTCGGCCGGCTGGGTTCAAGGCCGTTCACGCGGGCGGAGATGGAGGACTTCTTCTTGAACTCCGCCGGCATCCCATGGCGGGTGAGCGACGAGGTGGACATGAGTGCCTGGGTGCCGGGGCGCGGGCCGGTGGTGACGGATGGCTCCTGAAGATTGGGCGCCAGGAGAAAATGGGGTTTCACACCAAGACATCAAGACTCGAAGATGGCGCTTGCACCGCTGACGCAGTTGCACGCTTCCGAGGCGGTCCTAAACCTCACCGATGGATAGAAAGCGGCTTCGCCGCGAACGCTCCATCTTCGTGTCTTAGTGTGAGGAAATCCGGGCGGCCTGGCGCGGCGCGAGATCACCCTTGAAGCTTCTCCCGCTCCATTTCCCGGATCATCGGCTGCAGGTGCGGGCCGTAATAGGCGAG
>CAZTED010000223.1:0-3329 GCA_964612175.1 uncultured Sphingomonadaceae bacterium
CCGTGGCCTGAACCTCGGCGATCTGGCCGCCTTCGATCAGCACGAAGTTGGCATCGGCATCGGCGGCCGAATCTTCCACGTAGTCAAGGTCGAGCACCGGCACCCCGTTGCAGATGCCGCAGGAGACCGCAGCGATCTTGGCGGTGAGGGGATCATCCTTGACCAGCCCTTGTGCCATCAGCCCGTCCACCGCCAGACGCAGCGCCACCCAGGCGCCGGAGATGGCGGCCGTGCGGGTGCCGCCATCGGCCTGCAGCACGTCACAATCGAGGGTGATCTGCCGCTCGCCCAGCTTCTGCATGTCGGTAACGGCGCGCAGCGACCTGCCGATAAGCCGCTGGATTTCCTGCGTCCGCCCGCTCTGCTTGCCCTTGGCCGCCTCGCGGCTGCCGCGGGTGTGGGTGGCGCGCGGCAGCATCGAGTATTCGCCCGTGACCCAGCCCGAACCCTTGCCGCGCAGGAACGGCGGCACCTTCTCCTCGATGCTGGCGGTGCACAGCACACGGGTATCGCCGAAGCTGATCAGGCAGGAGCCCTCGGCATGCTTGGTAAAGCCGGTCTCGATGGTGATGGCGCGCATTTCATCTGCGGCGCGGCCGGAAGGACGCATCAATTATTCTCCTGCGATCGCGATATTGCGTGCGCTGCCCTAGCGCCTAGATTACCGGATGTCATGGCCTCGCCACCGATTACCGAACTGACCCTGCGCGCCCGCGAGGTCTTCCGCCTCGTAGTGGAGGATTACCTGTCCAGCGGCTTGCCCGTTGGATCGAAGACGCTGGCGGGGCGGGGCGAGCTGAACCTGTCGCCAGCCTCGATCCGATCGGTGCTGAGCGACCTTGAACGCCTCGGCCTGCTGGCCGCGCCGCATACCAGTGCCGGCCGGATGCCAACCGAAGTGGGACTGCGGCTGTTCGTTGACGGCATGATGCAGGTGGCAGAGCCTACCGCCCGGGAACGCGCGGTGATCGAGGCCCAGCTATCCGCGCCTGGCCCGATCGAACAGGCGCTGGAGACGACCAGCGCCATTCTTTCCGACCTGTCCGGCGCGGCCGGCATGGTGATGGTCCCGCAGCGCGAGACCCGCGTGGCCCAGCTCAACATCGTGCCGCTGGATGCAGGACGCGCGCTGGTGGTGCTGGTGGGCGAGGACGGACACGTGGAAAACCGCCTGCTCGACCTGCCGGCCGGCACCGGCAGCTCCACCTTGCAGCAGGCCAGCAATTACGTGAACGCCCGGCTTGCCGGACGCACCCTGCGTGAGGCGGTCAGGGCAATCGAAGCGGAAATACGTTCCGGCGCCAGCGCCCTGGACGATGCAAGTCGCGATCTGGTGGAGCGCGGACTGGTTACCTGGAGCGAGGACGCCGCCCGCCGCCGCGTGCTGATCGTGCGCGGGCAGGCGAACCTGCTGGACGAGACCGCCCTGTCCGACATAGAGCGCATCCGCAGCCTGATCGACGACCTTGAAAACAAGCAGTCGATCGCCGAACTGCTCGACAGCGCACGCGAGGCGGAATCGACGCGCATCTTTATCGGCGCGGAAAACCGCCTATTTGCACTGTCCGGTTCCTCGGTCATCGCCGCCCCCTATCGCGACCGCGAGGGCAGGGTGGTGGGTGTGCTGGGGGTAATCGGCCCCACTCGCCTCAATTATGCGCGGGTGGTGCCGATGGTGGATTTCACGGCCCGGTCGCTGGAGCGCACGCTCGAGCGGTCCCTGGGCAAGAAAATTGGTTGAGGCATGATCGAGAACGACAAAGAGCACGACGACGCGGTGGCAAAGGAACTGAAGGACGTTCCCGAGCAGTTCCTCGACGCCGGTGACGACGAAGCCGGCAATGAAGAGCGCATCAGCGCTATGGAAGCCGAGCTGGAGGAACTGAAGCAGCAGGTACTCTATGCCCGGGCCGAGACGCAGAACGTCCGCCGGCGGATGGAGAAGGACATCGCCGATGCCCGCGCCTATGCCGCCACCGCCTTTGCCCGCGACATTCTTTCGGTATCGGACAACCTGTCGCGCGCGCTGGAAGCCGTGCCGCAGGAACTGCGCGAGGACGACAAGCTGCGCGGCCTTGTCGCCGGGATCGAGGCGACCATGCGCGAGGTGGAAAAGGTATTTGGCCAGCACGGCATCACCCGCATTGCCGCAACCGGCCTGCCGCTCGACCCCAACCAGCACCAGGCGATGATCGAGGTCCCTCATGCCGAGGCCGAGCCCGGCACCGTGGTGCAGGAAATGCAGAGCGGCTACATGATCAGGGACCGCCTGCTGCGTCCCGCGCTGGTGGCCGTGGCGAAGAAGCCGGACTGACCGGCTTCTCCGCTCGCACCTACTGGCTGGACAGCTCCGAGATGGCGACTTCCGAAGTCAGGTAATCGCCGCTGGAATAGGACCCGACCCAGATCGCATAGCGGCCGGACATGGGCGAGTTGAAGCGCACCATGGCGTTGAGGCCGGCATTGCCGCTGTCATCATCGCAATACCACAACCCGTCGGGCGCGTGGACGATGAGGGTGGTGTCCCCGCTCGACCGGGTGGAAATGATCAGCGGCAGCGATCCGCTGCTGTAATGGAGCCGCACGTCGGGTGCGTTGGCGATATAGCCACGGCAGTCCGACGAAATGCTCGACGAGGCCGATGTCGTGCCGCCCGAGGTCACGCTGAAGAATTGCGGATCGGGGTTGAACCCGGCTGTCAGCTCGACCTTGGCATAGGTCGGCACGGCGGCCGTATCCTGTGCACCCGACGGCGCAGCCGACAAGGCGATGGCGGCAATGGTGGCGATGGCGCCAAGGCCTGCGCGAAACCGGTTGATCATCTGTGCAAGTACCCCCTTTGATGCCCGACCCCTGGGGCACTCTGCCGCGCCTCTGCCAGCAATTCAACCAGTTCGCTGCCTGACCGCAGGTCGGCACAGGCCATTGTCAGCCTTGTGCGGACTGGAAGGGGCTTTTCGAGAAGCCCGGGAAAGGCAGGACGGACAGGTACTGCTCCAGCGGCGGCGCTCCCGCAACCGGCATTCCCTGGCGCAGCATGAAGGCGTGCTGCACGATCATCGCCTGTTGCTCGATCCCGTATCGCTCCAGCTTCCAGCCCGGCTTCAGGGTATAGTCGTAGCGGCACCAAGGGTGCCGGTTGAGCAACAGGAACCATTCGCCCCGGGCCTGCACCTGCCAAACGTGCACCAGTTCGTGAACGAACAGCGCCTGCGCGCGCGGCAAGCCGTGGGCGAAATCGTCGCAGTAGATCGCACTCAGCGGGTGGAAATGAAGGTGGCCGCGCGGCGCCATGGTGACGCGGCGCGGCTGCAGCGGGAACCACTTCT
>CAZTED010000224.1:0-3326 GCA_964612175.1 uncultured Sphingomonadaceae bacterium
ACGGGCGCGACACGATCCTGCTGGGCACCTACAACTACATGGGCATGACCTTCGATCCGGACGTGATCGCGGCGGGCAAGGATGCACTTGACCGGTTCGGCGCGGGCACCACCGGCAGCCGCGTGCTCAACGGAACATATCGCGGGCACCGCGACGTGGAGGAGGCGCTCAAGGAATTCTACGCCATGGACCATGCCATGGTCTTCTCCACCGGCTACCAGGCCAACCTCGGGATCATCTCGACCATCGCCGGCAAGGACGATTACATCGTCCTCGACATCGACAGCCACGCGTCCATCTGGGACGGCTGTGCGCTGGGCAATGCGCAGGTGGTGCCGTTCAAGCACAACGACATCGATGCGATGGAAAAGCGCCTCAGGCGCATTCCGGAAGGCGCCGGCAAGCTGGTGGTGCTCGAAGGCGTCTATTCGATGCTGGGCGATGTGGCACCGCTGAAGGACATGGTCCGCGTGGCCAAGGAGCACGGCGCCATGGTGCTGGTGGACGAGGCCCACTCGATGGGCTTCATCGGCGAGCACGGCCGCGGCGTCGCCGAAGCGCAGGGCGTGATCGACGATGTCGATTTCATCATCGGCACTTTCTCCAAGAGCGTGGGCACGGTGGGCGGCTTCTGTGTTTCCAACCATCCCAAGTTCGAGATCATGCGGCTGGTCTGCCGCCCCTATGTCTTTACGGCCAGCCTTCCGCCGAGCGTGGTGGCAACCGCTGCCACCAGCATCCGCAAGCTGATGAAGGGTGCGGACAAGCGCGCCCACCTGTGGGAGAACTCCAAGCGCCTGCACGGCGGGCTGACGCGGCTGGGCTTCAAGCTGGGCACCGGCGAACCGCAGAGCGCGATCGTGGCCGTGATCATGCCCGACCTGGAGCGCGGTGCGGCCATGTGGGAAGCGCTGCTGAAGGAAGGCCTCTACGTCAACCTTGCCCGGCCGCCGGCAACCCCTGCTGGCATGACGCTGCTGCGCTGCTCGCTGTGCGCAGAACATACCACCGAGCAGGTCGAGACGATCCTCGGCATGTTCGAGCGGGCGGGCAAGACGGTCGGGATCATCTGATCCCCATCATCCGGCCTGTAGCGTCAGGCCTCAGGGCGCAAAGCGGCCGCTGGTGCGGTTGGCAAGGGCTACCAGCGACAGCATCACCGGCACTTCCACCAGCACGCCCACCACAGTCGCCAGCGCCGCCCCGCTGGTAAGGCCGAACAGGCCGATCGCCACGGCCACCGCCAGTTCGAAGAAGTTGGACGTACCGATCAGCGCGCAGGGTGCGGCGATGTTGTGCGGCACCTTCCACGCCCATGCGGCGAGATAGGCCATGGCGAAGATGCCGTAGGACTGGATCACGATCGGCACGGCAATCAAGGCGATCAGCAGCGGCTGTCCGACAATCGTTTCTGCCTGGAAGGCAAACAGCAGCACCACGGTTGCCAGCAGGCCGAGGATCGAGAACGGCTTGAGCCGGGCCGTGAAGGCATCGACAGCGGCGCTGTCTCCTGCCGACTTCCGGACGATGGCGGACCGCGTCGCCCATCCCGCCACCAGCGGGATCACGACGTAAAGCCCCACCGACAGCAGCAGTGTTTGCCATGGGATGACGATGTCGGTCACGCCCAGCAGCAGCGCCACGATCGGCGCGAAGGCGACCACCATGATGAGGTCGTTCACCGACACCTGTACCAGCGTGTAGGCCGGATCGCCGCGGGTCATCTGCGACCACACAAACACCATTGCGGTGCACGGCGCTGCGCCCAGCAGGATAAGTCCGGCGATGATTTCCTGCGCTTCGTCCGCGGCGACAAGGCCGGTGTAGAGATGCTGGAAGAACAGCACCGCCAGGGCCGCCATGGTGAACGGCTTGATCAGCCAGTTGATCACCACGGTGATGATCAGGCCCTTTGGCCGCTTGCCGATGGAGCGCAGGCTGGCAAAGTCCACCGCCACCATCATGGGGTAGATCATCGCCCAGATCAGCAAGGCCACCACCAGGTTGACCGAGGCGACCTGAAGGGCAGCAAGCTGCTCCACGCTGCCGGGCGCAACCAGCCCGATCACGACCCCCATGGCAATGGCCAGTGCCACCCACAGCGACAGCCAGCGCTCGAACAGGCCCATCAGGTTGCTCCCTCTGCTTGGCGGCCAATGCTGATCAGCGCGTCGCGCCAGGCCACGGGTTCCAGCGCGGCTTCATCAAGTGCCAGCATGGCATCGACCCGCGCTGCGAGCCGCTCATAGGCAATGGCGAAGTCGGCGATGTCACCGTCGCTGCCGTGCCCTGCCGGATCGGGGATGCCCCAGTGCGCCTGCACCGGGCGGCCCCAGTCCCCGTTCATCGGCCAGATCGGGCAGCTTTCGCCTTTGGCGTTGTCACACACGGTTATCACCGCGTGCATGGTGGGCGCATCGGGTTCCGCAAACTCGCTCCAGCTTTTCGATCGCAAGGGCGCGGTGTCATGGCCAAGCTCCCGCAGCAGTCGCAGGGCCACCGGGTTGGGCACGCCGCGCGGGTGGCTGCCGGCGGAATAGGCGGCAAAGCGCGTCCCGCCCCGCGCCGCCAGGATGGCTTCTGCCAGGATCGAGCGGGCTGAGTTCGCGGTACACAGGAACAGCACGTTGCGCATGGGTCAGGCCTTGCAATCGAATGTGGCGAGCGCCGGAAGGCAGACCGCACCGGAACAACAGTTGTCTGTCAGGAAGCGGACTAATCCGTCCATCGTGTCGAAGCGGGCAGAATAGATCAGGCTGCGCCCCTCGCGCCGCTGGGTCACCAGTCCGCCCTCTGCCAGCTGGGACAGGTGGAATGAAAGTGACGATGGCGGCATGCCCAGTTCGGCCGCGATCCGCCCTGCCGGCAGCCCTTCAGGCCCAGCCTGCACGAGCAGTCGGAAAGCAGCCAGCCGATGTTCCTGGGCCAGCGCTGCGAGCAGCTGGACGGCATGAGTCGGGTTCATTTCGACGTTTATCGAAACAATGTCCGCCGGACGCAAGGCTTAATTCGAGTTTCCTCGAATTATTATATCAGCATTGTCGCGGCGGCGCAGGGATCGTGCAACGACCCCGCGTCCTGGCCGCCGAAATGCGCCGTGGTAACGAACCCGCCGACCAGCCTTTCGCCGATCGCCTCATACAGGAACTACCCGATAACATAGCCGAACAGACCGCCCAGGTGCGAAAAGATAACCGATTTGGCACTTTTGTATTGACATTGTCACGCTCTTTGGTTAGTGAAGCGGAACATCGCGATAAAGCGAGTCGAAAGGGCGGTCCCGGCGGGGCTGCCCTTTTTCGTGCCCGTCACGTCGGCCCGCCGCG
>CAZTED010000225.1:0-3270 GCA_964612175.1 uncultured Sphingomonadaceae bacterium
CCTGCTTGCCCGCCAGCAGCGGTGTCACGGCCTCCAGCGCGAAGGCGGTCTGGAAAGGCAGGTAGTTGAGCCCCACATCCTCGGCATTGCCATAGCGTTCAGGCTCTGCCTCCTGCATCACCAGCAGGTCCTGCGCGGAGTTGACGCGGAAGTCGCGGACCAGGCGCCCTTCCTCGGGCCGCACCGGATCGATCTCGCCATAGAGGTAGTAGTCGCCCAGCACGAGCAGCACGGGCCGGTCGGATTCAACCAGCGGATCCCAGATGGCATTGCCTGTCGCATCCATCCGGCTGAGCAGCATGCCGCCAACAAAGGCGGCCACCAGCGCCAGGACGGCCCAGACCGGCCAGTGGCGCGGCAGGATGCGACCGGGCGGCGCGGCACCGGCCGAGGCAGCATCGGCCGGATCCTCCATCCCGGCAATCTGCAAGGCATAGATGCCGGAGGGGATCTCCAGCATGGCTTCTCCCACTGCGGGGGGATGGTCGCGGTAATGGTCTTCCAGCTTCCGGCGCAGGCGGTGGACATAGACACGCACGGTGGCATCGTCGGCATCGGTCTCTGCCTGGCCGAAGACGGCGGCGGAAATCCCGGCCTGGGTTGCGGGGGGCGAATCCGGGCCACGCAGGGCAAGGTAGTCGAACAGGTCCCGCACCCGCCCGGTGTGGCCGGGAACGGCAGCCTCGCGCAGCCGGGCAACGGCACGCGCATAGGCATCTGCCGGCCCGTCACTCGCCCGATCCTTGGCCAATACCGCACGCTCCTGCCGCTGTAACGCCCTTGTAACGGGCCGATTACCGTAAATAACCTGTTTTGGCGAGAGCGGGCGGGCCAGGTGCGGGGCGGATCAGCAGCCCCGAAGGATGACACCTTGCCCATCGCAGATTGCCGCCCCGTTTCCCGCCCGCTTCGTGCGGGCCTGCTGGCCGGTGCGGCGGCCCTCGCCTGCGCCACCTTGCCCACCCCCGCCGCAGCGCAGGTAGAAGCAACGGTCAGTAAACCAGCCGAGGCGTCCGGGGATCGCGGCAACATCGGCGTGGTGCTGGACGAGGACAGCGGCGATGTCATCTACGTCTATGGCCGCGGCGAACGGCGCATTGGCGAGGCGCTGGCGGCAAGTGAAGGCGGCGTGGCCGGCGCCGACATCCAGATCCGTCCGCTGTTGCGCCCCGGCGAGCTGCTGGAGGCAACGCCGGGCCTCATCGCCACGCAGCATTCGGGCGGTGGCAAGGCCAACCAGTACTTCCTGCGCGGGTTCAACCTCGACCACGGCACCGACTATGCCGTCTATATCGACGACATGCCGATGAACTTCCGAACCCATGG
The DNA here is from genome assembly GCA_964612175.1 of uncultured Sphingomonadaceae bacterium. Lineage (GTDB taxonomy): Bacteria > Pseudomonadota > Alphaproteobacteria > Sphingomonadales > Sphingomonadaceae > Alteraurantiacibacter. Next base: position 1,327 of record CAZTED010000225.1, read on the forward strand.
TCACGGGCAGGGATATCTCGACGTCAACGGCCTGATCCCGGAGAGCGTGGAGCGGGTCGATTACCGCAAGGGGCCCTATCGCGCCGATACCGGCGACTTCAGCTTCGTGGGCGCCAGCTTCATCACCACCATGGACCGGGTCGATCCCTTCGCATCGGTCGAGGTCGGATCCTATGGCTACCGCCGGTTCGTGGCGGGGGGCGCGGCCAGCCTGGGCGGCGGTGACCTGCTGGTGATGGGCCAGGCCAAGTTCAACGACGGGCCGTGGGAATTGCCCGAGGACTTTGCCGGCTATTCCGGCCTGCTCAAGTATTCGGCCCCCCTCGGCGAAGGCGATTTCCAGATCGCCCTGCAATGGTTCGATGCCAGCTGGGCGCCGACCGAACAGCTGCCCGAACGCGTGATCGGCCCGTCCTTGTGCGAGGACCGCTTCTGCTCGCTTGATCCCACCTTGCGCGGTTCCACCAGGCGGCAAGTGCTGACCGCCAATTACGCAGACGAGGACTGGCGGGTCACCGCCTATGCCCAGCATTACGACTGGAGCCTGCTGTCCAACTTCACCTTCTTTCTCGAAGACCCGGTAAACGGCGACCAGCTGCGCCAGTTCGAAAGGCGCTGGACTTTCGGCGGGCGGCTGGAGCGCAATTTCCGGCTGGATGATCGCGTGTCGCTGCGCACCGGGATCGAGGCGCGGTTCGACCATATCGGCCCGATCGGCCTCGACCAGACGATCGATGGGGAGCTGGAATTCAATTACAACAGCTTCGATGTCTACGAGGAATCAGCCGGCCTCTATGCCGAACTGGTGGTGGAGCCGGTTGACCGGCTGTTCGTGACCGCTGGCCTGCGCGGCGATTTCTACGGTTTCAAGACCGAGGCGCTGGATGGCGTCGATGTGTGGGAAGGCACCGTACGCGACAGCATCGTGACTCCCAAGGCCGGCCTCAATTACGAGGTGGCCGACGGTATCGCGCTTTACGCCAATTACGGCGAGGGCTTCCATTCAAACGATGCGCGCGGCGTGACCAACCCCGCCAGCCCGGCCCCGGGGCTGGTGCGCGGCGACATGGAGGAACTCGGTTTCCGGGTGGAGCGCGGCGGGCTTATCCTCAGCGGCGTCTACTGGTGGAGCAGCATCGACAGCGAACTGATCTACGTCGGCGATGCCGGCGCGGTGGAGCCGAGCGATCCCAGCAAGCGCCGCGGCTATGAACTGACCGCCTTCTGGAAACCCAACAACTGGCTGGCGGTGGACGCGGTATGGACCGGGTCACGGGCGCGCTTCGTGGGCCTGCCCCAAGGCGAGAACTTCGTGCCGGGCGCGCTCGACAGCTCCGGCGAACTGGGTGTTTCCGCCGCTTTCCGCCAGTGGAACGCGGCGGTTCGCCTGCGTTACATGGGCCCGCACCCGCTGATCGAGGACAACAGCCAGCGCGGGCAGTCCACATTCCTTGCCAATGCGCGGATCGCGTGGACTCCGGATGACCTGTGGGGCCTGGAATTCCATGGCGAAGTGCTGAACATCTTTAATTCGAGGGATGACGACATCGACTATTTCTATGCCACCCGCTTCCCCGGCGAACCGGCCGAGGGGATCGAGGGGCGCAACAGCCGCATCGTCGAGCCACGCCAGCTGCGGGTGGGGATCACGAAGCGGTTCTAGAACTTGCGGGCCAGGAACTTGCGGGCAGGTGGCACGAAATCGCGTGCGTGCCACCGGCTGACGGAAGGCCCGGCTGCATCGCATGGCGCAGCCGGGCCTTCCGTCAGCCGGATCGATCCCGCCGCCCGACAGGCGATTGGCCTTGGCCATCCCCTTGCCTATAGAGGCCTGTGCCGGGGAACATCATGGCAGGTTGCCGATTGCTCCCTTGCCGGTGCATGGCCGTGACACAGCAAGGATCGAACGGAACAAATGCTCCTCCCCACCATCACGGTCGAAAA
>CAZTED010000226.1:0-3231 GCA_964612175.1 uncultured Sphingomonadaceae bacterium
CGATCGGCGTGGTCGGCTTCATCGTGTGGGCGCACCACATGTTCACGGTCGGCATGAGCGTGAACCTCAAGATGTACTTCACTGCTGCCACCATGGTCATCGCGGTGCCGACCGGCATCAAGATCTTCAGCTGGCTCGCCACCATGTGGGGCGGATCGATCAGCTTTAAGACGCCGATGGTCTGGTCGCTGGGCTTCATCTTCATGTTCACCGTGGGCGGCGTCACTGGCGTCGTGCTGGCGAACGGCGGTGTCGACCAGAATCTGCACGACACTTACTATGTCGTCGCGCACTTCCACTATGTGCTCAGCCTGGGTGCGGTGTTCGCGCTGTTCGCCGGCTTCTACTACTGGCTGCCGAAGATGTCGGGCCGGATGTACAGCGAGTTCCTCGGACAGCTGCACTTCTGGGTGTTCTTCGTGGGCGTGAACGTCATGTTCTTCCCGCAGCACTTCCTGGGCCAGCAGGGCATGCCACGTCGCTACCCCGACTATACGGCTGCCTATGAATATTGGCACAACATCAGCTCGTGGGGTTACGCGATCATGGCTGTGGGGATGCTCTTCTTCTTCCTCAACATGGCCTACACGTTCCTCCTCGGTAAACAGGCTGGGGATAATCCGTGGGGCGAAGGCGCAACGACGCTGGAGTGGACGCTGTCGAGCCCGCCGCCGTTCCACCAGTTCAACACGCTGCCAAAGATCAGCTAACCGCCATGACGGAACGGCCGCCGCTAACGGGGGATGCGGCGGCCGGTTCTGACGGGTACGCCACCATGACCACAGCATCCCCTTCCGCTTCGCTCGCCATGCCGGCTGATTGGCGCGATTTTCTCGCGCTGACCAAGCCGCGCGTGATGAGCCTTGCGATCTTCACGGCGCTGTGCGGCATGCTTGTGGCGCCGGTGGCCATACATCCGGTGCTGGGCTTCACGGCCATCCTCGCCATCGCCTTGGGCGCAGGCGCATGCGGTGCGCTGAACCAGTGGCTCGAAGTTGACGTCGATGGCGCAATGCGCCGCACCGCCAGCCGGCCGCTTCCTGCTGGCCGGATGGAACCGCAGGCCGCGCTCCACTTCGGCGTGGGGCTTGGGGTCTTCTCGGTGATCCTGCTGGGTATGGCGACCAACTGGGTCGCGGCGGCTGTGCTCGCCGTGTCGATCCTCTTCTATATTGTAGTCTACACCATCTGGCTAAAGCCGCGCACGCCGCAGAATATCGTCATCGGTGGTGCGGCAGGGGCCTTCCCGCCGGTGATCGGTTGGGCCGCCGCGACGGGGGAGGCCGCGCTTGGCTGGCCCGTGTCGCTGCCATGGCTGCTGTTCGCGCTGATCTTTTTGTGGACGCCGCCGCATTTCTGGGCGCTGTCGCTGTTCGTGCGCACTGATTATCAGCGCGCCGGCATCCCCATGCTCCCGGTCGTTGCGGGTGAAACCGCGACGCGCCGTCAGATTTTCCTCTACACCATCCCGATGGCGTTGAGCGCGGTCGCCCCTTGGGCGTTCGGGCACACCGGCGCGCTCTATGGCGTGACCGCGAGCGTGCTCACGGCGATTTTCCTTCTGCTCGCCACACAGGTCGGCTTCCGCCGTTCGGTGGAAGGGGATGCGATGAAGCCGGAAAAGCGGCTGTTCGCCTTTTCCATCCTCTATCTCTTCATTCTGTTCGCGGCTGTCGTGGCAGATGCTTGGATCCTGACATGAGCGATGATCTTCCTCCCGATTTCGACATGGAGGAATTCCGTCGTCGCCAGCGTGACCGGTCACGCATCATGGCGATTGCCATGGGCGCGCTCGCCATCCTCTTCTTCCTCATCACCATCGCCAAAATAGGGTTGCTCGCATGACAAGCCTCGCACAGCGTATCGATCCGCGTATCCGCACCGCCTTCTCGGCGGCGGCGCTGGCGGCGGGCATGGTCGGCCTCGGCTTTGCCTCGGTGCCGCTCTATGACCTGTTCTGCCGTGTCACCGGTTTCGGCGGCACGACGATGAAGGCAACCGAAGCGCAAGCCAACACTGCCGCCGCGCAGCAGACCGGCCGGGTGGTTTCGGTGCGGTTCGATTCGAACGTGCGCAACGGTCTGCCGTGGAGCTTCCGCCCCGAACGGCCGCGCGAAACGCTCAGCGTCGGTGCGCGCGACATGATGATCTTCATCGCCAAGAATGAATCATCCGTGCCGGTCACCGGCACCGCGACCTTCAACGTCACGCCCAGCGCTGCTGGCCGCCATTTCAGCAAGATCCAATGCTTCTGCTTCACCGAACAGACGCTGCAGCCGGGTCAGGAAATGCGCATGCCGGTGGTCTATTTCGTGAACCCCGCGATGCTTGATGATCCCAACGCGCGCGACATTCAGGAAATCACGCTGTCCTATACCTTCTTCCCGGTGGACGAGGCACCAGCGGGCAGTTAAGAGCGCAGCCATTCATTTTGACCAACGCCGACCGGGTGACGTGAGGGCACCGGAAGGCCAAACAGACAGGGCATAGGGGAAGCCGTCATGGCCGGAGCCAAGAACCACGATTACCATCTCGTCGATCCCAGCGTTTGGCCGCTGGTCGGCTCATTCGCTGCCATGACGATGTTCTTCGGGCTGGTCGCTTGGTGGCACCCCGAAAGCTTTGGCCCGATCGGCCCCTGGGTGTTCGGTGTCGGCATCGCCGCCGTTATCGCCACCTTCTATTTCTGGTGGGCCGATGTCGTGCGTGAAGCGCACGCCGGTGATCACACGCCGGTGGTTCAGCTGCACCTGCGCTACGGCATGATCCTGTTCATCGCGTCCGAAGTGATGTTCTTCGTGGGCTGGTTCTGGGCCTGGTTTGACTTTTCGCTCTTCCCGGAGCCGCTGGAAGTCATTGATGGCCTCACCACCAACCTGAACGTCACGGGTGGGGAAGGCGCCGCCGCCCTGATGCAGTGGCCGCCGAAGGGCGTCGAAGTGCTCAACGCGTTCGATCTGCCCCTGCTCAACACGCTGATCCTGCTTTGCTCGGGCACCACCGTCACCTGGGCGCACCATTCGTTGCTCAAGGGCGACCGCGATGGTCTGATCAAGGGCCTGTGGGCCACTATCGGTCTCGGCCTGCTGTTCTCGGCCATCCAGGCTTATGAATATGCTGTCGTGCCCTTCCCGTTCAGCGGGCTGAACTATGGTTCGGCTTTCTTCATGGCGACCGGCTTCCACGGCTTCCACGTGCTGGTCGGCACGATCTTCCTGATCGTCTGCCTCG
>CAZTED010000227.1:0-3210 GCA_964612175.1 uncultured Sphingomonadaceae bacterium
ATGGCGATGTCTACATTGCCGGCCAGGCCGTCTTCACCAAGGCGGATGGTACCACCGGCCTGGTAGACGATGCCGGCTTCCGTACCACTACTGTGCAACGGGCTGACCAGCGCGCCACCGAGCTTTCCCTGGGAATGTCGGCGGTTGCGGGCCTGCTCGTGGGGCTGGCGGCAGAAGAAACGGTGCAGCAACTGGATACTGCGGAGCGCAGTTTCGATCCGCTGCTGGCGGAATCGGTCGACGTATCGGCTTCCGGAAATCCTGCTCCTGAAAGCACCGGCGCTGCCGTAATGGCCGTGGCAGATGCTGGCGGCGACAGCGCTGCGGACGATGATGTGCCGGCCCAGGCTGCCAGCCTTTCCGACCGGCCGCTCGTCGATGCGCAAGTGGGTGAGGATCAGCTTGTCGAGGCAGGGCCGGGCGAAGCGCAGCCCGCGGCAGAACCGGTCGAGGCGGGTGAACCTTCGTTTGCCTTTGCGCAGACCCATGTGTCCGAAGCGGCCCTCATGGAAGCCTTGCTGATTGTCGGGGCGCGCGTCGAGGACGGTGCTGGAATTGCCCAGGGGAGCGAAGGTCTTGTCGGGAATGTCCTGGCCGATGCGCTGTCTGAGGCGCACATCGACAGCATTGTGGCCGGATTCACCGACGATTCGGCACAGGCTCCGTTGGCTGTCTCCAGCGAGGCTGGCGAAAAGTCCCTGGCGGCCATGCTGTCCAGCGAAATCCTTGGCAGCAGCGAGGTCCACGTCCAGTTTACCGGACAGGATACACACGATGAAGCAAGTATGGCTCTTGCTTCACATGGGTGATAGAGCGAAGATATTGGGGGTAGAGGCGATGCTTTACGAAGCTAAAAAAGTACTGTTGGCTATAGCGCTTACGTCCGTCTGCTCTGTTGCCGTCCAGGCTCAGCAGGATGATTTCTCCATGCTCATGGGGTTGGACCTGAACTCCCTCGAAAGGGAGATCCAGCAGCGCTATGATGCTGGGCTCGCTGCTTCAACGAACCAGGCCACAGTCGCGGCGGACGATACGCGCTATACCTGGGCGCTGGAGACGAAAGTGCAGTGCGGCATCGCGCTGGGTTACCTGAAATCGGCGACCCGGGATGAGACCAGCATCCGCAACTGCCAGCGCGCCTACGCGATGATGAACTATCGCCCGGCGCCCGCTCCTGTCAGGCCTGCGCCGCCCCCGCCTCCGCCACCGCCCGTGACGATACCGGCAATCTGCAACGATGAGCTGGCGGGCATCGTGTTCTTCGAATTCGATGCTGCGGAAGTCACCGCCGATGCCGGGCAGACGCTGGACACGATCATTGCGAATGTTGCCGTGTGTGGCTGGCGTTCGTTCAACATCGTGGGCCACACCGATCAGGCGGGCAGCGATGCGTACAATATCAACCTTTCGCAGGAGCGCGCCGAAGCAGTGCGGGCGGCCATGGCGGCTCGCGGTGTTGCTGCAAGCGCGATGACGACCTCTGCCCTTGGCGAGAGCCGTCCGCGGGTACCGCTGCCAGACGGCACCAGAAGCCCGCAAAATCGCCGTGTCGAAATTTCTGCCGAGTGAAGGGTGAGGAGCTGATATCATGAAGCAAGTCAAAATCCTGACGGCGATGCTGCTTATGGCCACGGCCGCAACACCGCTTTATGCCCAGCCGGTCACCGAGCCGATCGACATGCGGCAGGCGATCGAAATCGCGATCACGTCCAACCCGGAGATACTGCAGGCGCAGTTCAACACCGAGGCCATCCAGTTCGAGCGTGACCAGGCCCAGGGCCTGTATTTCCCCACGCTCGATATCGAACTGTCGGCCGGTGCCCGGCGTCTGGAAAACAACACCCGGCGGGCGCTGAACATTGCCGACGACTGGCTCTATCCGGTCGAGGCCCAGGCCCGCGCGGACTGGACCCTGATCGACTTCGGTCGGCGCCGGGGGGAACTGCTGCGTCAGGCCGCCCGGGTCGACGGTGCCTCGCTGCGCGTGGTTGAACGGTCCGAGTTCATCGCGCTCCAGGTTTCGCGCCAGTACCTGAACCTCCTGCTGCAGGAGCGTATCGTGGCTGCGGCAGAGGACAATGCGCTGTTCCACGAACAACTGGCCGGCAGCCTTTCCGAAGGTGTCGACCAGGGCTCGATCAGTGTGGCCGACCTGCAGCAGGCGGAGGAACGCCTGCAGGCAGCGATCGTGCTGCGTGAAGAGGCGCGCGAAGACCTGGCCAATGCCAGGACCGCGCTCAGGCGCCTGACCGGCCTCGACATCAACAATGTCGTGTTACCGGGGAACCTTCTTTCGTTCCTGCCGCTTGATCTGCCCCAGGCGATTGCTGTTGCAAGGACCGAAAATCCGCTGGTGCGCGAGGCGCAGGCCGATGTGGATGCGGCAAACGCCATGATCATGTCTTCGCGCGGCGGCCTCCTGCCCGAAATCGGCGTGGACGTTACCGGCCGTATCGGTGAGGATATCGACGGGTTTGCCGGTGAGACAAACGATGTGATTGGCCGGGTTTACCTGCGCTGGACCCTGTTCAACGGCGGTATCAAGGAAGCCGAGGTCCAGGAAATGGTGCGGCGCGCCAGTGAGGCGCGCTATCGCCTGCACGATCGTGTTCGCGAAGCCGAGGAGGACGTCTCCAACGCCTGGACCGCTCTGGAAACGCAGCGGACCGTGGGTGCAACGCTGGAGCGGCAATCGGAAGTGAGCGACGACCTGCTGCTGTCCTATCGCAGCCAGTTCAACATCGGCCGTCGGTCCTTGCTCGATGTTCTCGATGCACAGAACACGCGCTTCAACACGCAGGTTCGCCGCGAGACATCGCGCTTCTCCGAGCTGTTTGCCGGTTACCAGGTGCTTGCTGCCACGAATAACTTCCTCGACGCGTTGAGCCTCGCGCCGGGTGCAGGGGCCGGGCTGCAGGAAAGGGAGCGCTTCGATTACGGACCCTCGGTCCCGGCAGAACTGGATCGTCGTCGCTATCCGCGCTGACCCCGGGTCGGGTGCAAGGAACATTGCGTGTATCAGGTCGAAGAGTTTTCCGCTACCGAGGCGCTTGACCCGGTAATCAGCGCGATTGTCCGGTTGTCGGGCAAATTCGGCTTCAGCCCGCCGATTGGCCTGTTTGGCATGTTGCCGCGCGACGGGACAGGGCGCCTGCCGTTCCACCAGGCGGGTGCGGCGCTCGATCTTGTGGGACTGAACTGGGAAAGGCA
>CAZTED010000228.1:0-3172 GCA_964612175.1 uncultured Sphingomonadaceae bacterium
ATCCGCGCGCCACCCGGCTGACCATGCGGCTGGCACCCGATGGCAGCGAAGTGCGTATCACCATGCCGCGCTGGGGACGCAGCAGCGAGGCACTGGCCTTTGCCCGTTCGCGCGCGGAGTGGCTGGAGGCGCAGCTTGCCCGCATCCCGCAGCCGCTGGCGATCGGCCCCGGTACCCGCCTGCCCTTTCGCGGCGGCGAGCTGGAGATCGCCTGGCACGCGCAGGCCCCGCGCCGCCCGCAGCCTGACGACGGGCAGCTCATCCTCGGCGGCCCGCAGGACAGCCTTGCGCCCCGCATCCGCCGATGGCTGGAAGCAGAGGCGCTGGCGCACCTGGCGCAGGACCTTGCCTTCTATTGCCAGCGGGCCGGCCATGCTGCCCTGCCCGACCTGCGCCTCAGCCGTGCCCAGCGGCGCTGGGGCAGCTGTACGGGCGAGCGAAAAGGCGCAAGCCTTGCGGGACGCTGCATCCGGATCAACTGGCGGCTGATCATGGCGCCCGATCCCGTCCGCCGGTCGGTGGTGGCGCACGAAGTGGCGCACCTGGCTCATTTCGACCACTCGCCCGCCTTCCATGCCATGCTCGGCTCGCTCTACGAAGGTGACCTTGCCGAAGCGGACCTGTGGCTGAAGCGCGAGGGGCGCCGCCTTTATGCGGCCTTCGGCTAGGCAGGCGGAAAGCAGGCACTGGCGCAGGGGTGATCGAGCGCCTATCTGGGCCACATGAAGCAGTTCCTGCGCATGATATCCCCGCGCCGCGCGGCGACCGATTTCGTTTCCGTATGGCGCACGCCCACGCAGCACCGCTGGGGCATTCTGGGCCTGGCAGTCGCGCTGACCTTTGCCCTGTTCATGCTGTTCATTCCCCCCAACCAGCGGGTTGAGCCCGAAGCGCCCGAGGTAATCTATATCTCCACCTTCGAGGAAGCCCGGACAGAGGCGGAGATCATCGCCTCCAACTGCCGCAACCAGCAGTTCAAGGACGAACTGGCTGGCCTGCTGGAACAGCGCGCCGAAATACGCCGAGACATCTACAAGGCGCTGGGCCGCGCCACCTTCATCGATGTCGATGCGCTTGAGGCGGAGGCCGAGGCTGCCCGCGCCGCAGAGGAGGCCGAAGCCGCCGCGCGGGGCGAGGAAGTGCGCGCACGCGCCGATACCGAGGCGCTGGTCACCATCGAGGAATACTGCGCCCGTGCGCTTGGCTGAAGCCGGCAATGCAGCTGGCGACGCGGCTGGCGACTGGCGCTGGCTGGATGCGGCCGCAAGCCTTGCCACACGCGCCCGCCCGCAAAGCGCCCCCAACCCCGGCGTCGCCGCGCTGGTGGTGAAGCAGGGGATCGTGCTGGGCCGTGGCTGGACCAGTGCCGGCGGCAGGCCCCATGCCGAAGCCATGGCGCTATCCGCTGCCGGCCCGGCTGCACAAGGTGCGACCCTTTATGTGACGCTGGAGCCCTGCGCCCATGCTTCGGATCGCGGGCCGGACTGTGCCGGGCTGGTGGCCGCCGCAGGGATCGCCCGCGTGGTGATCGGCTGCGGCGATCCCGATCCGCGCACCGATGGCCTTGGCATTGCCCGCCTCAGCGCAGCCGGTGTTGCGGTAAGGCTGGCCGACCATCCGGCCTGCCGCAAAAGCCTGGCCGGGTTTCTTGTGCGAGAGCGGCTGGGCCGTCCGCACGTGACGCTGAAGCTGGCGGTCAGCCGCGATGGCTTCATCGGGCCGCTGTCGGGCGAGCCTGTGGCCATCACCGGGGCCATCGCCCGCGCCCATGTCCACCGCGAGCGTGCCCGGGCCGAAGGCATCCTGGTGGGCGGTAACACGCTGCGCCGCGATGCCCCGCGCCTCGACGTGCGCCTGCCGGGGCTGGAACACCTGTCCCCCCGGCGGCTGGTCCTGACCCGGGGCGAGGCGCCCGCAGGCTGGGAGAAGCTCGCCAGCCCGCAGGATGTCGCCCGCCTGCTGCCCATGCAGTACCTCTATGTCGAAGGGGGTGCTGCCACGGCGCAGGCCTTCCTGGAGGCCGGGCTGGTGGATCTGTTGCAGCTCTATTGCGCGCCGGTCACGCTGGGCCAGGGTATCCCTGCCTATGGCGCGCTGGGCACTGCCGCCGATGGCACACCACCGCCCGGCCTTGCCATCGTTGACCAGCGGCGGATTGGCGGCGATATGCTGCTCACCTGCAAGCCAGCCCAAAAGGAAATCCCATGTTCACCGGCATCGTAACCGCCATCGGCACGATCGACAGCGTCGAGCAGCGCGGCGATCTGCGCGTGGTGGTGGCCTGCCCGTGGGACCCTGCCGGAATCGCCATCGGCGCTTCCATCGCCTGTTCGGGCGTATGCCTTACCGTGGTGCAAAAGGGCGGCGAGGCGGGTGCAAGCTGGTTTGCCGTCGATGTCTCTGCCGAAACGGTCAGCCGCACGGCCAAGGACATGTGGCAACAGGGCCGCGCGCTCAACCTCGAACCCTCGCTCAGGCTGGGGGACGAGATGGGCGGCCATATCGTGACAGGGCACGTCGATGCCGTGGGCCGGGTGGAGGACTGGCGGCCCGACGGCGCATCGATGCGCGCCACCATCGTTGCCCCCGCCGCGCTCGCCCCGTTCATCGCCGCCAAGGGCTCGATCACGGTCGATGGCGTGTCGCTGACGGTCAACGGCCTGGAAGACCGGGCCGACGGATCGGTGGCCTTCTTCCTCAACGTGATCCCGCACACCGCCGAAGTCACCACGCTGGGCGAAATGCGCCACGGCGGCGAGGTGAACCTGGAGATCGACACGGTCGCCCGCTACCTGCAGCGGATGGCAAGCCTCAGGGCATAGGGAATTGCCGGGAAGCCCCGGCCCCCTGGTGCAGCTTTCCTACAACATGCAACTGGTGCGACAGGCAGGGCGGCTCTTTCCCACTGTCAACAGCACCTGGCCGATCATTGCCACTGGCCTGTGGCCACTGGTTCGCCAAAGGTCACACCCCGGCAGCACGCCAGAGGCACCAAGTCGCGCAATTCCCTGAGTTTTCACCCAAGGTCACACCCGCAAATCAGGGCGTTTCGCGTTCCAGCCCGATCAGCCGCTCACCGCCGCCAGCGCGGCCACGAACTTGTCGATATTGCCTGTAGTGAGGCCGGCGATGTTGATGCGGCCGGAACCCGCCATGTAGACCGCATGATCGG
>CAZTED010000229.1:0-3159 GCA_964612175.1 uncultured Sphingomonadaceae bacterium
ACACGCGGTTCTCGAACCGCTCGCCATAGCGGGCGAGCGAATTGGCGATCCGGTCGATATTGCACAGGTCTGAGCCGAGGCCGATGATCATGCCATCCGCCCTAGCGCGCCGCGTCCATCAGCTCGCGCATCCTGAGGACCGCCGCTTCCAGCCCCACGAACACCGCCTCGCCCACCAGGTAGTGGCCGATGTTGAGTTCGGCGAGCTGGGGAATCGCCGCGATCGGCTGGACATTGTCGTAGGTCAGGCCGTGGCCGGCATGCGGCTCGATCCCGTTCTTGGCGGCAAGCGCGGCCATGTCGGTCACGCGCTTCAGTTCGCGGGCCACCTTGTCGCGGTCGCCATCGAGCCATGCGTGGGCATATTCGCCCGTGTGGAATTCCACCACCGGGGCCTGCAGCCGCATGGCCGCCTCAAGCTGGCGCTCGCTCGCCTCGATGAACAGGCTCACGCGGATGCCGGCATCGGCCAGGCGGGCGCAGATGGGGGCGAGCTGGTTGTGCAGGCCAGCCGCATCCAGCCCGCCCTCGGTCGTGCGCTCCTCGCGCTTTTCGGGCACGATGCAGGCGGCGTGGGGCTTGTGGGCCAGCGCAATGGCCAGCATTTCCTCGGTCGCGGCCATTTCCAGGTTGAGCGGCAGGTCGGTGGCGGCCTGAATGCGGCGCAAGTCCTCGTCGCGGATATGGCGGCGATCTTCGCGCAGGTGCGCGGTGATGCCATCGCCGCCGACACGGGCGACGATTTCCGCCGCGCGAACGGGATCGGGATGGTCCCCGCCGCGTGCATTGCGGATGGTTGCCACGTGATCGATGTTCACGCCCAGCCGGAGCCGCCCCACCATGCTCATTCCTTGCGGCTGCCCGGCTTGGTGACGGGCACGGCGGCCAGCTCTGCCGGCAGTTCGTCTTCCGCATAGGTGGGGAAATTGATCGCCACCAGCGGGTAGAACGGCACGCCAAGGTCCACGGTGCCGGCGCTGCGGTCCACCAGCGCGGCTTCGGCCACGATCTCGCCGCCAAGGCTGCGCACACAGTCCATCGCCTCGCGGCTGGAGAGGCCGGTGGTGACCACGTCCTCCACCATCAGCACGCGCGCGCCTTCGGGGATGGCGAAGCCGCGGCGCAGTTCGAAGGTGCCGGTCGGCCGTTCCACGAAGATCGCGTCCTTGCCAAGCGCACGGCCCATCTCGTGGCCGATGATGAGGCCGCCCATGGCCGGGCTGACCACCAGGTCGATCTTCGCGCGCAGGTCACGCGGGATGCGCTGGGCAGTGGCGAGCGCCAGGCGCGAGGCGCGTTCTGGGTTCATCAGCACCCGCGCGCATTGCAGGTAATGCGCGGAATGGCGGCCGGAGGAGAGCTTGAAATGCCCTTCCAGCAGGGCATGGCAGCTGCGGAATTCGGCCAGCACCTCGTCTTCGGTCATGGTATCGGGCAATGCCTTTTTCTGGCTGTTGGGGGCAACGGGCCAAAAGCCCTTATCGCCAATCGTCAAAAATCTCCCTAGAAGCGCTTGAGGCTAGGGGCAAGCGGGCGTATAGGCCGCGCCGAAACGCCCTAAGCCCGGGCCAAAACGGGTCATGGCGCCCGCAACGAAAACGGAAAGCAACGGACTGATGAATTTCGGCGAGATCGCCCGCAAGCGGCTGCAATTCCTGGCAATTCTGGCCGCCGGCCTGACTTTCTCCACAGTTTCCGCAGGCGCCCTGGCGCAGGATGCGGAATCGGCGGTTGCGCCGGTGGAGGCTGCCGTGACCGCTCCGGTCGATGGTGCCGTGGCAGAAGAGGCCGCACCGGCCGATGCCGCTGCGCCGGCCCCCGCGTTCGAGCATTTCGGTGCCGACATGATCAAGGGCCAGCCGACCGCTGCCGAAGATGACATGTGGGAATCGATGACCTTCCAGGAGCAGTACACGCCCAATGGCGAATATGCCCTGTGGATGCACGATGCGATCCTGATGCCGATCATCACCGTGATCAGCCTGTTCGTGCTCGGCCTGCTGCTGTGGGTGATCGTGCGCTACAACAAGCGCGCCAACGCGGTCGCCTCCAAGACCAGCCACAACACCTTCATCGAGGTGATCTGGACGGTGATCCCGGTCATCATCCTGCTGGTGATCGCCGTGCCCTCGATCCGCCTGCTCGCCGCGCAGTATGAAGCGCCGCCGGAAAACGCGATCACCATCAAGACCAACGGCTACCAGTGGTACTGGGGCTATGAATATGTCGACCATGGCGGGTTCGAGGTGGTCTCGAACATGATGCCGGAAGCCGATGCCGTGGCCCAGGGCCTGCCGCCGCTGCTCGAAGTGGACAACCGCATGGTCGTTCCCGTGGGCGTGCCGCTGCGCATCCAGACCTTCGGCGCCGACGTGATCCACGCCTTCGGTGTGCCGTCGCTGTGGTTCAAGCTCGACGCCGTGCCCGGCCGCATCAACGAGAAGACCCTGATCATCGAGGAAGAGGGCATCTACTACGGCCAGTGCATGGAACTGTGCGGTGCCCGCCACGGCTACATGCCGATCGCCATCGAAGCCCGCTCGCAGGAAGACTTCGAGGCCTGGGTGCTGTCCAAGGGTGGCACGCTGCCCGGTGCCGAGGCCGCTGCGCCTGCAGCCGTGACCCCGGCCGCAGCCGAGGTGCCCGCGGCCGAACCGGCTGCTGCCGAAGCTGCCCCCGCCGCCTGATTTAGACTACACCGAATTTACAGACCAAGGTCCGAGAGAACATGGCTACCACCGCTGAAGGTTTCGACGCCCATCACGATGATCACGCCCACGATCATGCCGACCACAAGCCCGGCTTCTTCGCGCGCTGGTTCATGTCGACCAACCACAAGGACATCGGCACGCTGTACCTGATCTTCGCGATTATCGCGGGGATCATCGGCGGCGGCATTTCCGGCCTGATGCGTTGGGAACTGGCCGAGCCGGGCCTGCAGATCATGGGCCAGATCGTCGAATTCATGGGCGGCGAGGGCACTTTCGACCAGCAGGGCCACATGTGGAACGTGCTGATTACGGCGCACGGCCTGATCATGGTGTTCTTCATGGTCATGCCGGCCATGATCGGCGGTTTCGGCAACTGGTTCGTGCCGCTGATGATCGGCGCGCCGGACATGGCCTTCCCGCGCATGAACAACATCTCGTTCTGGCTGAC
>CAZTED010000230.1:0-3157 GCA_964612175.1 uncultured Sphingomonadaceae bacterium
TCACGTCCGATCCGCGACTGTCGATGTGCGCCTGCACGATCACCACCTCGTCCGGTCGTTCGGTGCCGCGCTGCACGGCCACCACGTTGCGGATCCGCACAGGTTCGGGAATCCGGTCGCCGGTGACCATGCGTTCGGGCTGGATGACTTGGAGGCAGCCACCGCACGCGGCCGAGATATCGGCAAACTCCGCCGCCCCCCAATCCAGCGCCGCCCCGATCCCGCGTACCGGATCGTCCTGTGCGGACAGGGTGTGGCGCGTGCCGAAGCCGACCATGGCCTCGACATCTGCGCGCAGCCGGTCCTCTGCAACGGCGGACTGGAAATCAGGGGCGGGTTGCGCGCTCGCGGCAACGGAAACGAGGAAGGGCACGGCGCCAGGCAAGGCCAGCAAGGGGAAAATCAATCTCATTGCGCTGGTTTGCGCAGAATGTCCGGCCCTGCAAGCCCCGCGTGATTGCCAAGCGTGAATTACGTTTCTAACGTAACCTCTCTTCCGGGCGGCAATTGCATGCTCCAGACGGAAACCTGCAGCGAAAGCCTTTCTCGATGAAGTATTTTCTTCCGACCGCCCTGCTCGCCTCGGCAGCCATGGCGCTGCCCCTTCTCGCCATTCCGGCCTCTGCCAGCGAAGTGCGCGATATCATGGGCTCGCTGATCGTGGATCCGGCAGGGCCCGAAGTGCTTGGGGCCAAGTGCGAAAGCTACATTGCCGCTGTCGATCAGCGCAAGGCGATGCTGGAATCCGCAAGCGGAACGGCAACGGTGGACAATACCCTGGTGCCTTTCGACGAGGCGGTGGGTCTGCTGAATGCGGGCATGGGCGAATTTTCCGTCTATCAGCAAACGCTGCTGCGTGCCGAATTGCGCGATGCGGGCGGTGATTGCCTGGCCCGCCTGTCATCGGTCAGCAGTAGCCTTGGCCTGTCTCGCCCGATTTTCAACCGGCTTTCGGCGATCGACCGGGCCGGGCTGGACGATCAGGAAAGTCATTACCTGACCGAACTCCTGGCATCGTTCGAACGCTCCGGCGTGGCCCTGGACGATGCCGGCCGCGCCCGGATCCAGGCGATCGACGATGAACTGGCGCAGCTCTCCACCCGGCTTGCCCGCAATATCGCCGAAGATGTGCGCAGCATCGAGGCAAGGCCCGAAGAACTGGCCGGCCTGCCGCAGGATTACATCGACGCGCACGCGCCCGGCCCCGATGGCTTGATTACCCTCACCACCGCCAACACCGATTACCAGCCGGTGATGTCCTATGCCCGCAGCGATGACCTGCGGCGACGGTTCAGCGAGGTCTATGCGCAGCGCGCCTGGCCCGCCAATGACGAGGTGCTGCGCCAGATCTTCACCCTGCGCGCAGAGCGGGCGCAGCTGCTCGGGCGGTCCAGCTATGCCGAGCTGGCGCTAGAGGACAAGATGCTCCGCACCCCCGAACGGGTGCAGCAACTGATGGCCGATACATACGAGGCGGCGCTTCCGGCAGCCGAGCGCGACTATGCCCGCAACCTGGCCGTGCTGCAGCAGATCGATCCGGCGGCAGAACGCATCGAGTTCTGGCAATCGGGCTATGTTTCCACGCAGGCCCAGCAGGCCCTGTTCGATTACAATCCACAGGAAGCACGCCGCTATTTTGCCTACAACGACGTGCGCGACGGTGTGCTGGAACTTGTCGAGGACCTGTTCGATGTGGAGATCCGCCAGTGGGATACCGCCGTATGGCATCCCGATGTCGAAGCCTGGGAAATGGTTGATGAAGGACAGGTGATCGGGCGGTTCTATTTCGACAACCACCCGCGCCCGGGCAAGTTTACCCACGCCAACATGATCCCCATCTACCCCGGTGTTCCGGGCGACGTGCCGGTCGGCGCTCTGGTGCAGAACCTGCCCAAGGGTGACCATTCAACCGGCCTGATGGAACACGGACAGGTCACCACGCTGCTCCACGAATTCGGCCACATGATTCATGGCATGTTCGGCGGGAGCCAGCGCTTCTTCGGCCAGAACTTCCTGACGCTGGAATGGGACGTGATCGAAGCGCCTTCGCAGATGCTGGAGAACTGGGTCTACGACTATGAAACGCTGGCGAACTTTGCCAGCGATGCGCAGGGCAACACGATCCCGCGGGAACTGGTCGAGAAGATGAACCGCGTGCGCCACTTCAATCGCGGGCTGGCCGAATTGCGCCAGCTGGGACTTTCGCAGGTTTCACTGGGATTCCACACCGTTCCGGTCCCGGCAGACCTCGGCGTGGCCGCCCGGACATGGCGCAACCAGTACGACATGATCCCGTCACCCGAATACGACCAGATGCAGGCCTCGTTCGGCCATCTGGATGGCTACTCTGCCTTCTACTACACCTACCTGTGGTCGCGGGTGGTGGGCGCGGACCTGTTTACCAGGTTCGAGGCAGAGGGGCTGCGCAATCCTGAGACTGCCGATGCCTATCGCAGGGCGATCCTTGCGCCGGGCGGCACCCGCCCCGCAGAGGAGCTGATCCGCGAGTTCCTTGGCCGCGATGTCACGATCGATGCCTTCCGCGAGGACCTGCAATCGGGCGGGGAGCAGCCTCAGTAGGCGCGCGCCACGAGGATCCGTTCCACCGCCGGCGCGCCAGTGAAGATGCAGGCGCCGTCTGCCGGCGCACCATCGCGCGGCACGTTGCGGATGGTCAGCTTCAGCGCCTTGAGGCGTTCGGTCACCGCATCCAGCGCGGCCCCGGTGGGTTTTGACCACTGCACTTCCAGCCAGCCGGGATAGCGCTTGTCCTCGGCAAAATGGGCGGCAACCTCGTCCATCGTGGTCACGCCGCGGGTAATGTTCGCATCGCGCCGCTCGCGCGCTTCATTGAACAGCGCCTGCTGGATGGCCTCGATCAGCGACGGGGCCTGCGAGGAGAACGCTTCGCGGGTCAGGAACTGGAAGGCGGGCTTGCCATTCTCGGCGTTCCACAGGTCGTCGCGGCGCAGCACGGCAACCTTGCCTTCGGCCATGTCACGCGGACCGACTTCGACGATGACAGGGGCACCCTTGCGCACCCAGTCCCACCGCTTGGCGGCTGCCTTGCCGGGCTTCTTGTCGAGCAGCACGCGCACGCTCTCCCCAAGCGCGGACTGGCCGGCAATCATGCCGCGCAGCTCCTCGCAGTAATCGA
>CAZTED010000231.1:0-3154 GCA_964612175.1 uncultured Sphingomonadaceae bacterium
CTACCGGTCCTTCATGCTGCGCGGGCGCGAAAGGCAACGATATCAAGGCCCACCCGCGCACCGCTTGGGGGTGGGACCATCCATTACCTGACCGCCCTACGCGTGCGAATCAGGCATTGCAACCGCGAATGACGCGTAAATACCGGTTAATTATGATAACAGTTCGCAATAGCGATAATTGTGCGGTTCGTGTCCGACAGGCGACCGGGTTGCGGCCGGCGCTTGCCCTTCAGCCTGCCGCCAGCAGCCTTCCTGCCAGCCTGCGCTCGTCCTCGATCAGGCGCAGCGCGAGGTGTTCGGGCATGGCGCGGCTGAAGTGGTAGCCCTGGCCCAGCGTGCACCCGGCGCGGCGGACCGCGTCCACCTGTTCCGCCGTCTCCAGCCCCTCGGCCACGATCTCCATCCCCAGCGTCGCGCCCATCTCGGCCACGGCGCGGATGATCGCCTCGGTCCTGAGCCCCGTGGCGGGGCCGGACACGAAGCTGCGGTCCACCTTGATCGTGCTGAACGGGTACTTGTTGATGTAATGCAGCGAGGAATAGCCGGTTCCGAAGTCGTCGAGCGCGAACTTCACGCCCTGGGCAGCGAGCTGCTCCATGAACACGGTGGTCTCGTGCTTGTCTTCCATGAACAGGCTTTCGGTCACCTCCAGCTCCAGCCGGGCCGGATCGAGGTGCGCATCCTTCAGCGCCGCGATGATGCCCAGCGCCGCGCCGGGCGCGCTGATCTGCGCGGGGCTGAGGTTGACCGCCAGCCGAACGTCTTCCGGCCAGCTGGCGCAGGCCCGCGCGGCCGTCCGGGTGATCCAGTTGCCCAGCGTGATGATGAGGCCGGTATCCTCTGCCACGGGGATGAATTCGTCCGGCGTCAGTTCGCCCTTTTCCGGGTGGAACCAGCGCACCAGCGCCTCGAATGCACGGATGCGCCCGGTGGCAAGATCGATGATCGGCTGGAAATAGATCGACAGTTCGTCGCGCTGGATCGCGCCGCGCAGTTCGGCCTCGATTTCCCGGCGGCGGGCAAGGTCGCGGGTCATCGCCGGGTTAAAATAGCACACCTGTCGCTGCCCAGCGATCTTGGCATGGTAGAGCGCAAGGCCGGCGTGCTGCATCAGGCGGTCGAGATCGGGGCAGTCCTTGCCGAGCATGGCGATGCCGATCGATGCCCCTCGTTCGATGCGCTGGCCGGCGATGCGGAACGGTGTGTCCATCTCGGCAAACAGGTCGTCGGCAAGCTGCTCGACCGCCCGGCGCGAGGGCAGGCGGGCCAGCAGCAGGAATTCGTCGCTGCCGAAGCGGGCGGCGATGGCCTGGTCCCGTGCCTCGGGCGGGACCCGCTTGCGCAGTCGCGCGGCCACTTCGCGCAGCACCTGGTCACCGGCGTTGTGGCCCATCATGTCGTTGATTTCCTTGAACCGCCTGATGTCCAGCCAGAACAGGGCCACGTGCGATCGCGGATCGTGCAGGGCCAGATGGCCCCTTGCCGCATCCTCGAAGCCGAACCTGTTGGCCAGCCCGGTGACCGGGTCCGTGCTCGCCTGTTCGCGCATCTGGCTCGCCAGCCGGGCGCTCTCTCCCGCGGCGCGCACCTGCCGCGAGAGGGTGGCAAAGGTGTTGAAGGCAATGAAGGTCAATCCGGCAGCCAGCGCCGGCAGGATCAGCGCCAGCACCAGCAGCGGCAGGGTGCCGATCCACAGGCAGGCGATGCATATCGGCAGGAAGGTGCAGACGAGCTGCCCCACGGCCACCAGGGGCCGCCCGGCATTGCCCATCGCGATCCCCGCGCCCAGCGTCATGGCATAGCCGACAAGCAGCAGTTGCAGGTGCTGCGGGGCATCGGTCACCAGCGCCAGCGCGGCGGCAAGGCCGATGATCGCGGCAAACACGAGTGCGCCCGCCCAGGCATGCTGGCGCGCAAGATCGCCTGCCTTGCCGTCGCTCTCGCTGGCGAGATAGGCCATCACCACCCGTGCAGCGGAAACGATGACCATCGCCAGCGCCACCCATTCGAGCGGCGAAGGCGGCACCAGCGCCACGGTGACGCAACCTGTTGCCATGGCGCAGGCGGCACTGGTGAACAGCCCGATCGGGCGCGCGTGCATCCGGCGCGCCAGTTCGGCGCGGATCCGGGCATCGCCACGTTCGAAGCCGAACGTCTCGGCAAGCAGGTTTTCCAGGCTCGGGATAACAACTACTCCTCGAAGCCTGCAGGCTAGCGGAGGAAAGTCACTGCATGGTTAACCGCGCGCTTACCGACCTTTACCTAGGGCTTCGGCCGGTCCCGCGGCCCCCAGTCCAGCGCCCTTCAAGGGCGGGTCAGATCGCCTGCCGGTCGATCTCGCGGGCCATGCGCCGGTCGAGCGCGCGGCAGATTTCGAGCCACCAGGCAAAGCCCTGCTCGTCGCCTTCGGCACGGGCGGCCTGGGCACGGGCGCGGGCCTGCTGCGCGGCGGCCATGCCGTGGCGGGCAAAGTGGCGAAGCGCGGCATCCAGCGTGGCCTCGGCGGGATGGTCGTGCCGGCTGTCATTGGCCCGGTTGTAGCTGGCCCGGTTGTCATTGGCGGCAACGATGCAGGCGATTCGGGCGGCGGTGTCTTCCATCCGGTTGCGGATCGCGTGCCGGGGGGCTGCGAAACGGATCGACATGGGCGGGCATCCTGCTTGTTGGCCGGCGCGACCGTGCGCCTGCGAAACCTCCCCTAGCGCCCCGGCACTAAGCGAAGGTTTGACAGCATGGTTTCCGCTTTGTTGACCGTGTTGCGCGCCGGCCCTTGCGGCGTGTCCTCAGGGCTGGCGCAGCCACTGGCCGCTGCGTGCGTGCTGTTCCAGCACCGCGCCCGATTGCGGCAGGAGGGGCGCCTGCGCCGCCGGTTCGGCAAGCCTCGACCCGGAAACCGCCCCATAGGCCGCAGCACTCGCGGCAGGCAGGGCGCCGGCATCGGGCGCGCCGGGCAGGGGCCGGGCAGCGGCGGAAAGCCCCGCATCGTAGCTGGCCGAGGCCATGGCCCGCGCAGGGTTGCCGCGGCTGCCGGGGTTGCCGAGGTTGAAGGCCGGCAGGGCCTCGCCCCCGGCATAGCTGGCGGTAAAGGCACCGGGGCGGCCGTTGGCGCCGGTCCAGCGGTAGAAGCGGTGCAGGCCGATGGTGGTCACCGGAT
>CAZTED010000232.1:0-1159 GCA_964612175.1 uncultured Sphingomonadaceae bacterium
AGGAATACCAGGAAGCCCATCGAATCGGTGATCATGGTCACGAACACGCTGGAGGCGACCGCCGGGTCCTGGTCCAGCCGGTCGAGCATCACCGGCACGGCCACCCCGGCAAGCCCGGCGGTGACGATGTTGATGACCATGGCCGCGGCGATCACCAGCCCAAGCTGCACGGACAGCGCGCCGCCCAGCCAGAAGCTGAGCGCTACGGCCACCACGATGCCGGCCAGCAGCGCGATCGTCACGCCATTGGCCAGCGCCACGCGCATCTCGCGCCACACGATGCGGCGGGTGTTGGACCGGGTCAGCTGGTTGGTGGCGATGGCGCGCACGGTGACCGCCATGGTCTGGGTGCCGGCATTGCCGCCGATGGAGGCGACCACCGGGGCAAGCGCGGCCAGCGCCACCAGTTGCTCGATCGTGCCGCCGAACAGGAAGATGATCGCGGCGCTGAGCGAGGCGGTGAGCAGGTTTGCCACCAGCCAGCGCACGCGGCTGGAATAGGCATCGCGGATCGGCTCGTTGATGTCGCCATCGCCCGCGCCGCTCATCAGCAGGGCGTCCTCGCCCGCTTCCTCCTGGATGATGTGGACGATGTCGTCGACCGTCAGCTGGCCCACCAGCCGGCCGCTATCGTCCACCACGGCGGCGGAGATGAGGCCGTACTTCTGGAACCGGAGCGCCACTTCCTCCTGGTCCATGTCGGTCGGGATCAGCGTCTGGTCGCGCTTCATCACGTCCGTCAGCGGGATGTGGCGCGGGGTGCGCAGGATCCACGAGAGCTGGCAGGTGCCGACCGGGTGGTGGCGATGATCGACCACGAAGACTTCCCAGAACTCGGTGGTCAGGTCGTCATGCTCGCGCAGGT
Organism: uncultured Sphingomonadaceae bacterium; assembly: GCA_964612175.1. Taxonomy (GTDB): domain Bacteria; phylum Pseudomonadota; class Alphaproteobacteria; order Sphingomonadales; family Sphingomonadaceae; genus Alteraurantiacibacter. The sequence goes on from CAZTED010000232.1 coordinate 866, forward strand.
AGTCGATCAGGCCGCCCACGGTCATCGTATCGGGCACGGCCACCAGCTCGCGCTGCATCAGGCGGCCGGCGCTCTCCTCCGGATAGGCGAGCGCGCTTTCGATGGCGGCGCGGTCTTCCGGGGCCAGCTCGGCCAGCACGGCCTGCTGGTCGGCATCGTCGAGGTCCTCGATCAGCTGCACCGCGTCGTCGGTGTCGAGCTGTTCGGCGATCTCGGCCACCGCGGCTGCCGGCAGGGCCTCGATCATGTCCTCGCGGACATAGTCGTTGAGTTCGGCGATCACCTCGCCGGTCA
>CAZTED010000232.1:1259-3146 GCA_964612175.1 uncultured Sphingomonadaceae bacterium
GGCAACGGGGAGGGCGGCGATGTGGTCATCAAGCTGCGTCCGGACCTGGCCCCGGGCCATGTCGCCCGGATCAAGGAACTGGTGGGCGAAGGGTTCTATGATGGCGTGGTGTTCCACCGCGTGATCCCGGGCTTCATGGCCCAGGGCGGCGATCCCACCGGCACCGGCATGAGCGGCAGCGACAAGCCGGACCTGCAGGCCGAATTCAACGATCACCCGCACGTGCGCGGCGTGTGCTCGATGGCGCGCACCAGCGCCCCGCACTCGGCCAATTCGCAGTTCTTCATCTGCTTCGACGATGCCCGCTTCCTCGACCGCCAGTACACGGTGTGGGGCGAAGTGGTCAGCGGCATGGAGCATGTCGACGCCCTGCCCAAGGGCGAGCCGCCGCGTTCGCCCGGCAAGATCGTCAAGGCGACTGTTGCCTGATGATGACAGACCCTGACGACGGTGTCTTGGCCCGCCCTGATTGGGCAGGGAAAGCCCGTGTCAAGGCGCAGCGTGCAGCAGGGGCTGGTTGCCCCTGCAAGGGCTGTAACGCTGTCGACGGGCTTTCCCTGCCCAACCCCGTTGGGGCGGGCCGATTTTGCCCCGTGGATAGCGTTGCTCGTCGATCACGATGCTTCGGCATCGCTCACTCCTCGCGCCTTGCCACAGAACAAAATCGGCTCCGTCAGGGTGGGTCAAGACACCGTCGTCAGGGTCTAGGGCGGGGGCTGGCGCTGCTCGTGGCGGGGGCACTGCTGCCCGCGCTGTCCGGCTGCCTGCTCCCGCCGGACCCGCCGACGATCGTGGCCAGCGCCGGCGGCACCGGGCCGGACGATGCCTATGTCGTCTACAGCCAGGAGCAGCAGGACGAGGTCCTGCGCCTGCTCGGCCTGGTGGTCGAGGGGCGCGAACTGCACCTGGTCAACGGTACGCCCTATGATGTGCTGGCCACGCGCCACCCGGCCACCGGCGAAACGCGGGATGTCTGGTTCGACATCTCGCGCTTCTTCCGGCGGAGCTAGCACGCGCGCGGCGCAGCGGCGCCGGCCCAGTCAACCGGTCCCGTCAATCGGGGGCGACGTTGCGGCTCTGGATCAGCCAGCGGCCGTTCTGCTTGATGACCACGTCCTCGCCCCAGCCCTGGGCCAGGATGTCCGGTCGCGGACCGGCGGGCACACCGCGGGTCACCGTCTGCCAGTAATAGCGGACCACGGCGCGGTTGGGATTGACGAAATCGATCGTCTGGTTGCTCATCACGTGGTGCAGCGTGGGCGATTGCGCGTTGCGGTTGGCGGCCATGCCACTGACCATCGAACGCAGCGCGTCGCGCCCGCGGGTGTTGCCGAAGCTGCCGTTCTCGGTGAACACGGCGGCATAGGCATCGGCATTCCAGGTGTCGATCGCGCGGACATAATCCCACATCAGCCGCTCGATCGCGGCGCGGTCGTTCGCCTCGCGCAGGGCCGTATCGGCATCGGCCACGGCCGGCGGGGTGTAATTGGGCAGGGTGGCCGGATCCCAGTGCTGGTCTGCCTTGCCATCCACGAAGCGCCACGAATCGAACCAGGTGGTGGTATAGGTGCCGCCGTTGGGATCGCCCGGGATCGGCAGCTCGCGCTTGATCACCACGGTCACATAATCGCCTTCGGCCTGGACCGAGACGATCGGGCTCACCAGCCGGTCGCAGGTGGGCGTGGGCCGCACGCGGGCGACGTTGACGAAGTAGTTGACCACGCCTTCCAGGCCCGAGCGGGCAAGCGGGTTGTGCTGGATGTAGCGATCGGTCAGCCACTCGCCGGCGCGGTCCCACTGGTTGCACTGCAGGAGCTCGCGCATGATGTGCAGCGCGGCCTGCTTGTTGCGGTGGAGGTGCGGATCGCTGCTGGTGAACAGGCTTTC
>CAZTED010000233.1:0-3140 GCA_964612175.1 uncultured Sphingomonadaceae bacterium
GCTGATCCTTGATCTGCCGATCATCCAAGGCCCGTCGCGATTGCGGCGGGCTTTTGCTTTGGCGGCAAGCGGCCGGGTGTCACACCAGCCTCCGCCGGATGCGCCACCATGGACCTTAAGGAACTATCGCGGTGGCCGAGACTTGCTATGAAGCACCATGGCGGATCCGGGTCCCATTCCGCGCATAGAAGCGCTTGCCACTGCGCTCCCGGCCGGTCAGATCGAGGACCATTACCGGCGCTGGGCCGTCGCGCAGGTTGCCGATCCGCACCAGCTGGCGCTGCTTGAACGCATGGCCGGACGCGCCGGGATCGCGGCGCGCTACAGCGTGCTCGACGGGCAGCATGGTCGACCAGATGCTGGCCAGTTCTACGATACAGCGACGTTCCCATCCACCGCCCGGCGCATGGCCCTGTTTGCGCAAAGCGCGCCGGACCTCGCCCTCTCGGCCATCGCCGGACTGCCGCGGACCAATGGCATCACGCACCTTGTGGTGGCCAGCTGCACCGGCTTTCTTGCGCCCGGCCTCGACCAGGTGATTGCGCGAAGGCTGGGACTTGCAGCCGATGTGGAGCGTCTCTCGATCGGCTTCATGGGCTGCTATGCCGGGGTCACGGCGCTGCGCAGCGCAGCACATATCGTGCGATCGCAACCGCAAGCTCGGGTGCTGGTGGTGGCGGTGGAACTGTGTACGCTCCACTTGCAGCAGACCGGCGATATCGAGGCCTTGCTGGCCATGCGGCAATTTGCCGATGGCGCGGCGGCGGCCATCGTCAGCGCGGATGGCGAAGGCCTGGCGCTCGGCCGCGGCCTCTCGCGGGTGCTGGAAGACAGTGCCGGACTGATCACCTGGACCATCGGCGACACCGGCTTTGCCATGCACCTGTCGGGCGCTGTCCCTGCCCGGCTGGCGGCGGCGCTGGAGGGGCCGGAACTGGCCAGCGCGATCTGCGGCGATAGCCCGCCCGCCGGGATCGCGGCATGGGCGGTGCATCCCGGCGGGCGCTCGATTCTCGACGCGGTGGAGCGCGGGCTTGGCCTGTCACCGGAAAAGCTGGCCGCATCACGCGGGGTGCTGGCCGATTGTGGCAACATGTCCTCGGCCACCGTGTTGTTCGTGCTGGAACGACTGATGCGCGACCGGCCACGAACGGGCGTGGCCCTTGCCTTCGGACCGGGGCTAGCGCTGGAAGGGCTGCATTTCGGCTGGATCGACGGCCATGCTGGCTGAACGGCGCATCACCCGGGAACTGATGGACGATGCCGCGCTGCCAGAGGCAATCTATCGCGCAGTGCTGGCGGACCTCGCCCGCGTCAACACCGCCACCATGGCGGCGCGCCCCACCCTGGCCTTCCTCGACGAGGCGCTGGCCGGGCGCGACGAATTCGCGCTGCTCGATGTCGGCTTCGGCCATGGCGACATGCTGCGAAGGATCGCCCGCTGGGCCATGGCCCGGAACAAGCGGGCAAGGCTGGTTGGTGTCGACCTCGACCCCCGCAGCCTTGCCATAGCCACGCAGGCGACAGATCCGGCCATCCCGATCACCTATGTCACCGGGGACTATGCCGACTTTGCCGGGCAGGGCTTCGATTGCGTGGTTTCCAGCCTCGTCACCCACCATATGGAGCCGGACGAGATCGACCGCTTCCTGCGCTTCATGGAGCAGGAAGCGGCCCGCGGCTGGCTGGTGAACGACCTGCACCGCCACACGCTCAGTTATCTTGGCTACCCTGTGCTGGCGCGGCTGATGGGGGTCCACCCGATCGTTCGGCAGGATGGGCAGACCTCCATCGCCCGCGCCTTCCGCCCCGGTGAATGGCAGGCCATGCTGGCCGATGCCGGCATCCGCAGCGCCAGGGTAGAGCGGTTCTTTCCGTTCCGGCTATGCGTCACCCGCATCCGTTGATCCTTGGCGCGGGACCGGCGGGCTGCGCCGCTGCCATCACCCTTGCGCAGGCGGGCGCGCAGCCGCTGCTGATTGACCGCCAGGCGCAAGCAGGCGACGCGCTGTGCGGCGGGTTCCTGAGCTGGCGGACAGCGGCCCAGCTGGCCGGTCTGGGCATCAATCCGCAGGCCCTTGGCGCCCACTGGGTCATGCGCCTTGCGCTGTTCGCCGGTAGCCGGATCGCCCGTGCACCCTTGCCAGCCCCGGCATGGGGCCTGTCGCGCAGGACGCTGGACAATGCCCTGCGCCGCCGCGCGCTGGCATGCGGGGCTCAGCTGGCGATCGATACGGTCCGCCGCATCGAAGGCACCACCGCCGTCGGCCAGAAGCATGACTGGCACGGCGCGGCGCTGTTCCTTGCCACCGGCAAGCACGACCTGCGCGGTGCCCTGCGGCCCCGGACAGCAGCCGACCCTGCGCTGGGGTTGCGCCTGCGGCTGGCGCCTTCAGCGGCACTGGCGCAGGAACTGGACGGGACGATCGAACTCCACCTGTTCGATGGCGGCTATGCCGGCATCGTGCTGCAGGAGGATGGCACGGCCAACCTGTGCCTCGCCCTTCGCAAGTCGCTGCTGGTGGGGGCAGGAGGAGACCCGCAAGCCCTTCTTGCCGGCCTTGCCCGTGCCCATCCCGCCTTTGCCGCCCGGCTGGAACCCGGGTGGGAGGCGGCACGGATCGATGGCCTTGGCGCGGTTCCCTATGGCTGGATCGCCCGCCAGACCGTGCCCGGCCTGTTCCGCATGGGAGACCAGGCAGCCGTCATCCCCTCTCTGGCCGGCGAGGGCATGGGCATTGCACTTGCCAGCGGCACGGCTGCGGCACGCGCCTGCCTGGCCGGGGGAGGAGCGGCAGCCCCCGCCTTCCAGCGCGATTTCGCCCGTGCCGCGCGCGGTCCGCTGCGACTTGCCGGCCTTGCCCGCAGGCTAGCCGAAAGCCCGCTCGCCCAGCCTGCCGCGCTGCGCATCATGGGTGCCGTACCCGCGCTGGCCGGCCTGCTGATGGATCGGACGCGCGTGCCCCTGCCGGCCTGACATCCGTCCCTCTCTTGCACCCGCCCGATCCGCTGCTAAGACGCGCGCACAGTCCCGCGTGGGAATCCACTCAGCCAAGGAACGCCCGGATGGCCAAGATCAAAGTTGTGAACCCGATCGTCGAGATCGATGGCGATGAAATGACCCGCATCATCTGGGAATG
>CAZTED010000234.1:0-3139 GCA_964612175.1 uncultured Sphingomonadaceae bacterium
CGAGGTGGCTGTCCTCCTCGTCGCCGATCGGCGTTTCGAGGCTGATCGGCTCCTTGGCGATCTTCATCACCTTGCGGACCTTTTCGAGCGGCATGGAAAGGCGCTCGGCCATTTCCTCCGGCGTCGGCTCGCGGCCCTGCTCGTGCAGGAACTGGCGGCTGGTGCGCACCAGCTTGTTGATCGTCTCGATCATGTGGACCGGGATGCGGATGGTGCGGGCCTGGTCTGCGATCGAGCGGGTGATCGCCTGCCGGATCCACCATGTGGCATAAGTGCTGAACTTGTAGCCGCGGCGATACTCGAACTTGTCGACCGCCTTCATCAGGCCGATGTTGCCTTCCTGGATGAGGTCCAGGAACTGCAGGCCGCGGTTGGTGTATTTCTTGGCGATCGAGATCACCAGCCTGAGGTTCGCCTCGACCATTTCCTTCTTGGCAATGCGCGCCTCGCGCTCGCCCTTCTGCACCATGTTCACGATGCGGCGGAATTCGTTGAGGCTCATGCCGGTGGCAGCGGCAATGTCGGCGATCTCGGCGCGGATGCGCTCCACGCCGTCGGCTTCCTTCTCGGCGAAGGCGGCCCACTTCTTGTCCTTCTTCGCCATGCTGGCGAGCCAGGCTTCGTCCAGCTCGTTGCCGACATAGCCGGTCAGGAAGTCGGCGCGCTTCACCTTGTGGCGTTCGGCCAGGCGCAGCATCTGCCCGCCCAGCGCGGTCAGGCGGCGGTTGAAGGCATAGAGGTTGTCCACCAGGTATTCGATCTTGGTGGCGTGGAACTGCACGCTCTCGACCTCGGCGGTCAGCTGCTCGCGCAGCTCCTCGTACTTGTTTTCCTTGGCCTTGGGGAAGTCGTCGCCGCGGCCCAGCACGTCGACGCGCTCGGCCTGCAGCTTCTCGAACTTCTTGAACAGGTCGGTGATGCGGGCGAACCGCTCCAGCGCCTCGGGCTTGAGGGCGGCCTCCATCTGGGCGAGGGACATGGTGTTGTCCTCCTCGTCCTCTTCCTCGCGGCGGCGGGTGCGGGGCTCGCCGTCCTCGTCGAGCTCCTCTTCCTCTTCTTCCTCTTCCTCCACCTCGTCATCGTCGCGGATGGTGGGGCCGGCGGTGGCTTCCGAGATCTCGCCGTCGTCATCGTCGTCCTCGGCGCCTTCCTCCATCTTGTCGACGGGCGGCTCCTTGGACAGCATGGCGTCAAGATCGAGGATCTCGCGCAGCTGCATCTCGCCGTTGTTGAGCGCTTCGGACCACATGATGATGGCGTGGAAGGTAATCGGGCTTTCGCACAGCCCCATGATCATGGTGTCGCGACCGGCCTCGATCCGCTTGGCGATGGCGATTTCGCCCTCGCGGCTGAGCAGTTCCACCGCGCCCATCTCGCGCAGGTACATGCGCACCGGATCATCGGTGCGTTCGCCCACGCCAACGGTGCGCTTCTTCTCGGGGACGTTCTTGTCCTCGTCAGCCTCGTCGTCGGCCTCGTCGTCGGCTGCCTGCGCATCATCGCTGCCGCCTTCGCCTTCCTCATCGGCCGCATCCTCGTCGCTCTCGACGATCTGCACGCCCATTTCGGAAATGGCGGTCTGGATGTCCTCGATCTGGTCGGGGCTCATCTGGTCCGAGGGCAGGGCGTCGTTCAGCTCGTCATAGGTGATGTACCCGCGGCGGCGGGCCTTGGAGAGGAGCTTCTTGATCGACGCTTCGTTGAGGTCGATCAGCGGGGCATCATCGGTTTGCGTGGTGTCTTCGGCCGCCATCTGGCTTTCAATCCGTTTCCTTGTCGCCGGTGCCTGTATCCGTGCCCCCGGCGGTATGTCCCTTGCGCTCCGCACTTGCGGCGGCGCGTTTGCGTGCCATTTGCCCGATACGTTCCTCTATTTCCAGCTTTCGTTTGCGCAAGCGTTGCTGCTCGGCAAACGCGCCTTCCGGATCCGTATCGAAGCGGGCTGTGGCCGCAGCTATAGCCTCCTCCAGCCCGGGTCGTTCCACGAGCAGGGCAATCGCTTCGGCCAGGTCCTGACGCGCGTCGTCCGGATCGGAACCTTCGACAAGGAAGGTGAAACGGGTGTTATCCGGCGACGGAGGCAGGATGCCTGGTGCCGATATGGGCGCGATTCCCGCCCCTTCAAGGGCAGGGCCAGCGCTTTCGGCCGCATCGAGCAGGAAATCCACCGCCTGCCCGGTTTCGGGCATGGATGCGGCAAGGCGCAGCAGCTGTTCGGCATGGACCTCCACCTGGTCGGGATAGCGGGCAAGGCCGGCGAGCACCGACTGCGCCAGCATGTCGCGCACGCTGGCCCGGGTGGCGCGGCGCAGGCGCTCCGTTATCTGTGGCGACTGCTGCTGGGGCGCGTCCTGCCAGCGCTGGCCCTTCCTGCCAGTGTTGCGGGGCGCATCCTTGCGGAAGTCACCCTGCCGGGATTCGCGCGGCGGGAAGGCGAAGGCGGAATAGCGGTCCAGCCACTCGCGGCGATAGAGCGCCTTGATATCGGGATGCTGGATCGCCTCTGCATGGGCGACGAGGCGTTCCTTGAGACCGGCCTTGTCCTCGGGCGAGGTGAGGGGCAGCGCGTCGCGCTCCTGCTCCCAAACAAGGTCCAGCAAGGGGATGGGGCTGGCCAGCAATGCTTCCATCGCTGCCTTGCCCTGCTTCCTGACCACGTCGTCAGGGTCCTGCCCGGCGGGCAGTTGTACGATCTGCAGCGAATGGCCGGGCCGCAGCAGGGGCAGGGCGCGCACCGCCGCCTTCATCGCCGCGCGCCTGCCGGCATTGTCGCCGTCGAAGCACAGCACCGGCTTGTCGACCATGCGCCACAGCAGTTCCACCTGCCGTTCGGTCAGCGCGGTGCCCATGGGTGCAACGGCATCATCGATCCCTGCTGCCGCCAGGGCAATCACGTCCATGTAGCCTTCGACCACCACGATCCGGCCGGTCTTGCGGCTGGCCGGGCCGGCGCGGTGGATATTGTAGAGGGTGCGGCCCTTGTCGAACAGCGGGGTATCCGGGCTGTTGAGGTACTTGGCCACGCCCTCCCGGTCTTCCAGCACGCGCCCGCCGAATGCGATCACCCGTTCGCGCGCATCCTGGATCGGCAGCATCAGGCGGGCGCGGAACCGGTCATACGGCGGCTTGTCCTCCACCG
>CAZTED010000235.1:0-3078 GCA_964612175.1 uncultured Sphingomonadaceae bacterium
GCCGCCCATGAAGTTCACGAAGGCGCCGAAATCGACGATGTTGACGACCTTGCCGTTGTAGATCTTGCCCACTTCGGCCTCTTCCACGATGCCGGAGATCCATGCCTTGGCGGCTTCGATCTGGGCAAGGTCGGACGAGGAGATCTTGATCACGCCTTCGTCGTCGATGTCGACCTTGGCGCCGGTCTCGGCCACGATTTCGCGGATCACCTTGCCGCCGGTGCCGATCACGTCGCGGATCTTGGACTTGTCGATCTGCATCGTGACGATGCGCGGGGCATGGGCCGACAGCTCGGTGCGGGCAGAGCCCAGCGCCTTCTGCATTTCACCCAGGATGTGGGTGCGGCCGGCCTTGGCCTGTTCCAGCGCCTTGGCCATGATTTCCTGCGTGATGCCGGCAACCTTGATGTCCATCTGCATGGTGGTGATGCCCGCTTCGGTGCCGGCCACCTTGAAGTCCATGTCGCCCAGGTGATCTTCGTCACCCAGGATGTCGGACAGCACGGCGAAATCGTCACCTTCCAGGATCAGGCCCATGGCGATGCCGGAGACCGGGCGCGCAATCGGCACGCCGGCATCCATCATCGACAGGCAGCCGCCGCACACGGTCGCCATCGACGAGGAGCCGTTGCTCTCGGTGATGTCGGACAGGATGCGGATGGTATAGGGGAAGTCTTCCTTGGCGGGCAGCACCGGGTGCAGCGCGCGCCAGGCAAGCTTGCCGTGGCCCACTTCGCGGCGGCCCGGCGCACCGAAGCGGCCGACCTCGCCCACCGAATAAGGCGGGAAGTTGTAGTGCAGCATGAACGACTGGTAGGAGAGGCCCTCCAGCCCGTCGATCATCTGCTCGCTTTCCTTGGTGCCCAGCGTGGTGGTGCAGATCGCCTGCGTCTCGCCGCGGGTGAACAGCGACGAACCGTGGGTGCGCGGCAGGAAGCCGACCATCGCCTCGATCGGGCGGACCTGGTCGAGCTTGCGACCGTCGATGCGCTGGCCGTCCTTGAGGATGGCGGTACGCACGATTTCCGCTTCGATCTTCTTGACCAGCTTGCCGGCAACCATCTGCGTCTGCCCGCCTTCGGAAGCGAAGGCTTCCTTGGCCTTGGCGCGGGCTTCGTTCAGCGCGTTGGAGCGGGCGGACTTGTCGGTCAGCTTGTAGGCTGCGGCAATGTCCTTGCCGATCAGGTCCTTCAGCGTCTTCTTCATGTCGGCGGTGTTGTCCGACGTGTCGATGGTCCAGGGATCCTTGGCTGCCTGTTCGGCCAGCTTGATGATCGCGCCGATGACCTTGCGGCTTTCCTCGTGCGCGAACATCACGGCGCCGAGCATTTCTTCCTCGGTCAGTTCCTTGGCTTCGGATTCGACCATCATCACCGCGTCCTGCGTGGCGGCAACCACCAGGTCGAGGCGGCCTTCTTCAAGGGCGCGGTCCTGCTTGGGATTGAGGACATATTCGCCATCGACGAAGCCCACGCGCACGGCGCCGATCGGGCCCATGAAGGGCACGCCGGAAATGGTCAGCGCAGCCGAAGCGGCCACCATCGCCACGATATCCGCCTCGGTCTCGCCGTCATAGGACAGCACCTGGCAGATCACGTTGATCTCGTTGTAGAAGCCTTCGGGGAACAGCGGGCGGATCGGGCGGTCGATCAGGCGGGAAACCAGGGTTTCCTTTTCGGTCGCGCCGCGTTCACGCTTGAAGAAGCCACCCGGGATGCGGCCGGCGGCGGAGAACTTTTCCTGGTAGTGGACGGTGAGCGGGAAGAAATCCTGCCCGTCCTTCACGCTCTTGGCGGCGGTCACCGCGCAAAGAACCACGGTTTCGCCGTAGGTCGCGAGAACCGCGCCGTCGGCCTGGCGGGCAATGCGCCCGGTTTCCAGAGTGAGGGTCTTGCCGCCCCACTCCAGCGATACAGTCTTGGTGTCGAACATAGTATTCCTTCGAACCCGCGCCGCCAGATTGCGCGCACGGGGTTTGCTGCCGGGTAGTCCGTCCCGGTTACGGTGCGGGGCCTTGTTGGTGCCCCCAGGAGGCCCCTGCGCCGAATTGCACAGGATACCTTGTCATCTGCGCGGCTCCCCTCAGGGAAAAATCGCGCCAAAAGCGAAAGGGCGGCCTTTCCGGCCGCCCTCCCGAAACTCTTACTTACGCAGACCCAGCTTCTGGATCAGGGCGTTGTAGCGGCCCACGTCCTTGCTCTTAAGATAGGCGAGCAGGCTGCGACGCTTGTTCACCATCTTGAGCAGGCCACGGCGGGAATGGTTGTCCTTGTGGTTGTCCTTGAAGTGGTCGGTCAGGTTGCGGATCCGCTCGGTCAGGATGGCCACCTGTACTTCGGGGGAACCGGTATCGCCCTTGGCGCGGGCGTTTTCCGAAATCACTTCTGCCTTACGTTCGGGACTTACCGACATGTCTTCTCTACCTTTCGCAGCATCATGCGATATTGAACCCCCGCACGACCGTGGCCGTGCCCCCGCAAAGTTCCATCAGGGCAACCGGAATACCTTCCAGCGTTGCAAGATGGAGCCCGTCGGGATGGGGCAATCCGGAAATGACCCGGCCCTGGCGGACCGCCTGCGCGCTTTCCGGATCGAGGGTCAGGGCCGGGATGCCGTCCAGCCCCGCCTCCAGCGGCAGGAGGTGGTCTTCAAGTGGCGCGCCCTTACCGATTTCCTCCAGCATGTCCAGCGAAATCGCCTGCTCCTCGCGGAACGGGCCGGCCTTGATGCGCCTCAGCCAGGTGACATGGCCACAGGTTCCAAGGGCATGGGCAATATCGCGCGCCAGGCTGCGGATATAGGTGCCCTTGGAGACATGGGCGATCAGGGTAACGCTCTCGGCCAGCTCCAGCGGGGCGGCCGGGTCATAGGGATCAGGCCGCCCGGCGCTGGTGGCAAAGGCGGAATCCAGGGATTCGAACGCCCCACCGCCCGCCAGGTCCAGCGCATGGATGGTCACCGCCCGCGTGGGCATGGCCACCTCCTCCCCCGCCCGCGCCCGGTCATAGGCGCGACGGCCATCCACCTTGATCGCGGAATAGGCCGGCGGCACCTGCTCGATCGGGCCGGTGAAATGGG
>CAZTED010000236.1:0-3057 GCA_964612175.1 uncultured Sphingomonadaceae bacterium
ACCGCCGTCTATGCGCTGGTGGCTACGGATGACCGGACGCCCGGCTCGCCCACGCGAGGCAACAGCCTGCCCCGCCGGCCGCGGCATGCCACCACCCTGTCGGCACAGTGGCAGCCTGTCTATCCGCTGGTGCTGGCTGCCGACCTGCGGATCGTTTCGCCTGCCTTTGACGATGCAGCGAACGCTGTCCGCCTCGAGGGATACCGGGTGGTCACGGTGCGCGGCAGCTGGGAACTGTCGGACGTGATGCAGCTCCACGCCCGGGTCGAGAACCTGGCCGGGGCCCGCTACCAGACCGCTGCCGGCTACGCCCAGCCGGGCCGTTCGGCATGGCTGGGCATCAGGTGGAGCCTTTGAACCTGCGCCGCGCCTTGCCCCTGGCGGCGCTTGTGCTGATCGGCCTTGCGGGGTGCGCGCAACCACCCGTGCCGCCATCAGTGCCGCCGGCCAAGCCCACGGTCGTCAGCCTCAACCCTTGTACCGATGCGATCCTGGCGGAAGTGGCGGAGCCGGGGCAGGTGCTGGCAATCTCGCACTACAGCAAGGACCCGCACGCTTCATCGATGGACCGGGCCACCGCCCAAGCCCTCCCCGCGACCCGCGGCACGGTGGAGGAAGTGGTGGCGCTGGCGCCTGACCTCGTGATCGGTTCCGCCTTCATCGATCCGGCCACCCGCCGGGCCTATGCCCGGATGGGCCTGCGGCTGGAGACATTCGGTGCGCCTGCAACGGTGGAGCAGGGCCGCGCGCAGGTGCGGCAGATCGCTGCGCTGGTCGGGCAGACCGAACGCGGCGAGGCGCTGGTGGCACGGATCGACGCCGCCCTGCTGGCAGCGCGCCCCCCCTCCGGTGCCGCGCCGGTCGATGCGGTCCTGTGGCAATCGGGCGGCATGGTCCCTGGCGAAGAAACGCTGGCAGTCGAAATCATGCGGCACACAGGCTTTGCCAATTTTGCCGGGGCCCGCGGGTTCGGGCAGGGTGACCGGATGTCGCTGGAACGGATGCTTGCCGATCCACCAAGGGCCATCCTGGTGGCAGGAGATGTTGGCATGGAGAGCCTTGCGCTCGGCCACCCGGTGCTCAGCCACCTGCCGCAGACTGCCCGCATCGCCTTCGACCAGCGGCTGCTGTTCTGCGGCGGGCCAACCATCGCGCTGGCGGCCACGCGGCTGGCTGAGATCCGCGATGGCCTGGCGCGTGAGGGCAGGCGATGAGCGGGCGTTCGCCGCGCCTTGCCCTGCTGCTGGCGCTGGCCTTGCTGCTGGCGCTCCCGCTGTCGCTGCTGGCGGGGCAGGTGTGGATCGATCCCTTCGGTCCGCCGCTGCCCAATGCCACGGCGATCCTGATCGAGCTGCGCCTGCCGCGCGCCCTGCTGGCGATCACCCTTGGTGCCGGCCTTGGCGCGGCGGGGGCGGCGATGCAGGGGTACCTGCGCAACCCGCTGGCCGACCCGGGCCTGTTCGGCATTGCGCCGATGGCGGCGCTGGGGGCGGTGCTGTCGTTCTTAGCCGGCCATGCCGCGCAGGGCCTGCTCCTGCCGCTGTTCGCTCTGGCGGGGGCAGGGGCAGGGATGGCGCTGCTGGCCCTTATCGCCGGCCGGACCGGCGGCGTTACCCTGTTCACCCTGGCAGGGATGATGGTGGCAAGCCTTGCCGGGGCCTTGACCAGCCTTGCCATCAGCCTGTCGCCCAATCCCTTTGCGCTGAGCGAGATCGTCACCTGGCTGATGGGCGCCCTTGCCGACCGTGGCTGGCGCGAGGTGCAACTGGTCCTGCCGCTAACGCTGCTGGGCCTGGGCGTGCTGTGGCGGGCGGCCCCGGCGCTCGACGCGCTGACGCTGGGCGAGGCGGCGGCCCGCTCGCTCGGCGTCGATCCGGCGCGGCTCTTGTGGCTGATGGTCGCGGGCACGGGCCTGGTGGTGGGAAGCGGGGTGGCGGTGGCCGGGATCATCGGCTTCGTCGGGCTGGTGGTGCCGCACCTGGTGCGCCCCTTCACCGACCGGCGGCCATCGTCGAGCTTGCTGCCATCGGCGCTGGCAGGCGGGCTGCTGCTGCTGCTGGCCGATTGCCTGTGCCGCGTGCTGCCCCTGGCGGGCGGGGAACTGCGGCTGGGCATCGCGCTGAGCCTGCTGGGTGCGCCGTTCTTCCTCCACCTGCTGCTGCGCATGCGGCGGGAGCTGGCATGATGCTGGAGGCGCGCGCAGTCTCGATGGCAGGGCGGCTGGCCGATGCCAGCCTGCCGGTGGAACCGGGCAAGGTCACGGCCATCTGCGGCCCCAACGGTGCAGGCAAGTCCACCCTGCTGGCTGTGCTCGCCGGGTTGCTGGCCCCGCAGAGGGGCGAGGTGCTGCTGGACGGAGAGCCGCTGGCCACCCTTTCCCGGCGGGATCGGGCGCGGCGGATCGGGTTCCTGCCGCAGCAGGGGGAACTTGCCTGGGACCTTGACGTGCGCACGCTGATCACGCTCGGCCGCCTGCCGCACGGGAACGACCCGGCAGCCGGCAAGGCAGCGGTCGAGGCCGCGCTGGCGGCCCTGTCGCTGGAGCACCTCGCCGATCGGCCGCTGTCGGCGCTATCTGGCGGGGAGCGGGCGCGGTCCATGCTGGGGCGGGTGCTGGCGGGCGAGCCGCAGGTGATCCTTGCCGACGAACCGCTCGCCAACCTCGACCTTGCTCACCAGGCGGGCCTGCTGGCCCACTTCCGGCAGCTGGCGGAAGCGGACAAGGCCGTGGCGCTGGTCCTGCACGACCTTGCCGCCGCGATGAACCATGCCGACCGGGTGGTGGTGCTGCAGCAGGGCCGCATCGCCGGCCTTGGCCCGCCGGAGCTGGTGCTGTCGGCTGGGGCAATCGCGCAGGTCTGGGGCGTGACCGGCGAATGGCTGGGCGCACCCGGCCAGCGCGCCTTCTGCTGGCGCTGAAGGGTGATGGGTCCGGGCAAGGAAAGGCGGCAGGGCCTATCGGATCGGAGCCGGACTGCCGGTTTGCTGGGGCCAGTCGAAACTGGTGGGCGCGACAGGGATTGAACCTGTGACCCCACCCGTGTGAAGGGTGTGCTC
>CAZTED010000237.1:0-3031 GCA_964612175.1 uncultured Sphingomonadaceae bacterium
TTCGCGGGCGTGGCGGAATGGTAGACGCCGGGGACTTAAAATCCCCTGAGCCTTGCTCGTGTGGGTTCGAGTCCCACCGCCCGCACCATCCTGCACCATGCCACCCGGCGATACTTGCCAAGGGTTGTTATACCAAGTTAAGCCGACTCCAGCCATGCAGCAGGTATCATGGCAAAATGTGGCGGCCCCGCCCCCGATGGAGCATCCCGATGCAACTTTATCGACTGCGCGAACCCGGTTCGCTCGACAACCTCGTGCTGTGCGAAGAGGACCAGCCGGTCGCCGCGCCGGACCAGGTGCTGGTTCGCATCCGTGCCGCGTCGCTCAATGCCCGCGACCTGATGATGGTGTTCGGCCCGCAACCCTATGGCCCCAGGCCCGGAATCATCCCGCTGTCGGATGGCGCCGGTGAGATCGTGGCCTGCGGTTCCGCGGTCGAGGGCCTGGCCCCGGGCATGCGGGTTGTGCTGCCCTTCCGCCCGGGATGGATCGACGGCCGATACGACCCGGCGCAGATCGCGACCGACCTTGGCGGCGCGGTCGATGGCGTGCTGGCCGAGTATGTGGCGATTGCCGCGAACGCAGTGGTGCCGCTTCCCGACGAGGTGACTTTCGAACAGGCCGCAACCCTGCCCTGTGCCGGGGTCACCGCCTGGTCGGCCCTGACGCGCGGCGCGCCACTGGCAGCGGGTGCCAGCGTGCTGGTGATGGGGAGCGGCGGCGTATCGATCTTCGCGCTGCAGATCGCCCGGGCCATGGGATTGTCGGTCATCGCAACGACGTCGAGCGACGCAAAGGCGGCAACCCTGCGCGAGCTGGGTGCGGACCACGTGCTGGACTATGTCGCTGATCCGGAATGGGAAGTTCGCGTGCGCGAGCTGACGGGCGGGCGCGGCGTGGACCGGGTGGTGGAAGTGGGCGGCGCGGGCAGCTTGCCCAGGTCCATGGCAGCACTGGCCCCGGAAGGCGAGATTGCCCTCATCGGCCTGCTCGACAACCCGACCGCCACGGTAAGCCCCTTGCCGCTGATGTCGAGCATGGGTGCGGTGCGCGGGGTTTCGGTGGGCTCCCGGGCCGACCTTGCGGGCCTGCTGGAACTCATGCGGGGGCGCTTCGAACCCAGGATCGACCAGATCTTCGGTTTCGACGAAGCGCGCGAAGCGCTGGCCTGCCTTGCTTCGCGGCAACACGTGGGCAAGATCGTGATCCGCATGTAACCGGCTGGCCCGGCGCCCGGCCACGCCGGTGGGCGCGGCCGGGGCTTTGTGCTGCTGGTTACAGCTTCTCGGTCAGTTCGGGCACGGCCTTGAACAGGTCCGCTACCAGCCCGATGTCGGCTACCTGGAAGATCGGGGCATCCGGGTCCTTGTTGATCGCCACGATCACCTTGGAATCCTTCATCCCCGCCAGGTGCTGGATCGCACCCGAAATGCCTACCGCGATGTAGACCTGCGGGGCCACGATCTTGCCGGTCTGGCCGACCTGGTAATCGTTGGGGACATAGCCCGCGTCCACCGCCGCGCGGCTGGCGCCGATCGCGGCACCCAGCTTGTCGGCAAGCGGGGTGATGACCTGTTCGAAGGTTTCGGCATCCTTGAGCGCCCGGCCGCCCGAGACGATCACCGCGGCACTGGTGAGTTCGGGGCGCTCGCTCTTGGTGCCATCAAGCCCCAGGAACGTCGACTGGCCGGCGTCGGATGGGCCCGAAACCGCCACGACGGCTGCGGACCCGCCTTCGGGCGAGGCCTTCTCGAAAGAGGTTCCGCGAGCGGTGATGACCAGCTTCGCATCGCTCGATTCCACGGTGGCAATGGCATTGCCGGCGTAGATCGGGCGGGAGAAGGTGCGGGGGCCTTCGACGCTGATGATTTCCGAAACCTGCATCACGTCCAGCATGGCCGCCACGCGCGGCGCGATGTTCTTGCCGGTCGTGGTGGCAGCGGCAAGCAGGGCGTCATACCCGGACATCAGCCCGGCAATAAGCGGGGCGACGTTTTCGGGAAGGTTATGGGCATAGGCCGGATCGGAGGCGAGCAGCACCTTCTCCACGCCCGCGATCTTCGCTGCGGCATCGGCAGCGGCGGACGCTTCAGCACCGTCCCCGGCGACGAGGACGTGGACCGGACCGCCCAGCTTGCTGGCGGCGGTAACGGCGGCAAGGGTGGCATCGGCCACGCGGCCTTCGGCGTGTTCGGCAAGGACAAGGGCGGTCATGCGGCAACTCCCAATGCTTTGAGTTTGGCGACCAGGGCATCGACATCGGCCACCAGTTCACCGGCCTGCCGCACCGGCGGCTCGGTCACTTTCAGGGTCTTGAGGCGGGGCGCGGTGTCCACGCCGAAATCGGCGGGGGATTTCACCGCCAGCGGCTTGGACTTGGCCTTCATGATGTTGGGCAGGCTGGCATAGCGCGGCTCGTTCAGCCGGAGGTCGGTCGTGATGATGGCCGGAAGCGCCAGCCGGACGGTTTCGAGCCCGCCATCGACTTCGCGCGTCACGCTGACCGCATCGCCCTCGAACGCCACCTTGCTGGCAAAGGTGCCTTGCGGCCGGTTCATCAGGGCCGCCAGCATCTGCCCGGTCTGGTTGCTGTCATCGTCGATCGCCTGCTTGCCCAGCAGCACGAGGCCGGGTGCTTCCTCGTCGGCAATTGCCTTGAGCAGCTTGGCCACGGCCAGCGGTTCGACTTCATCGTCGCTTTCGACAAGGATCGCCCGGTCCGCGCCCATTGCCAGCGCCGTGCGCAACGTTTCCTGGGCCTTCGCCGGGCCGACGGATACGGCGATGATCTCGGTCGCATGGCCCGCTTCGCGCAGGCGGATGGCTTCTTCAACCGCGATCTCGTCGAACGGGTTCATGCTCATCTTCACGTTGGCGAGATCGACCCCGGTGCCGTCGGCCTTGACGCGGGGCTTTACGTTGTAATCAATCACCCGCTTCACGGGGACGAGGATCTTCATCGGTTCAACCTTTCAGTCGTTCAAGCGTCTAGTTCCAGAATGATGGCATCCGTGGCAAGGCTGTCGCCTTC
>CAZTED010000238.1:0-3027 GCA_964612175.1 uncultured Sphingomonadaceae bacterium
CGCCCGGGTCGGGCAGCGGCATGAACACCTCGCCTTCGGTATCCTCGTGCACTTCGGTGATTTCCCAGCGGGTGGCGTAATCGTCCATCAGCGCGAAGATCTCCGCCCCGCCGATCACCGAGTAGGAGCCCGGCCCGGCAAGGGCGTGGGCTTCTTCGGCGGAATGGACCACTTCGGCACCTGCGGCCTGCCATTCCCGGTTGCGGGTTATCACGATGTGGCGGCGGCCGGGCAGGAGGCCCGGCAGGCTCTCGAAGGTCTTGCGGCCCATCACCATCGGCATATGCATGGTGATCGCCTTGAAGCGCTTCAGGTCCGCCCTGATCTTCCACGGCACGTCGCCACTGGCCGCGATGCAGCCGTTGGTCGCACGGGCGACGATGAACAGGACTTCGCGCGGTGTGGGGCGCTCACCCGACATAGGTGATGTGGCCCATCTTGCGGCCGTCGCGGGCCTCGGTCTTGCCGTAGAGGTGGAGGTGGGCGGCGGGGTTCGCCAGGTGACGGGCAATGTCCAGCGCGCCCGCGCCAATCAGGTTGTCCATCACGATCGTGGGGGCGATGCTGGCGGTATCGCCCAGCGGCAGCCCGCAGATCGCGCGCACATGGTTCTCGAACTGGCTGGTGACCGCGCCCTCGATCGTCCAGTGGCCGGAGTTGTGGACGCGCGGCGCCATCTCGTTGAACACCGGGCCATTGGCCGTGGCGAAGAATTCCAGCGTCAGCACGCCGACATAATCCAGCGCGTCGGCAGCCTTCTTCGCCAGCTCGCGTGCCGCCGGGACCTGGCCAGCCACGATCGGGGGCGCCGGCAGCTCGCTCTTCGACAGGATGCCGCCGGTGTGGGTGTTGCGGGCCGAATCCCAGAACCGCACCTCGCCTGCCCGGCTGCGCACCAGGATGACCGAGAACTCGCACTCGAAATGGACCAGTCCTTCATAGACCAGGCCGCTTTCCGGCACCCGCAGGCCGGCCGCGCCCGCTGCGCTGTCGATGCGCCACTGGCCCTTGCCGTCGTATCCGTCGCGCCGGGTCTTGAGGATGCCGGGCACACCCACCCGGCCCAGCGCCGCTGCCATCTCGGTCTCGTGGTCGATCGGGGCATAGGGAGCGGGCGTGCCGCCAAGCTGCTCGATGAAGCGCTTCTCGCGGTACCGGTCCTGCGCCACTTCCAGCGCGGCGGTACCGGGGGCCAGCTGGCCACCGGAAAAGGCCGCCAGCGGGGCCACCGGCACGTTCTCGAATTCGTAGGTGACCACGTCGCAGGCGGCGGCGAATTCGGCCATGGCCTTGCGGTCATGCCAGCCGGCACAGGTGAACGAGGCGGAAATCTCGGCCGCCACGCTGTCCTTTTCCGGCGCGTAGATGTGGCAGCGATAGCCCAGCTGCGCCGCCGCCATCGCGATCATCCGCCCCAGCTGGCCCCCGCCAAGGATGCCGATGGTGCTGCCTGCGGGCAGGGCCGGGAGGGTCATCGCCGTTGCCGCCTTATTGCTTGGCGGGCTTTTCGGCCACCGCCCCGGTCTGCGCCGCGCGGTAGGCCTTGAGGCGTTCGGCAAGGTCCGGGTCGGTCAGGGCCAGGATCGATGCGGCCAGGATGCCGGCATTGGTAGCTCCGGCCTCGCCGATGGCGAGCGTGCCCACGGGGATGCCGGCGGGCATCTGCACGATCGACAGCAGGCTGTCCTGCCCGCTCAGCGCCTTGGACTGCACCGGCACGCCCAGCACCGGCAGGTGGGTCAGCGCCGCGACCATGCCCGGCAGGTGCGCCGCGCCGCCGGCCCCGGCGATGATCACCCGGAAGCCTTCGTCGGCCGCGCCCTTGCCGAAGGCGTGGAGCCTGTCGGGCGTGCGGTGGGCGGAAACGATGCGGTCGTCGTGGGCCACGCCCAGCTGGTCGAGCACGTCGGCGGCGCGTTTCATGGTCGGCCAGTCGGACTGGCTGCCCATGACGATGGCTACAGGTGCACCCATGATCCTACCGATCCTTCAGGTAGTGCCGAACGCCCGGCACCAGCTTGTCGTCGAAGTCGTAGACGATGGGCTGCCCGGTGGGAATCTCCAGTTCGGTGATGTCGTCATCCGAAATCGCCGACAGGTGCTTGACCAGGGCGCGCAGGCTGTTGCCGTGGGCCGCCACGATCACCGTTTCGCCCCGGGCCAGCTGCGGCAGGATGGCGCTTTCCCAATAGGGCAGCACGCGTTCGATGGTCAGCTTGAGGCTTTCTGTCGCGGGGATGGGGATCCCGGCATAGCGCGGGTCGGCGGCAAGGTCGAAGGCTCCACCGGCCTCCAGCGGCGGGGGCGGCACGTCGAAGCTGCGGCGCCACACCTTGACCTGCTCTTCGCCATGTTTTGCCGCTGTCTCGGCCTTGTCGAGGCCGGTCAGCCCGCCATAGTGCCGCTCGTTGAGGCGCCAGTCCTTGGTTTCCGGGATCCACAGCCGCCCGCAGGCTTCCAGCGCCAGGTGCAGCGTCTTGATCGCGCGCTTCTGGACCGAGGTGAAGGCCACCGTGGGCAGCAGGCCCGTGGCGGCGAGCAGTTCGCCGGCGGCGATCGCCTCTGCCACGCCCTTGTCGGTCAGGTCCACGTCCCACCAGCCGGTGAAGCGGTTTTCCAGGTTCCACTGGCTCTGGCCGTGGCGGACAAGGATGAGACTGGGCACGGTACAGGCTCCTGCAAACGGGGGAAGCGCCAGCCGTTAGCCGTTCGATTCGGGCTTGGAAAGGGGCTGGGGGGAAAGCGTCGCATCGTCCCCTGCGCCGGCCAGCGAGCGGGCCTGCGCCTTGCGCCGCTTGAGGTTCTCGCGCAGCTTGGCGGCCAGCCTCTGTTCTCGGGTGAGCTTGTCGGTGGGGGAAGCCATGCGAAGCCTCATGCCGATTTTGCCGTGAGCGCTCAAGCTTGGCTTGACTTTCGCGCCCCCCGCGACAATAGCGCCCGCCTGTTCGGACCCGGCCCTGTCGCCGGGCGGCGCTGCTGTAGCTCAGTGGTAGAGCGCACCCTTGGTAAGGGTGAGGTCGGGAGTTC
>CAZTED010000239.1:0-1742 GCA_964612175.1 uncultured Sphingomonadaceae bacterium
ATGCAGAAGAACCTCGACAAGATGGGCGGCCTTGTCCACTCGCAGCGCGTGCTGCTGGCGCTGACTCAGGCCGGCATCACCCGCGACAATGCCTATCGGCTGGTCCAGCGCAACGCGATGAAGGTGTGGGAATCGGACGGCGCGCTGTCGCTGCTCGAACTGCTCAAGGCCGATGAGGAAGTGCGCGCCGCGATGAGCGAGGCCGAACTGGCCGAAAAGTTCAACCTCGACTACCACTTCAAGCACGTCGACACGATCTTCGCCCGGGTTTTCGGCTAGGGTTCACATGGGCGCTCTTAGCGCCTAGCATCCTCGCCAGGCGGCCCGGGACAGGGGGCCGTAAACAAGGGGAGATAACCCGTGCAAATCGTCCGTACGGTGATCTGGGTCCTGCTGCTGGTGGCCCTGGCGATCTTCACCTATGCCAACTGGATCCCCGTGTCGGTGCGCATCTGGGACAACCTGTTGCTCGA
This sequence comes from uncultured Sphingomonadaceae bacterium, assembly GCA_964612175.1. GTDB lineage: Bacteria > Pseudomonadota > Alphaproteobacteria > Sphingomonadales > Sphingomonadaceae > Alteraurantiacibacter. Next base: position 474 of record CAZTED010000239.1, read on the forward strand.
CACCATGCTGCCCGCGATCGTGGTGGTCTCGTTTGCCATCGGGTTCGTCCCCATGTGGCTCTACCACCGCGCCGCCAAGTGGCAGTTCAACCGCCGCATCGCCGCGCTGGAAGCTGCCGCCCGGGCGGCAGCGGTTACCCCGGTGGTACCCGCCACCCCGGCGGAAACGCAGGCAGACCCGGCCAGCCCGCCGGACCCCCCCGCCCCATTCCCTCATTCCGGAGCGCCCCTGCCGTGAGCCACCCTGTCTATGTCGCGCTGGACCTGCCCCGCCTCGATGCGGCCAAGGCGCTCGCGGAAAAGGTGAAGGGCCACGTCGGCGGCATCAAGCTGGGCCTCGAATTCTTCTGCGCCCACGGCCATCACGGCGTGCACGAGATCGCCCATGTCGGCCTGCCGATCTTCCTCGACCTGAAGCTGCACGACATTCCCAACACCGTCGCCGCGGCGATGCAGGCGATCCATGTGCTGGAGCCGGCCATCGTCACCATCCATGCATCGGGTGGCCGAGCGATGATGGAGGATGCCAAGGCGGCGGCGGGCGAGAATTGCAAGGTGGTGGCCGTGACCATGCTCACCAGCCTTGACGAGCGTGACCTGCAACGCACCGGCGTTGCCGGCACCGCGCATGATCATGTCCTGCGCCTTGCCGAACTGGCCGAAGCCAGCGGCCTTGATGGCATCGTGTGTTCCGGACACGAGGTGGGCGAGGTCCACCGGCAGTGGAAGAAGGGCTTCTTCGTGGTCCCCGGCCTGCGCCCCGCCGGCGCTGCCGTGGGCGACCAGAAGCGCGTTGTCACGCCCCGGCAGGCGCGCGATGACGGCGCGAGCGTGCTGGTCATCGGCCGCCCCATCACCCGCGCCGAGGATCCGTTGGCAGCCGCACGGGCGATCGAGGCGACACTCTAGCTTGGCCGACCACGCCACGCCCAACCTGCCCAGCCGCAACTTCCTCAAGACCGAGCGGTTCTACAGCAAGCTCGGGTTCCGGGCATCCTTCCGGTCGGGCCACTGGCTGATACTGGAGCGGGATTCGATCACGCTAGAATTCTTCCCCTGGCCCGATCTCGACCCGGCGCAGAACAACCACAGCTGCTGCATCAGGCTGGACGAGCTTGACGCCATGGTGGAACAGGTCCGCGCCGCCGGGGTGGCAGAGCAGCGCGAAGGCCTGCCCCGCCTCGTCCCGCCCCAACGCGACATCAGCGGCCTTACCATTGCCTACCTGCTGGACCCGGACGGCACGCTGATCAGGCTGGTGCAGAACCC
>CAZTED010000239.1:1842-3006 GCA_964612175.1 uncultured Sphingomonadaceae bacterium
CCCTGATCAAGATCTGCGGCCTTTCCACGCAAGAAACCATCGCCGCCGCCGCCGATGCGGGGGCGAGCCATGTGGGCTTCGTCCACTTCCCCGCCTCGCCCCGCCATCTGGAGCTTGGCGCAGCCGCTGCCTTGCGCGGCTGCGTTCCACCGCATGTCAGGTCCGTGCTGCTGCTGGTCAACATGGCCCCGCACGACATGGCCGAAGCGATTGCCGCCGTGCGGCCAGATGTGGTGCAGGTCCACGGCCGGGAAAGCCCGGCAGATTGCGCCGCGCTGGGCCGGGAAACCGGGGTGGAGGTGTGGAAGGCCGTGGGCGTGAAGACGCCGGATGATCTTGCCGCCGCTCAGGCCTTTGTCGGCGCGGTGGCCCGCATCCTCTATGATGCGCCCGCCGGCAGGCTGCCCGGGGGCCAGGGCGTGGCGCTCGACTGGTCCTTGCTGGCGGGCTTCCGCCACCAGGCACCCTGGGGCCTTGCCGGCGGGCTCGACCCCGCCAACGTTGCCCAAGCAGTACGACAGACCAAAGCCCCGCTTGTGGATGTGTCCAGCGGCGTGGAAAGCGCACCCGGCATCAAGGATGTGGACAGGATAAGGGCCTTCTGCCAAGCCGCCCGCGCTATTCAGAGTTGACCAGAATGACCGAACAGAACCTCAATTCCTTCCGCAACCAGCCAGACGAGCGCGGCCATTTCGGCCAGTTCGGCGGCCGCTATGTGGCCGAAACGCTGATGCCGCTTATCCTCGACCTGGAGGCGGAATACACCAAGGCCAAGGCAGACCCTGCCTTCCATGCCGAGTTCGAGGACCTGCTGGCCCACTATGTCGGCCGCCCCAGCCCGATGTATTTCGCCCCCCGCCTGACGGAAGAACTGGGCGGCGCACAGATCTGGTTCAAGCGCGATGAGCTGAACCATACCGGCGCGCACAAGATCAACAATTGCGTGGGCCAGATCCTGCTCGCCATCCGCATGGGCAAGACAAGGATCATCGCCGAGACCGGCGCGGGCCAGCACGGCGTGGCCACGGCCACCGTCTGCGCGCGCTTCGGCCTGCCCTGCACCATCTTCATGGGCGCGACCGACGTTGCGCGGCAGGCGCCCAACGTGTTCCGCATGAAGCTGCTGGGGGCAGAAGTCGTGCCCGTCACCAGCGGCGCGGCCAC
>CAZTED010000240.1:0-2992 GCA_964612175.1 uncultured Sphingomonadaceae bacterium
GCATGCCCAGCACGCTCTGGGCATAGTCGGCAAGGCCCGCCATCTCCGCCCCGCCACCGGTGAAGACCACCTGCCGCGCACTCGGCTTGCCGGTAGCAAAGCCCATGGCCTCCAGCGCCCGGCCGATGTCGCGCATCAGCCCGTCAAGCTCGCCGGTGATGACCGCGATCAGCTCTGCCCGGCGGACCCGTCCCGATGCATCGGCCCCGCGTGCAACGCTGGCCGAGGCCTCGTCATCCGGACCGACAACAGAGACCATCTCGCGGTGGTCGTGCGGGCTGGCGATGGCCGAGCCGTTCACGCATTTGAGACGTTCGGCCTGGAAGCGCTTGATATTGAAGGACGAGGCGATGGCATCGGTAATGTCGGCCGATCCGCGCGGGATGGTGACAAGGCCCAGCAGCATGCCCGCGGCATAGACCGAGACATTGGTCACCTCGCCGCCGAATTCGACCAGCGCCACCCCCAGGTCGCGCTCCTCCGGCGTGAGGCAGGCATAGCCCGCGGCGAGCGGCGAGGCGACGATGCCCTCTACTTCCAGGTGGGCGTTCTGCACCGCCTCGGTCACGTTGCGCATCGGCGCGCCATCGGCCAGCATCACGTGGATATCGACACCCAGGCGGTCGGCATGGAGGCCGCGCGGATTGGCCACGCCATCGGCCCCGTCAAGGAAATAGCAGGCCGGCTGCGCATGCAGCACCATGCGGCCATCGGGTTCCAGCCCTTCGCGCGCGGCGACGAGCAGGTGCTCGATATCCTCTTCCTCGATCCGGCGGCCACCGATCTCGATCTCGACCGGGTTGATCAGGCTTGCCAGCCCTGCGCCCGAACAGCCGATCCACACGCTCGTCACATTGGTGCCGGCCAGCTTTTCCGCCCGCTCGATGGCGTCGCGCACGGCATAGGTGGCGGCGGACATGTCGGTGACATAGCCGCGCTTGATCCCCTGCGCGGCGCGGTGGCCGCTGCCCAGCACCTGCAGTTCTCCGCTTTCGGTAACCCCGGCGATCATCGCGGAAATGCGGAACGAGCCGATGTTGACGGCCCCGATGACACTGGTGAAACGCGGCTGGGTGGCCATCAGCTTTCCTCCTGGCTCTGCATGTCGAGTTCGGCCTCGGCCCTGCCGGGCACCTGCATGAACATGCGCGGCGCGTTGCGCATGTCGAAGCGCACCACTTCGCCGCCGATCAGGCGGTGCACGCCATCGGCCCGGGCGAAGCTGATGAGGGCGGCTGCGGACCGCTCCTCGCCTTCGGGCAGGGCCAGCCGCTGGTCGGTGCGGAAGGTCAGGTTCCAGCGGCGGTTGCCGACCCATTCGGCGCCCTTGATCTGCGGCTTCAGCGCGGGCGCGGCGTCCAGCAGGTCTTCCAGCTCCTGCACCCGGCCCTGCGCGCCCTCGCCCTCGATCACCAGCATCTCGCCCACGTTGGCGGCGGCCACAGGCTCCAGCTCTGCGCCGGTAGCATCGATCAGCACCAGCCGGTCGGGCCGGCGCAGCACCGCGTGCGGCTGCCGCTCGACGATGTCGATCACCAGGGTATCGGGCAACTGGCGCGAGACGCGGGCATCGGCCACCCAGTTGAGGCGCAGCAGCTCGGCGCGCAGTTCTTCAAGGTCGACCAGCACCATCGACAGGTCCTCGCGGCCTAGCGCCCGTTCATAGACCCGCGCAGCATCCATTCGCTGGGTCCCGCGTACCTGCACCTGGTTGACCTTGAACCCGGCATTGGCGGCCACTTGCGCGAAATAGACCTCGGCCACGGCGGTTGCGCCCGACAGGCGGGCAACCGCCACCACCACGGCCAGGGCCACGGCCAGGATCAGCACGGTGAAGAAGCGGTGCCACTGCTCCTCGGTAAAGGGCAGCGCGGTCATCATCCGGTCGATGAAGCCGGCCGTATGCGCCCGCGCCTTGCGCACCTGCCCGGCGCGCCCCTGCGCCCGCACCTGGCGGCGCACGGTCGGGGCATTGCGGCGGACTGTCTGGGCCATCAGGACAGCTTCCCCGCGTGCTGCAGCGCATCCTCGATGATGATCTCCACCAGTTCGGGATAGGAGATGCCGCAGGCCAGCGCCTGTTCGGGAACCAGGCTGAGCGGAGTCATCCCCGGCTGGGTATTGGTTTCCAGCAGGAACAGGCCATCCTCGCCCTGCTCGTCATCCCAACGGAAGTCGGAGCGCGACACGCCGCGGCAGCCGAGCTGGCGGTGGGCCGCCAGCGCATAGTCCTTGCACAGCCTGGTGATGTTTTCGGGAATCTGTGCCGGGCAGACGTGCCTGGTCATCCCGTCGGTGTACTTGGCGGTGAAATCGTAGAACCCGCTGTTGGGGACCAGTTCGGTAACCAGCAGGGCGCGCGCGCCCTCGCCGGCACCCATGACCGCCGTGGTCAGCTCGCGCCCGCGGATATAGGGTTCGGCAAGAAGCTGGTCGAACTGCTGCCACGGCCCTTCGACATCGCGCCGGATCGGATTGCCGCAGTTGCTTTCATTGGTGACGATGGCCACGCCCACGCTGCTGCCTTCGTTGACCGGCTTCAGGACATAAGGCCGGGGTATCGGATCGCCGTCATGGAGGCTGGCACTCTTCACCACGCGCCCGCCGGGCATCGGGATACCGTGCGGCACCAGCGCCTGCTTGGTCAGTTCCTTGTCGATGGCGATTACCGATGTGACCATGCCGGAATGGGTATAGGCAAGGCCCATCAGGTCCATCATGCCCTGCACCGTGCCATCCTCGCCCGGGACGCCATGCAGCGCGTTGAACACCACGTCCGGCGCGGCTTCGGCAAGGCGCTGGGCGATGTCGCGGCCAAGGTCGATCCGCGTCACCTGGTGACCAAGCCCTTCCAGCGCATCGGCCACGCCGTTGCCGGACATGAGCGAGACCGCCCGCTCATTGGCAGGGCCGCCCATCAGGACAGCGACATGGAGGTGCGGCAGACGGCTCATTCAGACTTCCATTTCAGGGCCTTCCGACCCGCTTGATT
>CAZTED010000241.1:0-2941 GCA_964612175.1 uncultured Sphingomonadaceae bacterium
TCTCCACGCTGATGGACTGCTCTGCTCGTTCATGGCTTTCTCCTCCGGACTTCAGGGCTTCGAATAGCAGTTCAGGTGGACCTGCCGCAACTGGGACGGCGCTATCGCCGGCCTTGACTGCCACACAAGATTGCAAAAATTTCCTGCTAGGAATCAATGATATGTGAAGATTGATGCGGGAGCTTGGGCCACCCGTTAGCAGGTATCAGATAGGCGAATTCGTCATCCCCATGCCGCAGGCGGGACATGATGGGCGACTTTTGCCCGGCAACATCGCCGCCCAGGGCAGCAACCGCGGCGGTCCGGGCTCGGGCGGCAGGCGTGGCGAGCGGGACAATCATGCCGGCAGCCCGCCCCCGTTGCCACTCTCGCGCGGAACACCATACATGCCGAAATCCACGAACTGGGTGAGCACGGCAAGTCGCTCACCTTCATCCGCAAACTGGTCTTTCAGGATCCAGTCCTCGAACAACACGCAGCCGACCACCGCGGCAAAACCGCAGCGCATCAGCTTGTCCAGCCTTTCCGGGTCGACGGCCCTGCCCATTTCGGTCTGCCGCAGGCGCTGGAGCGAGGCTGAGAAATAGCCGTTGAGCGTGGGTATCTCGCCCAGCGCCCGGTCATAGGCATGGGCATTGATGACGGCCATCACCAGATCGCTGTTGCTGCGCAAGGTGGTGATCAGGCGCCCGACGAAGCGCTGGCGCGTCTCCAGCTCGGTTGCCCCGGGAGGCTCGGACATTTCGGAATGCAGAAGGCCTTCCAGAAGCTGCGCGAAAGGTTCGAAAACCGTCTCTGCGAAAAGATTGGCCTTGTTGGTGAAGTGCCTGAAGATCATCACCTCGTTGACACCGGCGTGCTCGGCAATCTCGCGCGTGGTTGCCCCGCCGAAGCCGCGCCGTTCGAACACCTGCCTGGCGGACTTGATCAGTGCCGAGCGCACTTCTGCAGGCCGGCGACGCTGGCGGACAGGTCTGGCACCCTCGGGCAGGGTTGCGGGTTCGGGTTTCATGCCGGGACCTTCGCGTCTTCAAGGATCAGGTCGGCAGCGCGTGCGGCCATGGCCATGGTCGGGGCATTGGTGTTGCCGGCGATCATCTCGGGAAAAACCGAGCAATCGCAAACGCGCAGGTTCGCCACGCCGCGCAACCGCAGGCGACCATCCAGCGGCCCCCGGTCACGTCCCATCATGACCGTTCCGACCGAATGGTATCCGGCCTGGCCAAACCGGCGGTAGGCGGCAAGGATCTCCTCATCCTCCTGCGCGGCAGCCGTCGTAGCGGTCTCGCCAACCACGAATGGGGCGAGCGCCGGCTGGGCCATCAGGTGGCGGATGAAGCGGACAGAGGCGATGTTGACCCGGCGATCATGCTCTTCGCTCTGGTAATTGGGATCGATCGACAGCGCAGCGGTCGGATCGTGTGACCTTATAGCGATGCTCCCCTCGCTTCGCGGACGAAGCGGGAAGGCATAGAGGCTGAGGCCCGGCTCCTGCTCGAACACCATCTGGTTTTCATGCTGCAGCGAATAGGGCTGGAACATCACCTGGCAATCGGGCCGTCCGGATTCCTCGAGCACCCGCACGAAAGCAGCCGCCTCGGACGAACCATAGCCCATGGGGCCGCTGCCAAGCAGCATGAAGCGCAGCATGTTGCGCAGCAGGGGCAGGCCGGCATAGGCCTTGTTCTGGCTGTATCGCCCGTCGCGCAGGCGGAAATTCTGGATGAGCAGGAAGTGCTCGCGCAGGTGCCGGCCGATGTCGGGCTGGTCGATCAGCACATCCACCCCCGCGGCGCGCAGCACACCAGCCGGACCGATGCCGGAAAGCTGCAGCACCCTGGGCGACCCGATGGCACCGGCAGCAAGGATGACCTCGCGTGCCGCCGCAAAGCGCACCGGCTCGCCGCCGCGAACACCGGTGACGGCCACGGCCCGGCCATCGACGATTTCCACCCTGTCGATCCGGACATCGCTGGCAATGGTCAGGTTGCTGCGGCCGCGTGCCTTGTCGACAAACCCGCGCGCCGCGCTCACGCGCCTGCCGGACCTGTCGATGTTCCATTGCAGCGTGCCGATGCCTTCCTGCGCGTCTTCATGGTGGTGCCGCTTGACCGGCAAGCCGGCCTGCCTGCCCGCCTGCAGCAAGGCTTCGATCAGGGGAGTCCGGGCCGGATGGTCCTTGACCTTGATCTCCCCACCGGCGCCGGTGCTTTCGCTGGCACCGAAGGCATGGTCCTCGATACCACGCAGGTATGGCAGCATCTCTTCCCATGACCATTGCGGCCCGGCCAGTTCGCCCAGGCGATCATAATCGGCCTGGCACCCCCGGTTCCACACCATGCCGTTCACCGAACTGGAGCCGCCGACCATCTTGCCGCGCACCCAGACTTCAGGCTGGTTGCTGCCTTCCCTGACCCGGTTCGTGGGAATGAAATGCGCACGTTCCGGGCTGGTCAGCAGCTTGCCGAAGCCCTTGGGCATGCGGCTGAGGAAATTCTCCCTTGCCGGGCCTTCCTCGATCAGCAGGACCCGATGCCGGCCGTTGGCCGAAAGGCGTTCGGCCAGCACACAGCCGGCCGAGCCCGCGCCCACGATCACGTACTCGAAATCCGCCATGTTCCCTCCGCTCTGGCTTGCCGGACCCCACCAGCAGCCGGGGTCAAACCTCAGGCCGGATCGAAGACCACAGGCAGGCTGTGGGGCACGCGCATCATCGCTCCGCGCAGTTGCGGCGGAGGCGCGTCGGGATCGGCGCGCAGGTTGGGCAGACGGTCCAGGATCGCGTTGACCGCCCGGGTCATCTCCACCCGCGCCAGATGCTGGCCGATGCAGATGTGCGGACCGACCGAGAAAGACAGGTGCCGCTTGGCATTGGGCCGGCGGATATCGAACACATCGGGGTTGTCGAACATGGCGGGATCACGATTGGCCGACCCGGCCA
>CAZTED010000242.1:0-2918 GCA_964612175.1 uncultured Sphingomonadaceae bacterium
GCCGTGAAACCAGGCAGCGCCGATGGTACTAACGCTCAAGCGTTGGAAGAGTAGGACGCCGCCAGGCATTGCAGCCGGCGTGTTGCAAGGTAGAACCCATTCACAGTCAAAGGGCTGTCCCGCACAGGGATGGCCCTTTTGGCGTCTTTTCGGATGTTTACCGAATGGCGCCTTGCTTGCGCAAGCAGGCGCCGGCCCTTGGCTGGCAAACATGGTGACGCGGGGTGGAGCAGCCCGGTAGCTCGTCAGGCTCATAACCTGAAGGTCGTTGGTTCAAATCCAACCCCCGCAACCAACCAGAACCACGCCAGGCCCGTGAGACAAAAGCCCCCTTTCGGGGGCTTTTTGGCGTTCCGGGCCGCGCGAGGCTGGCTCGTGGGCTTTCTGAATCCTTCCGCAATGCGTTTGCACCTGGACCCCATGCCAAAATCCTTTGGTTGCCTTGCCAGAAATCCTGTAGATGTTTGACAGAGTGCAGGGGAAGGGGATGATCTGATGCTGGTGACCGGCGGATGTTACTGCGGTGCGGTTCGCTATGAGGCGGAGGGCGATGTCCAGGCCAGGGGAATGTGCTTTTGCCGCGAATGCCAGTATATCACCGGAGGCGGTGCAAATTTCGTCATGGGTATGCCCGAAGATTGCTTCACCTACTCCAAGGGGCAGCCTCAGGCCTTCGCCCGAAGCGACCTTGAGGCGCCAGCGGTCCGTGAATTCTGCCCGACTTGCGGGACCCACCTCGTGACGCGCTCACCAAGAGCCAAAGGGCTGGTGTTGATCAAGGCCGGAACGCTGGATGATCCGTCGATTTTCGGCATGCCGCAGGCGGCCCTCTATACCAGGGAGATGCAGCCCTACCATGTGGTGCCAGACGGGGTTCCGTCGTTTGCCGCCAGACCCGGTGCGCCGGACTGATGGCCGCGCTGATGGATGGCTGCGATGCCTTTGACTACATTGTGATAGGTGCCGGATCGACTGGTTGTGTCGTGGCCAACCGTCTTTCGGCCAATCCTCGCAACCGGGTTCTGTTGCTCGAGGCGGGACCGCCGCCGCGCAGTCCGTGGATCCGTATTCCCGCCGGTTTGCCGCGCCTCCTCGGGAACGGTCCCTATAACTGGCCCGATATGACTGTACCCATTGCCGGGCTCGGCGGTCGGCGGCTCTGGATTGGCCATGGCCGGACCCTCGGCGGGTCGAGCGCGATCAACGGCATGGTCTATAACCGGGGCCATCCGGCAGACTATGACGATTGGGCCCGGGCCGGGAACAGTGGTTGGGACTGGGAAAGCGTGCGCGGTCACTTCGACGGGATCGAGCAGGAGCTTGGCCTGAGCGAAGCGGATGCCCGGCACCCTGTCATCGATGCCTTCATCGCCGCGGGCGAGTCCCTTGGCCTGCCACGCAACGACTCCTTTTCCGATGAGCGCCCCGAAGGCGTAGGGCGGTTCCGCCTGAACGTGTCGGGCGGGCGACGGTGTTCGGCCCATGATGCCTTTCTCGCGCCCGTGTCGCGCCGAGATAACCTGCAGATCGTGACTGGTGCGCAGGTCGAGCAGATCATACTGAGCGGCGGAAGAGCCTGCGGCGTGCGTTATCGCTGGCGCGACCAGGACAAGACGGCGCGCTGTGATGGCGAGGTCATCCTTTCTGCCGGAGCAATCGACAGTCCTCGCCTGCTGATGGTGTCCGGGATCGGTCCCGCGGATCACCTGGCAGAACATGGCATCGCGCCCCAGGTCGACCTGCCTGGCGTCGGCATGAATCTGCAGGATCATATGACATCGTGCATCGTCGTCGATACCATCCCCGGCGGATCCCTGAACCAGGCGATTGCCGGTTCGCGCCAGTGGTTGATCGGATTGCGTTACCTGCTCACCGGCAAGGGCCTGGCAACGATGGGCGGATCTGTTGCCGGGGCCTTTGTGCGGTGCCTGCCGGGTTCCGATCGACCGGACATCCAGGTGAATTTCCGCCCATTTTCTGTCGAATTTCTCAGGAGCGGCGGGTTCGAGGTGGAGCGCAAGCCAAGGGTGACCGCCACGGTTGCCCTGTTGAGGCCACGTTCGCGCGGGACAATCCGCCTGGCATCGGGCGATCCGCTCGCGCGGCCCTTGGTAGATCCGGCTTATCTGGCGGATTCGGCGGACGCCGACGCGATGGTCTGCGCTGCCCGGTGGCTTGCCGGATTGTTCCGCACGGCTCCTCTTGCCCGCTTTGTCGTCAGCCCCGCGATTGCCGGCGATTCCGGGCAGGATGATGCCGCAGTCCTTGGTGCGGTTCAGGCATCCGCAGCGTCAATGGCGCACCCGGTCGGCACGTGCCGGATGGGAACCGACCCGGCAGCAGTCGTGGATCCAGGTTTGCGGGTGCGCGGAGTGGATGGCTTGCGGGTTGCGGATTGCTCGATCATGCCGTCGCTCACTTCGGGCAATACCAATGCCCCGGCGCTGATGATCGGCGCCAAGGCGGCATCGATGATAGCGGGGAACAGCTGAAGATCAGCCGTTTCCGCCATCCGGTGCAGCGGGAACGCGCCTGACCAGGTGCGCCTGTTTATCACCCGGAAGTTTCGGGCCAGCGCTGGTATCCGGGTACCTCGGGATCGATGTGATGGAAGGCCTGGGCATCTGCCAGCTGGGCATTGGCGCGCGGACCCTGGTAGATCGAGGGATCATCCAGCGTCCCCACCTTGACCATCACGAAGTCCGGGAACGAGGGGACGCGTGACAGGATGTGCGTGCCGCATCGCCCGCAGAATTCGCGCGTGGCAGGCAGGTTCATGCCGGGCCGTTCAAATGCCGTTGGCTGTCCCCTGGTGTAGTGCAGCCCGGTAGCACTGAGGCCGATGATCACGTTCGGGTGACCGCCGGAAATGTACTGGCATTCCCGGCAATAGCATTGCGACTGGAACTGCGGTTCGG
>CAZTED010000243.1:0-2905 GCA_964612175.1 uncultured Sphingomonadaceae bacterium
CAGCGACGATCTGCGCCGCGTCGCGCGTGTCCAGGTCGCCGTAAAGGAGGGCCATGGGCGGCTCTGCCGTGCGAAGCGCCAGGATCGCGATCAAGGCAAAGGCGCCGAGCCCCGTTGCCGCGATCAGGCCAGAGCGCAGCGGCCCAAGCTGGCGGATCAGCGTCAGCAACGGGCCGGTGATGGATCGGAACACCTCAGCCCACCCGCGCAGGGTGTTCGGATGATGGTCCCTGCCTCACAGTTCCGGTGCCCCCCGACCAGCGGTCCGTTGGGCAGGTAGAAATTGCCGGGTTTGTTTATCTCATGTTAACGTGCGGACAGTTTTTTCGTCATTTGCGTTGCGCCTAAACGGTCAGCAAGCATGCTGGTGGGCGGAACAATTCAGCTCGGCGGCCAGATTTATCTCGCTAGAACAGGTATTTGCAAGGGGTTTCCGAAGCGGTGAGCTAGTCAGTGCCGTCGCGTAGCACAGGCGATTTGCATCGCCGCCCTGTGCTGAATTCTATGACTGAATCGTGTCATATGAAGCGAATCGGATTTTCTGGATGGACGCAGGCTGCTTGCGCTGCAGCCAGGGTACTTTGGCTCCGGCGTGGCACTGCTCTGCCATCTCCCCACCGCGGGTGGGGACCCTGCCTCTATCCAGCCTTTGCTGAAGCGCCATGCGGTGGACGGTCGGGACGCAGGCTGGGTACTGGCCCACGCCCCGCCACGACCGTCCTGTAGAGTGGCCGACCCGCTTGTGCCGCCACGAGGCCGGCGCCTTCGCGGCTAACGGATGATGTTGATCGTGTCGAGCAGCATCTGGTCCGCAGCGGTCACGACGCGGGTGTTCCCGGTATAGGCGCGCTGGGCGACGATCAGCTTCGCGAATTCGGCGGCCAGATCGACATTGGAACCTTCGACCGCACCGATCACGAATCTCCCTGCGCCCGACGCGCCTGGATCGGTCAGCAGGGGCGCCCCCGATTCCCGGGTTGCGCCGAAAGCTTGGCCGTCCAGCCGTTCCAGCGCATCGGAATTCGCGAAGGTGACCACAGGCACGCGGCCGATCACGCGGCGTGCGCCATTCTCGTAGTTGGCCTCGATGTCGCCGTTCTCTGCGAAGGCGACGAAGCTGAACGCGCTCGAGGCTGCACCATCCTGCGCGATGGACACCACGCGGTACTCCGTGTTGCCGGTCTGGGTCAGCCCGGTAGTGCTGCCGAAGCGACCCAGGTCGATGGTGATCGCTTGCGGGCCTTGGCCGTAATCGACCGTGACTGTCGCTGTCGCGGGGCCGTTCGCGGCATAGGGCGTGGCCACGACACCATTGGCATTCGAGAACTGTCCGAGGGTACCTGCGGTCACTGGATTACCAGAGGCCGCCGCGCCGAATGCGAGATCAACGGTCCGGACGGGAGCAGGGGATACGCTTTCGCCAGGTGCCGTCACCGTCAGCCGCCACATATCCGGCTGTGGGGACGTCGCGGGTGGCGTCCCGGGAACGCGGGTCCAGGTCAGGACAAGCTGCCGTTCGATGCCCAAGGAGTCGTTGATGGTGACGGTGCTGGCCGTGGGCGGCAGGGGCGTCGGTGGCGCGGCCGGGAGTTGCGCGTTCAGGGCGACCCGCGTCGTGGCCTGTGGCACCGAGGCTGAACGGTCCACAACGATCGGACGCAGGATGGAAGGGTCCACGATGCCTGCAGCGTCGGCGGTCCAACCACGTAGCGCATAGCCTGCCGAGTTCACCAGGTAGCCCGCCCGATCGAGGGTGAAGTCGCCGAGCCGCGTATAGGCAGGGTTCGAGTCGAAAACCGGTGTGCCGTCTGTCCCTTCGGAGATGGGCCGGGCCACGCTGACGAAACCACGACCGCTCAGCGCGAGCGAAAGGGGGTTATCCGACTGGGAGACGGGCCCCTGAAGCTGGGTCGTCGCCCGCGTCACGGCGCTGACGCCGCCGGTGTTGGAGGATCTGGTGCCGGACTGCATCACCAGGTCCTCAAACACCGTATCGAGGCGCTTGTAGCCGGCGGTCTGGCTGTTCGCCACGTTGCCCGAGATGTTCGACAGCGCCGAGGCCTGCGCGTTGAGGCCGGAGATGGCTGTCGTCATCGCTCCGAACAGAGACATGGTTGCTGTCGCCCTTTCCATCCGCAGCGGCGGGGCCGCGCTTTTGCCGTGGTCCAATCGACAGTGTCGAGGCAAGTGCCATGCCACTTCAGGGAGCAGGCGTTTCGCAGCGGTGAACGGGGCGGGGGCAGGGTCGCTTTGCGCCGGGTGATCCGGCACAAAATGCCGATACGGGTTGGAAACCTCTGCTCGCTCAGGGCGCAAAGCTGGCCCGAAAGTTGCTGTTGGTGGACCGCGACGATCCGGATCCGGGCGTTGGCCAGCCGGGCGGGTTCTCCGGGCTGTCTGACAACTCGGGGGACCGTTCGGCAAACTGGCGGGTTCACCAGGCATGCTGCAGCAGGTCTTACCATCGGCGCCATCAGCGCCCCAGCATCGCGGCCTCATCGCCGCCGAAGCCTCAGGTGACGCACAACCTGACGGCCAGGATTTCGATGCCCTCCTGTCGCAGGCCGAGGTCCAGGATGAAGTGTTACCCGCTGTCCAGGCTGCCGCCGGAGCCGTCATCGCTGATGAGGGCGCGTTTGGCCTGGCCGCCGGTACCCTCTCTGGCATCATCCCGGCCAGTACCGCTCCCAGCGGCCAGGACGAACAGCTCCAGGTCCCTGGCCGGGACGCCCTCGATGCCCCCAATCCGGGTCAGGAGACGGACACGGCGAGCGGGGAGTCCAATGCTGCGAGCGCTACTGTGCCTGCCCAACCGAATGCCGCATCCTCGGCTCCCCCGGCCGGTCTGGGCCTTGTGACCATCGAGCGGAGTGGTGAGCCGCGCGCACGGGACGCCTTGCGGGCA
>CAZTED010000244.1:0-2899 GCA_964612175.1 uncultured Sphingomonadaceae bacterium
TCCTCCACCGCGCCCTGCAGCACGGCCTTGGCATAGAAGGCGAAGCCGAATTCGAACACGACCAGCAGCATGCCGATGAAGATCGGCGCGATCAGTGCAAACTCCACCGCGGCCACGCCGCGGTTGTGGCGCACGAACCGGTGCCATCGCCCGCGGCGCATGGCGCTGGTGCCGGGAGCCGGAATGGACGCGCTCATTCCACCAGCCTCAGGTCGGCCACTTCGTTGGCAATCCGGGTGAAGGAATTGAGCAGTTCGGTGGTGTTGTTGGCCTGCATGGCGCGGCCGGAGTCCGCGCAGCTTTGCAGGTTGCCGGTCACCGATGTCCCGAAGGCGATCGCCCAGATGGCGACCCTGCCGCGTTCCGCATCGCACAGGGCCTGGAAGCGGCGCGCGTGCAGTGTTGCAGCAGATACCCCGGTGCTGCCGGTAATGCGCCGTTCCATGCGTTCCGTGCCGTAAGCGGTATAGGATGTATCGGAAGACACCGGCACGCCATCAGTCAGGAAGATGATGTGACGGCTGATCTGCCCCCCGTTTGAACCGGTCAGGTTGCGGTCGGCGAACATTCCCTGCGGCGTGATGAAGCGCAGGCCCCAGATCATGCCGACATCCAGGTAGGTGTTCCCGCCAGGCTGCAGGGAATTGACGTAGGACGTGAAGGCCGTGCGGGTGTCATATTCCCGCAGGTTGCGCATCGAGGCAGAAGGACAGGCATTGCCGGGCCTTGAATTGCCGTTGCTGGTCGTCTCGCTGGCCGTGCCGCTGCGCAGCCAGGTCAGCGCGTGCACCATGGGCCGCCAGCGCATGGCATCGCTGGTGCCGCCGTTGATGTAGTCGAGATCCTTCGCTGCATCCGGGAGCGGCGAGAAGCTTGTGGCCGCCGTCGTGGTCCGCTCCTCGATGCAGCCGTTCCAGCTTGTGGTCGTCGTGGTCAGGCCGGTCTGGTCGGGCCGCTGGGCCAGGTCCACCAGGTTGTAGGCCCCGCTGGCCGGCATGATCGCGGTGGTGGAGTTGATCGAGGAGACATAGGTCAGGTTGCCGCCGGCCTTGTAGTTGCTCACGTTGTAGGTGACCGGCTGGTACGTCCAGTTGGTGAAGCGGAAGCCCTCCTGGCGAATGAAGCGGGTGTGCGTTACCCGGCGGGTGCAGGTGCGGTAGTTGTGGTGCTGGGAGCCGTTGCCGTCCGACCAGGTGCTCGAAACACGCGAGAAAGTTGCGCGGATGTAGGAATCGCCGCTGGTCGGCTCGGACGCCTGCCAGGTCGTGGATCCTTCCGGCCTGTAGAGTATCGAATTGCCTTGGCCGTCGCCGCCGGGCCACGAGGTCCGCAAGGGAAACCAGACGCGCAGGTTGGTGCTGTTGTCGATCGAGAACGAGAGGTTTTCGCTGTAGCGGGCGCAATCGTTGTTCGACATCACCGTGCCGGTAGGAGAGGCGGCCTGGTCGGGCAGCCTTGATGCAACGGCAGCCGCGGCATTACCCGAAGCGAAGGTCTGGTCGAATGTTGTCGGGCTCGATCCCGGATCCGCTATCCAGCCGCCGCTGACCGGCGTGTTGAAGTTGGCCACGCGCGACTGCAGGGTCATCTCGCTCAACAGGTGGCTTAGCGGCAATTGCCCCAGGTCCTCTTCGTCCGGGCTGGAGACGAACAGTTCGGAGGCGTTGACGGCCTGGCTGTAGGGTACGAAGCCGTACCGCACGCGCGTGCGGGTATTGCCGGCCATGGCGGCTGCGATCGTATCGTAGAAGGCGATCGTGGCCGACTTCATGGAGTCGATCTTTCTGACCCCTCCGATGGTTTCATCCATCGATCCGGTGACGTCGAGGACGAAGACGACATCGATGTTGGGCACCTGGATGTCGGCGCTGCAGTTGACGGCGATGTCGCTGCTTTCAAATCCGGCGAAGTCCATGACCAGCATCGGCAAGGTGGTCGATGCCTCGCCGATCAGCTTTCCTTCCGCGTCAGCCGCTGCATCGAATGAGGTCCCGGTTGCCTGGTAATCGGCTTCCTCGAAATTGAAGTTGAACATCGCTTCGGCGCGCGTGCGCGCGGCCGAAGTGTAGGTCACCGTGGTCATTGCCCGGCGACCTGCCAGCACGCCGGAATCGCAGGCTGCCTGCAGCCGGCTCTTGGCAAGGTAGATCCGGCTTATGTCGATTCCACTTCCCGCAATCAGGATCATCGGCACCACGGCGGTTGCCACGACCAGCAGCATGTTGCCCGACTGGTCACGCAGGAGGCGATCAGCACCAGCCAGGATCTGTCGAGCTATCTTCATCGCGGCCAGCGCCTTGCAAACACCATTCGGAAAGGAGCGTTCTCGGGTGCTGAAAAGGCATGCGTTTCCAGCGCTTACCTGATAGTGCGACTGTCCGGGTTAAGCTTCGGCCACCTGACCCTATAGGTACAACGCCGGAGTTTCGCCGGCCTGTGCGACTGTGATCAGATTCCCATGCCAGGCAGCGGCGCGGCAATCAGGCACTGGCCATCTGCCGCAAAGGCCACCTCGGCCAGCCCCTGCGCCAGTGCGCATTGCCCCGGCGCCACCCGCTCCCCGGCCACTGTGGCCGAGCCTTGCAGCGGGATCACCAGCAGCTTGCCCGGATAGCGCGCAGCCGTTGCGGCATCGGGCGGGCCGGCCACGCGGTCGAGCCGGAAGTGCGGGCCGTCCACCAGCTGCACCGGTCCACCCTGCGGCAGGTGCCGGCGCAGTGCCGGGTCGTGGGCCGCACCGCGCGCCACCGCGATCCCCTGTTCAAGGTGCAGTTCGCGCGGGCGACCGTAATCGAACAGGCGATAGGTTATGTCCGAATTCTGCTGGATCTCGATGATCCCAACCCCGGCGCCGATGGCATGGACGGTGCCGGCCGGGATGTAGAAGAAATCGCCCGGC
>CAZTED010000245.1:0-2895 GCA_964612175.1 uncultured Sphingomonadaceae bacterium
TCGACGATCTTGGCGACCGAATTGGGCCAGATCGAATCCGGGTGCGGGTAATCGCTGGCCCACAGCAGGTTCTCCGGACCCCAGAAATCGGTAAGGGCCATGGTCGTGGGGCTCTGCTGGAAGGTGCCATAGACCTGCCGCCTGAACAGTTCGCTGGGCTTCATCTTGTGCGGGATACCGCCCTTGTCGTCCCAGTAGCCGGCACATTCCCACAGGCGGAAATGGCGGTAGTCCAGTTCCTCCACCACCCATGGCACCCAGCCCGCGCCGCATTCGGCAATGACCAGCTTCAGGCCGGGATGCCGTTCCAGGATACCCCAGGCGAACAGGTCCACGAAGGGGTCGAGGAACTGCTCGATGAACATCTTGGCGTGGAGGAAGGTGGCCCCCGGTGATCCCTTGTACTTGTCGAAGGCTTTGGTCACGCCCGGGAACACGGTGACATGGAACGAAAGGACGATGCCGCTGTCCTCCAGCAGGTGCCACAGCGGTTCCCAGCGCTTGTCCTCCAGCCGCGGTTCGGCCATCGCGATCTGCAGGTTGGCCTGGCGGCACTTGCCCTGCCGGGCCAGCCGCTGCAGTTCCGCATGGGCGGCTTCGGGGTGCGGTGGCAGCATGGCCACGCCCAGCAGCCGGTCCGGCGCGGCCGCGCAGAAATCCTCGTACAGCCAATCGTTGTAGGCGGCATAGCAGGCCTTCATGAAAGCCTCGTCCGGGGTGCTGATGCTGGTTACCGGGCCGAACACGACATGCGCCCACACGTGGTCGCGGTCCATGTCGGCAAGGCGCAGCCGTGCGTTGCCGGCGCGCAGTTCGGACAGGTCCTCGATCCCGCCGCGGTCATAGGCGGTATGGATCGGCTTGGGACCGGTGAAGGGAAAAGGACGTCCGGACCAGAAGCCCCAGCTCTGCCCGTCGGCGATCCACAGCGCCGAGCCATCGTCCTGTTCCACGGGGCGGGGCGCACGATCACCCCATGTGCCTGCCATGCGGGCCGTCCAGACGTCGGCCGGCAGCATGTTGAGATCCAGGTGGTCGTCGCAGGAAACCAGCGCGGTTTCGATCATGATGCTCTCCGCAGCAATCGTGTCACATTGACTTTGTCCGTAGCGCAAGGCGAGACGCTTTGCCATGCCTCCCAAAGTCCCCCCGCCAGCGGGAGCGGAATCAATCCCCTGAATCGACAATGCCGCCCTTCCGCAAGGGAAGGACGGCATCGTTATGTCCCGCGAAGGGGATTGCGGAACGCTATGGCTGCTGTGCCAATTCCGGCGTTCTGGGCTGCAATTGCAGCTTTTTTATGACCCCGGGGCAGCTTACCGGCAGCGCGCGCCGCCACGATCGATCTCGCGCCCCAGCAGGCCGCCGATTGCGGCACCCAGGATGGTGCCCACGGTCCGGTCGCCCCGGCTATCCACTTCGCGCCCGATCAGCGCGCCACCGGCAGCGCCGATGATGAGGCCAGTCGTGCCGTTGTCGCGGCGGCAATGGTAGCGGCCGTCATCGCCGCGCCACACGCGGTCGTTGCGGCTGATCCGGCGCGGCTCGATATAGCGGCCGCGGTCGTCATAGACGCGGCGGTACTCGCGCCGGTCATAGCGGCGGTCGTCGTCATCGTCGTCCCAGTGGCGATCATTGTCGCGATAGCCGTGGGCAGGGGCCCAGCGCGGCGGATCGGCCGCAGCGGGCGCGGCGGGAATGGCCAGAATGGCGGCGGCTGCAATCATGATAGTCTTGCGCATCTCTCGATCCTTTCGTGTCCGTCTGACTGGAGTGGTAAGGATGAGCATCGTTCAGCAATCCCCAACGCCAGATGAACGGCTTGTTGGAATTGGAAAGGTACGACGAAGCGTTCTTCTGGAGCGACGAATGGAGATTCAGGCGATTTTTTCAGCCAGTTGCCCGCGCAGTTTCTCGGCCAGATGAGGAAGGGCCACGATCTCGCCGACAAGGCACGCATCCCAGGGGGTGTTCGTGCCCCAGATCGCTTCGAACAGGCGCGCCATGCTCCAGCCGGCAAGGCCGCGCTGTTCCAGCCCCAGGGTATCGCCGGCTGCCGCCTCGCCCGGCTCGATCACGCGGTAGAACCAGCCGCAGCGGCCGGTCTGCATGATCGTTTTCACCATGCCCTTCGCACCGATCCGATGCTCGATCTTCCAGCAGGGCTGGCGCGGCTGGCACGCCTCGATCAGGGCGCTGCCCAGGCGGAAGCGGTCACCCAGCAGGACATCCCCTTCAGCAAGGCCGGCAACGGCCAGGTTGCTGCCGAAAGCGCCCGGCTGGTCGAGCAGCGGCAGGTCGCCAAGCTCCGCCCGCCAGAAGGCGTGATGATCCAGCGGGTAATGGTGGATTGCCATGTCCGGGCCGCCGTGATGCGCGCGGTCGGCCTGCTGGTCGCCGGCCACGCCAGCGAAGGTGATCTGCACTTTCCCGGCAAGGGGCAGCTTGGCAATCGCACTTCTTCCACGGCCGCGGAACGGCTGTGCCTGCCCGGTGCAGATGGCCAGCACCTGCGGCATCAGGCGGGGTCCTTCTGCATGGTCACCGCCATCCAGTCGCGCATCACGCCGTCGAAGCCGCCGTCCTCGTAGACCTGCGCCTCCACCATGCGCCAGCCGGGCACCCCGGCATAGGCGGCCCGCAACGCGGTGTCGGTGGGGAAGCTGTAGAGCCGCCCGAAGCTGTCGCGCGCATCGCCATTGCCCAGCTTGAAGTTGGCGAAGTGCCACCCGCCCGGCTTCAGTGCCCGGGCAATGCGGGCAAGCACATCGGGCAGGCCCGCGCCCGGCTGGTGGTGGATCGAGGCGTGGCACCACACCGCGTCAAAGTCCGCCACCGCGTCGAGCTCGTGGAAGGCCAGCACCGCAACCGGCATCTCCAGCCGCTCCTCTGCCC
>CAZTED010000246.1:0-2881 GCA_964612175.1 uncultured Sphingomonadaceae bacterium
TGAACGAGCCGCGCTATGCCAGCCTGCCCAACATCATGAAGGCCAAGTCCAAGCCCCTGGCGGTGAGGAAGCCGGAGGATTTCGGCGTGGACGTTACCCCGCGGCTGAAGACGCTAAAGGTGGCCGAGCCCCCGGTCCGGCAGGCGGGCGAGATGGTTGCCTCAGTCGATGACCTGGTGGCCCGACTGAAGGCAAAGGGGCTTGTAGCATGAACGCGCTGGTACTGGCTGAACACAATGATGGTGCGCTGAGCCCCGCTACGCTGGCGACGGTGACGGCGGCGGCGCAACTGGGAGGGCAGGTGCACGTGCTGGTGGCCGGCGGCAGTGAGGCCGTGGCGGCCGAAGCGGCCAGGGTGGCGGGCGTTGCCAAGGTGTTGCACGCGGCCGATGCCGCGCTGGCGAACCAGTTGCCGGAGAACCTCGCGCCCCTGATCGCGGGGCTCATGGCGACATATGACGCCTTCCTCGCCCCTGCCACCAGCACCGGCAAGAACGTGGCCCCGCGCGTGGCCGCGCTGCTCGATGTGATGCAGGTGTCGGACATCATGTCGGTTGAGGGTCCCTCGACTTTCACCCGCCCGATCTATGCCGGCAATGCCATTGCCACGGTGGAGAGCGGTGATGCGAAGCTGGTGGCCACGGTGCGCACCACGGCCTTCGACAAGGCTGCGGCGGAGGGTGGTGCGGCCCCGGTCGAGGCGGTGGGCGGGGCGGTTGATGCGGGCCTGTCGGCCTTTGTCGGTCTTCAGGCGACCAGGAGCGAGCGGCCGGACCTTACCAGCGCGCGGGTGATCGTATCGGGCGGGCGGGCGCTGAAGGATGCCGAGACCTTCGCCGCTGTCATCACCCCGCTCGCCGACAAGCTGGGCGCGGCGATCGGTGCCAGCCGCGCAGCGGTGGACGCCGGCTATGTGCCCAACGACTACCAGGTCGGCCAGACCGGCAAGATCGTGGCCCCGGAACTGTACATCGCGGTGGGCATCTCGGGCGCGATTCAGCACCTGGCAGGGATGAAGGACTCCAAGGTGATCGTGGCGATCAACAAGGACCCCGACGCCCCGATATTCCAGGTTGCGGATTACGGCCTTGTCGCAGACCTCTTCGCCGCCGTGCCGGAAATGACCGGGAAGATCTGACGGCTTCCTAGAGCCCGGTATCCTGCAGGATACGGGCCGGCAGCCCCGCAAGGCCAAGGCTCTCTGCCCCGGCGGCAAGGGCTGCGCCCGGTGCTTCTGCCGCAAGCGCTCCGGCCGGGTCCTGGGCCAGTACCACGCCGCCTGCCTCGCGCAGCATGGCAAAGCCCTTTGCCCCGTCCTGCCCCTGCCCGATCAGGGCAACGGCAAGGGCCGGGATGCGCGTGCGGGCAAGGCTGCCCAGCATCAGGTCTGCCGAAGGGCGCACGCCCGCTACGGGATCACGGGCAAGCAGCCGCACCTTGGGCGGGTTGCCGGGTTCGACAACCACGTGCCGTTCCGGATCGCAGGCGATGTAGGCCGTCCCCTGTTCCAGCAGGTCGCCGTCCTCGGCCACCCTGACCCGGCAGGCAGCAGCGGAGGCCATCGTTTCCACGAAAGCACGCGCCTGCGCCGCGTCGCCCGGCAGGCAGACGAGCGTCGGCGGGCAGTTGGCGGGATAGGCGGGCAGGATTTGCTTCAGAGCGTCGACCGCGCCGGTCGATCCGGCAAGCGCCACGAATGTTCCGTTCCACACGAAGTCCGAAGCGGGCGCCGCGGCGGCCGCCATGGCGGCCAGCCGCTCGTCCATGTCGATGTTGGCGGCATCGAGCACGATCTTGCCCAGCCTGCCCACGGTGGCGTTGAAATCCTCGGGCGAGGTATGCAGCGGCTTGGGGAAGCACTCGATGGCACCCAAGTCGATCGCCTTCTGGGCCGTTCCGGTGCCCATCTGGGTGACGCTGGACAGCATGACAACCGGCATCGGCTTTTCCGCCATGATCTCGGCCAGGAAATCCATCCCGCTCATGCCCGGCATCTCGACGTCGAGCGTCAGGACATTGGGGCGCAGGTCGCGGATCTTGTCGCGCGCTTCTGCGGCGCTGGATGCCACGCCCACCACGCTGACATGCCTCGCCTGGTCGAGAATGTCGCAGAACAGTGCCCGCATCGCCGCGGAATCATCCACAACCAGCACCCTGGCGTCATGCATTTCGGTTGAATCCCTTTGCCTGTCGCAGCGGCCTGTGCCGCCGCCCTTCGGGCTCTCTCTAGGGCGCGACTGGCCAAAGGTCCGGTACCGGCAGTCTAGGGTGTATCACCTATGCAGTGCAAAACTGCCGGTTCGGCCCGAATGGTTAACTGGGGGACCCTGAACGGGCCTGCCACGACCGGATGTCCGGCGGCAGGCGATACAGGAGAAAAGACGGGTCATGACCATGCAGCAGCTTGTTCGCCTGTGCATCGAGGAAGTCGATGCCGCCCTTGCCCGCGCGCTGTGGGCAGAGGCGCAGGATCGCGCCGAAGTCCGCCGGGCAGCGCTCGCCCGGGCGCAAGCCGGGCTGGGGGCGCTGCGGCTGGGGGTGGACAAGAACAACCCGCTCGGCCCGGCGCTGCTGACGCTGTACGAGGCAATGGCGGCCACTGTCACCGCCTCCCGCTTCCGCTTCGATGCCGCAGCGATCACGCGGGTGCGGGCAGACCTGGCCGATATCGCCCGGGCGATGCTGGGCTAAAGCCGCTCCACCGCGCCGCCCGCCACGCGCCAGATCGCTGCCTCTGCCTCGATCCCGGCAAAGGGGGCCGGTTCGGTCCCGGTCAGCCACACCTGTGATCCGCCCGCCCGCAGCCGCTCGAACAGCGCGCCGCGGCGCAGCGGATCAAGGTGCGCGGCCACTTCATCCAGCAGCAGCACGCCCGGCCTGC
>CAZTED010000247.1:0-2833 GCA_964612175.1 uncultured Sphingomonadaceae bacterium
TCAGCTTGTCCTCTTCCGACAGCTCGTCCATCCCGAGGATGGCGATGATGTCCTGCAGGCTCTTGTACTTCTGCAGGGTTTCCTGGACGCGGCGGGCTGTGTCGTAGTGCTCCTGGCCCACAACGGCCGGGGTCAGCACGCGGCTGGTGGAATCGAGCGGGTCGACCGCCGGGTAGATGCCCAGCTCCGAAATCGCGCGGTTCAGCGTGGTGGTGGCGTCAAGGTGCGCGAACGAGGTGGCCGGCGCAGGGTCGGTCAAGTCGTCGGCGGGAACGTAGATCGCCTGCACCGAGGTGATCGAGCCCTTGTTGGTGGAGGTGATGCGTTCCTGCAGCGCGCCCATGTCGGTGGCCAGCGTCGGCTGGTAGCCCACGGCCGAAGGAATACGGCCGAGCAGGGCCGACACTTCCGAGCCTGCCTGGGTGAAGCGGAAGATGTTGTCCACGAAGAACAGCACGTCCTGGCCTTCCTGGTCGCGGAAGTACTCGGCCATGGTCAGGCCCGACAGCGCCACGCGGGCACGCGCGCCCGGCGGCTCGTTCATCTGGCCGAACACGAGAGCCACCTTGGAGCCTTCCGAGGTCGCATTGCCTTCGGCGTCCTTGGCGATAACGCCGGCGTCGAGGAATTCGTGGTAAAGGTCGTTACCTTCGCGGGTGCGTTCACCCACGCCCGCGAACACCGACACGCCGCCGTGGCCCTTGGCGATGTTGTTGATCAGTTCCTGGATCAGCACGGTCTTGCCCACGCCCGCGCCGCCGAACAGGCCGATCTTGCCGCCGCGCGCATAAGGGGCGAGCAGGTCGATGACCTTGATGC
Organism: uncultured Sphingomonadaceae bacterium; assembly: GCA_964612175.1. Taxonomy (GTDB): domain Bacteria; phylum Pseudomonadota; class Alphaproteobacteria; order Sphingomonadales; family Sphingomonadaceae; genus Alteraurantiacibacter. The sequence continues at coordinate 820 of CAZTED010000247.1, forward strand.
CGGTGACAAGGATGGCCGCTTCGGTCGACTGGTCGACGAATTCGGGGGCCTTGGCATGGATCGGGGCGGTCTGGTCGGCACCGATGGGGCCGCGCTCGTCGATCGGCTGGCCGATGACGTTCATGATGCGGCCCAGCGTCTTGGGGCCGACCGGCACGGAGATCTGCGCGCCGGTGTTGATCACTTCCTGGCCGCGGGTCAGGCCGTCGGTGCCGTCCATCGCGATGGTGCGCACGGTGTTCTCACCCAGGTGCTGGGCCACTTCCAGCACCAGCGTGTTGTCGCCGTTGCGGGTTTCCAGCGCGGTGAGAATGGCGGGCAGTTCACCCGGGAAGGTCACGTCGACGACAGCGCCGATGACCTGGCTGATCGTGCCGTTGGTGGTCTGGTTGAGTACGGGGGCGGTAGCCATGTTCGTTTTCCTCAGGGCTTAGAGCGCTTCTGCGCCAGCGATGATTTCGATGAGTTCGGTGGTGATCGCGGCCTGGCGGCTGCGGTTGTACTGGATGGTCAGCTTCTGGATCAGGTCGCCGGCATTGCGCGTGGCGTTGTCCATCGCGGTCATCGAAGCGCCCTGTTCGCTTGCCTCGCGCTCCAGCAGCGCGCCGAACAGCTGGGTGCGGACATAGCGCGGCAGCAGCTCGGCCAGGATCGCTTCCTCGTCCGGCTCGTATTCCACGACCGCATCCGAAGTCACGGCAACCGCCGGGGCGGGGACGGGGATCAGCTGCGAGGTGACCGGGTCCTGTGCCAGCGCGCTCTTGAACACGGGGGCAATCAGGTGCGCGACGTCGAACTTGCCGGCATCGAACATGGCCACCAGCTGCTCGGCAATCTGCGCGGCTTCCTCGAAACCGGGCGTGCGCACCGTGCTGGTGTCGAACTGTTCGCCGATGGCATTGGGGAAATCGCGCTTGAGCGGCGCGCGGCCCTTCTTGCCGACAAGGAAGAACTCCACTTCCTTGCCCTCTGCCACAAGGCGGCGGGCAACGACGCGTGCTTCGCGCACGATGTTGGAGTTGAGGCCGCCGCAAAGGCCCTTGTCGGTGTTGACCACCACCAGCAGGTGGCGCTTGTCCGACCCGGTACCGGCCAGCAGGCGCGGGGCGGAATCGCCGCTCACCTTGCTTGCCAGCGAGGCCATGACCGTGGCCAGCCGCGTGGCATAGGGGCGGCCGGCTTCGGCCGCAGCCTGGGCACGGCGCAGCTTGGCCGCCGCGACCATCTGCTTGGCCTTGGTGATCTTCTGGGTCGACTTGACCGAGTTGATCCGGCCCTTGAGTTCTTTCAGCGAGGCCATTTCGGCTCCCTAGCTAGTCTCTTAAGGCTCAGGCGAACTGCTTGGCGAAAGCCTGCAGTGCAGCCTTGGTCTTGTCGGCCACTTCGCCCTCGAACTTGCCGCTGGTGCGGATTTCGGCGAGCACTGCGCCATGCTCGTTGCGCATGTAGCTGAGCATGGCAGCCTCGTACTCGTTCACCCGGTTGACCGGGATCGCATCGAGGAAGCCGTTGGTGCCGGCGTAGATCGACACGGTCTGCTCCTCGAAAGGCATCGGCGAGAACTGGGCCTGCTTGAGCAGTTCCGTCAGGCGGGCGCCGCGGTTCAAGAGCTTCTGCGTGGCGGCATCGAGGTCCGAGCCGAACTGCGCGAAGGCCGCCATTTCGCGGTACTGCGCCAGCTCCAGCTTGATCGAGCCCGAGACCTTCTTCATCGCCTTGGTCTGTGCGGCACCGCCCACGCGGCTGACCGACAGGCCGACGTTGATTGCCGGGCGCACGCCCTGGTAGAACAGGCCGGTTTCGAGGAAGATCTGGCCGTCGGTGATCGAGATCACGTTGGTCGGGATGTAGGCCGACACGTCGCCTGCCTGGGTCTCGATGATCGGCAGGGCGGTGAGCGAACCGGCGCCGTTCTCGTCATTAAGCTTGGCGGCGCGCTCCAGCAGGCGGGAGTGCAGGTAGAACACGTCGCCCGGATAGGCTTCGCGGCCCGGCGGGCGGCGCAGCAGCAGCG
>CAZTED010000248.1:0-2820 GCA_964612175.1 uncultured Sphingomonadaceae bacterium
CGCAGCGGATCAAGGTGCGCGGCCACTTCATCCAGCAGCAGCACGCCCGGCCTGCCCTGCGCGGCCAGCTGCGCGTGGGCGAGGGTAATGGCGATCAGCATGGCTTTCTGCTCGCCGGTGGAACACTGGGCGGCTGGCATGGCCTTGGCCGCCAGACTGACTTCCAGCTCGTCGCGATGGGGGCCGGACAGTGTGCGCCCTGCTGCCCGGTCACGGCTGCGCTGGGCAGCCCAGTGGCTGCGCAGGTCTGCGCTGCCGGTCGGCCCGCCGGGAAGGTAGGCGAGGGCAGGGCGGGCAAAGGGTTCCTCCGGCAGCACGGCCAGTTCCCCGGCAATCGCGGTAACCACCCGTTCGCGCCCGGCGGCCAGCGCCGCGCCCGCTTCGGCCATCTGCGCCTCGATCGAATCGAGCCACGCGTGGTCGGGCAGGTGTCCCGACCCCAGGGCATCCGCCAGCAGCCGGTTGCGTTCGCGCAGGGCCGCTTCATAGCGGCTGGCGTGGCGTGCGTGGGCCGGGTCGATGGCCACGGCCAGCCGGTCGAGGTAGCGGCGCCGGGCCGAGGCGCTGTCGGTAAATAGGCGGTCCATCGCCGGGGTCAGCCAGCCGATCGCCAGCCACTCGCCCAGCGCCAGAGCGCTGGTCGCGGCGCCGTTGACCTGCACGATCCGGCGGCCCGGAGCCCCGGCAGCAATGCCGGTGCCCAGCATCACCGGCTCGCCCATGGGCTGTGCCAGGGCGGCACTGACGGCAAAGCTGCCCGTGCCAGCTTGCCCTGCCATCTCGGGCAAGGCGGCGCGGCGCAGGCCACGGCCGGGCGCAAGCAGTGAGATCGCTTCGAGTACGTTGGTTTTCCCGGCGCCGTTCTCCCCCACCAGCAGGTTGATCTGCGCGGCCCCGTCCAGCCGCGTGGCGGCATGGTTGCGGAAGGTGGCAAGGGTGATCCGGTCGAGAGCCATGGTGGGACCGCAGGACTAGGCCAGCGGGCGGCCCGAAACCACGAAAATCGCCATGTCCAAAATATGGTGAAATTTCCCAATAAACGGCATTCGTGATGGTGGATCCTTGTCCAGCGAGGAATGGAAATGGCGGAAATCCGCGATTTTCCGCAAACTGGCACGCCACCTGCACTGTATCCGGTATCGGGTGAAATGATCGCCCGGATGTTTGATCAAGGGGAAGTTACCATGTCTAACGAGAGAAATATCCTCAACCGTGCAATGGCCGCTATCGGCGCCGTCTCGATGTCGCTGGCGATCATGGTGAGCTACTTTGCCACGCCGCAAGTCCAGGCCGTATCGGGCGTGCTGGTATGAGCGGGCTCGACCATCGCCCGGCCGGCGCTTCGCCGAGGAAGCTCGGGCTCGACCGTGAAAATGGCAAGATCGGCGGCGTGTGTTCGGGCATTGCCCGCTATGCCGGGATCGATCCGCTGGTAGTGCGCCTGCTGTTCGTGATCGGCACCGTGGCCGGCTTCGGCAGCCTGCTGCTGGTCTACCTGGTGATGTGGCTGGTCGGCGCCCTGATCGACTAACGCGCCGCCCGGCCGCTGCGAAGTGCGAAGGGGGAGAAATCGGTGTCGGTATCGAAGACATCGACCCCCTCTCGCCGCTTCAGGAAGCCGACGACCTTGTAGGTAACCGGCGTCAGCAGCACTTCCCACGCGGTCTTTAGCGCCCACTGGGTCAGCGCCACGGTGATCACCAGTTCGGTGGTCCAGCCGGCGGCGCCCAGGAAGGCGATGGGATAGAACAGTGCGCTGTCCACGCCCTGGCCCACCACTGTCGATCCGATGGTGCGGCTCCACAGCATCCGGCCCTGGGTCCAGATCTTCATCCGCGCCATGACATAGGAATTGACGAATTCGCCAGCCCAGAAGGCGATGATCGAGGCCATCACGATGCGCGGCACCTGGCCGAAGACCTGTTCGTAGGCCGCCTGCCCGCCCCAGTTCGCCGCCGGGGGCAGGGCCACCACCACCACCGCCATGAACGCCATGAACAACAGCGCGGCAAAGCCGGTCCAGATGCAGCGGCGGGCGTGCGAATAGCCGTAGACCTCGGTCAGCACGTCGCCGATGATGTAGGATACGGGGAAGAACAGGATCCCCGCGCCGAATTCCCACGCGCCGATTGCCGGCAGGTCCAGCACCGCCACTTTGCCCGCGCCGATCACGTTCGACAGCAGCAGGATGGTGACGAAAGCCGCCATCACCAGGTCGAAATAGCGGAACGGGCGGCGCGCGCCTTCCTGTCCCCCGATGCGTTGCGGCGTACCTGCCGTGGTCCCCTTGTCCATCTGCACTGCCTATCGCGATTTGCGCCAGCCGCAAAGGCCGCTAAAGGGCTAGCTGCTCGCCCGGCGAGCACGCGCGCCCGTAGTTCAACTGGATAGAGCACGAGCCTTCTAAGCTTGGAGTTGCAGGTTCGAGTCCTGCCGGGCGCGCCAATCTCCTCCTACAGCATTCACGGTATTGCCCGGGTGCACCACGCGCTGTCGGGAAACCTTACAGGCGTGCCGCTCGTTAACTTTTCGCGAACCATCGTGTGGCGCATGAATCCGCCATTGCGCAAAACTGGCACGGGCCATGCAATATCTTCTGCATAGTCTAGGTCTTCGAACGAGGCGGGATCGACCCTGATCCCCAAAGTCTCCCGGTCCCGCCTCCCCGAAGCCAGCTTCCCCCAGAAAAACCGGATCAGCGAAACCTAACGCTTGCGCACCCAAGGCTCGGCAGTGTGCTCGATGGTCAGGTCGCCCGGCCATGGGCGGCACAGGGCCAGCGCCTCGGCCGGATCGCCATGCAGCCACTGCGCCCATTCG
>CAZTED010000249.1:0-2807 GCA_964612175.1 uncultured Sphingomonadaceae bacterium
GCAAGGCGGATCTCGACCACCCGGCCGGCCATCGCCCGCACCTCGTCGACCGGGGCCAGATCGAGCCCCAGCGAAGTGCCGCGCAGGTTGCGGATCGCGCGGTTGAGCGCATCGCGCACGCTGTCGGCGGTCAGCTCCTCGCCGTTGGGCCAGGTGCCGTCGCGCAGGCGGAAGACGAAGATGCTGCCGCTGTCGGTGACATTCCAGCGATCGGCCAGAGCCGGGACGACCTCGCCCTGCGCATCGATGGCCACCAGGCCAGAACGGGTAGCAGCCAGGATGTGCTGGCCGCTTTCGGACTGGCGGATGCCGGAGGCATAGACGCTGTCCTCGCTGTCCATGAAGGCGACATCGAAATCGCCATCCCCGCCGGAGCAACCGGCCAGGCCTAGGGCAGCGGCAAGAAGAACCGGGAAGAACAGCGGGCGCACCATTCCGCAAGGTCTAGGCCTCGGGGACGGCAGCTTCAACCGCTATGCAAGCAGGAGCCCCTGGGGATTACAGCTTGCGCAGGCGCGAGGCATCGACCGGCGGGACGGCCGGGGTGACGGACTTGTGAACCGTGCTGCTGCTGGAGGACGTTGTCACCGGTGCCCGGGCACGGGTCGGGTCGATCTCGCTGACGAAGGCTATGCCGAACCGCTCGTCCTGCTTCCAGGCCACCGTGCCTTCCACCCAGCCGATATTGCGCAGTTCAACGAAAACGAGCTGGCCGCGTGCGACCTGCGCCGCGCCTTCGGCCATCATGCCGCCAGCCGAAAGGTTGCGCACCTTCACCCGGTGCAGTTCGTCCTTCCCGTCCACGCGCAGCTGGGCGAGCAGGAACAGGCTGTCACGGTTGACCTGGCGGGTATCGACGTTGCTCATCTTCTCGAATTGATCCCCTGGCGCCACCCGCCGGAATGGGCGGGCGCGCAAGTCTCATCCAGAACTCGTTCAAGACACGTGGCGAAGCACGGTCAGGCACGCGGGGGATTCTGTCGCCCGAACCTGGCTAACGGTACGTTAATTCCCGGCTGCGTATCGCAAACTGTCCCGGAACGGGTCAGTCGTCGCGGGAAATCTTTTCACGCCGTTCGTGGGCAGCCTGGGCTTCCACGGTCATCGTGGCGATCGGGCGGGCGATCAGGCGGTTGATCCCGATGGGATCGCCGGTGACTTCGCACCAGCCATATTCGCCCTCGTCGATCCGGCGCAGTGCGGAATCGATCTTGGTGATCAGCTTGCGCTGCCGGTCGCGGGTGCGCAGTTCGATGCCCCAGTCGGTTTCGGACGAGGCGCGGTCATTGAGGTCGGGCTCCCGAATCGGGCCGTCCTGCAGGCTCTGCAACGTGCCGACGGATGCCTCGAGGATGGACTTCTTCCATTCCAGCAGCAGCACGCGGAAATAATTGAGCTGAGCCTCGGACATGTATTCCTCGTCCTCGCTCGGCGCATAATCGCTGGGCAAGGCCCGCTTGGCCTTGGCGAGGATATCGATGTCGCCTCGGGGAACCGACGCCATATGTACTCCGCATCCTGATCCACCCCGGCCTGTCCTGCGTCTTATGGCAACTGCCCGTTTGCGGGTCTTTCGGTTGCCACTGACCAGTGGGGATTTGAGGCGCGCCTATAAGGGGCGGCCCTGCCCCGCACAAGCGGCAAATAGGGTTAAGCCCGCGATGACCTGCAACCCTTTGCCGGGCAGTTGACTAGGGCAGGCATGACAAACTGCAGCCGGCGTTAACCATTTCTTGACCATGATCGTCAAAACCTTGGCCCAACGAAGCCGCGCACATTGGGGAGTGCGGCGAGACATGGGGGTAAACGATCATGGAACTGGCCAAGATCGAAACGTTCGCGAAGATCATGCCGGCCGCCGGGCCGGAGTTCGAACAGCTGGGCGAAATGGTGGTGGCGGAATGCCTCGCCGCCGCAGCCGCCGGCGACAGCGCCGCCTATTTCGACCTCGGGGTCATCTTCTCCACCGGCAGCCACGGCATGGAGGCGGATCTTGTCGAGGCGCACAAGTGGTTCAACCTGGCCGCCAGCCGGGGTCACGAGGAAGCCGCATGGTGCCGCGCCGACATTGCCGACGAGATGACCGCCCGCGAAGTGGCCGAGGCCCAGCGCCGCGCCCGCGAATGGCTCGCCGCCGGAAGCCGCCGCGCCGCCTGACGGCTACCCCTTCCTGAACGGCGTTCGCTCGCCCAGGTTGAGGGTTTCGAAAGCCACCCCGCGCCGCTCGCGGTCGAGGAAATCGGCCACCGCCGCACGGAAGCCCGGATCGGCGATGTAATGCATCGACGTGGTGGCGACGGGTTCATAGCCTCGGGCCAGCTTGTGGGTGCCCTGCGCGCCCGCCTCTACTCTTTTCAGCCCCCGCTCGATCGCCGCCTCGATCGCCTGGTAATAGCATAGCTCGAAGTGCAGGAACGGCTTGTCCACCGTGCACCCCCAGTAGCGGCCATACAGCGCCTCGGCCCCGATGAAGTTGAGCGCGCCGGCTATCGGCCGCTCCCCGTCGAACGCCAGCACCAGCAGCACATCGTCCGCCATCCGCTCCCCGATGAGGTCGAAGGCCGCCCGCGTCAGGTAGGGCGTGCCCCATTTGCGCGCGCCGGTATCCTGGTAGAAAATCCAGAACGCGTCCCAATGCTCGGGCCTGATCTGCGATCCGGAGAGACAGCGGATTTCCACCCCGTCCTGCGCCGCCTCGCGCTCCTTGCGGATCGCCTTGCGCTTGCGCGAGGACAGCTCCGACAGGAAATCCTCGAACGAGGCATAGCCGCGGTTGCTCCAGTGGAACTGGATGTCCTCGCGTCGCA
>CAZTED010000250.1:0-2780 GCA_964612175.1 uncultured Sphingomonadaceae bacterium
GAAAGATTTCCCGCCATTACGTTCACTTCGCCGCGCCGGTCCGTAGCATCGTGTTACACGAAGCTTGATGCATGGCCCAGCTCAGGGCGTTCTGCCTTCCTAGGCCAATGCCAGCGCTAGCTTGCGCATCTCGGTCATGATCTCGCGTGCATCTCCGTTGCAGGAGGCGATCAATGGCAGGAGGATATCATCGCTCAGAGCCTTCTGGACGCCATGCGCGGCCAGCGCGTCACGGCATCGCTGCAGCCAGGCTGTCGCCGGCGGCACGGTCATGTCGATCAGGTGGCTGCGGCTCCGTACGCCTCGTTCAATGGCCGAGAGGTTGTTGGTCGTCATGATGAAGATCGTCATTGGTATCTCCATCACCGACTTGAGCGACTTCATCGCGGCCTCACCAAGGTTATCGACCTCATCGAGGATGAAAAACTGATGGCCGAAGCTGAGCGCGATGTTCCCCGCCACGCGCGCGAGGCTGGCGATCAGGACTGGACCGTTGTTGCCAGTCGTTACCGTGTGCCGGGTTGGGGCGTAGGCTGGGCGCCCAATCCTGGTCGTCTCTATGGCATCAGGCAGCAGCCCCGCCAGCGTGCTCTTGCCGGTGCCGTTCGGACCATAGATCAGCAGCCCGTTCTTGCCATTGGCGGGGAAGACCAAGCGATTGGTCACGAGATCATCCACCAGCCGCGTCATGGCGGCATTGGGGAAGACAATGTCCCGATAGGTCTTCGGCTTCATCGGGTCGGTCATTGGCGATTTCCTGTGTGCTTTGCTGTCGTTGGGAGTGCGGGGACGGCTGCTGCCGTCCCCGCCTATCGCCATCAGGTGGCGAGCAGCTCGCGGACGGCCTGAATGCGCAGGGCAGACCGCTGCTTCTCCTGCTCCGTAACGGTGGCCTCAGCGACTTCGTTGGCAGTAACCTTCGGACCGCTGGCCTTCTTGGTCTCCGTGGCAAGCGCCGCGAAGGCAGCGTTCACGGCGCTTTCGGCCTTGACCAGGGCGTGCACGGTGCAGTCACCGCTGGCCGACAGCGTTGCCAGCAGCACGACGCGAGAACCGGCCTTGGCGAGGTCGATGTTGGCCTTCAGTGCGGTGCCGCTTGCAACGGCCAGCGACTGTCCCTTGACGCTCGCATAGACGCGGTTGGCCTTGGCCTCGACGGTATCACGCTCACCCCCGGCGCGCTGCAGCCGGATCTTCTCGATGCCGTGGTGCTTGTGGATGAAGCCGGCGAGCCCGGCATGGTCTACGCCCTGTTCGATGGCCGCGCGCAGCACCATGCCGTAGGCGCTGGCCTTCTTGCTGTCAGCGGCGAACACGATCCGGGCGATCTTCACCACGGTGTGCGTTTCGCCGTTGAACTTCAGCTTCTCCGCCTTGATGTACTCGTTGAAATCCTTGCGAAGGCGTTCACCGTTCGCGCTGTCCTCCACCATGATCTCGTACACGCGGAGGCACCGCGCCAGCAGATCATAGAGCCCGTCTTCGCTGCGGCGCAGCAGCGTGTTTTTCCAGTCCGCGTAGTCCTGCGTCAGTGCGTCCAGGTAATCCCTTGCACCCGGCTGCGTATCGAGGACATCGATGCTTTCGAGCTCGATCGCATCCACGTGAGCGTCATCCGTCATCAGCTCAATCCTTCCAGTTCGTTGCGCGGCCGCCCCATCGCGGCCGGGTGACGGGGCTTCATGTCCGCCGTCGACGCATGGAAGGTGGGTCAAGAAACTCAAAACCTCTCCTAACTAGTATTGTGAGAACGATTTGAGTTAGGGTTTGGGATGGGCAAGCCGGAGACCCTGGTCCGCCTGTCGAGCATCAGCCTGCGCGACCATGGCCTGAGCATCGAGCTCGACTGGCGGTATCCCCAGTTGTTCGACTACCTGCAGGTCAGCCCGAGCTATCGGCTGGCCAATCTGATCGCGACTGGCCACCTGGCACGCGATGCGGGGGCGCTGCCCGCCGACTTTGCTGATGTCGAGCGCAACTACGCCGCCTTCGGCAGCGTCTATCGCTGTTTTTTCTCCGAATGGTGGGTGAAGACCGCGCAGTTTCGCTTCGGCGCATCCGCGAAACCCATGGTGCATGGCCTGATGAAGCTCACCCATGGCGAGCAGGTTGATGAGAGCAAAGCCAAGCAGGTTGGCGTGCTCATCGATCAGTATCTTGTCGAGCAACGACCTGCCGAGGGTTTGCCTGCCGCAGTCCTGGTAGCCATCCCTGTATCGCACGATAGACGGCGGATGCTGCGCGCCGTGGCAGAGCTGATCGAGCGGGAACTGGGACCTGAAGCAGCACAGGAAGGGGTGGTGCAAGCCAAGCTCATGGATAACAAGATCCGCGAACGGACAGTTGCCATGGCCATGCGCGCCCTCCAGGCGCGTGCCTCATCGCCGAAGGCTCCGCTCTACAGGCTCGGTAATCACCTGGGCTTCGCGCCGCATTACTGGACCGACCCCAAGCGTCCCCGGGGCAAGGGCCAGGACGACAAGCGCCGGCTGATGGAGATCGTCACGGCAAGGCAGCTGAGGCGCGCATACCTGCTTGCGGAGCACGCGGCGCGTGGGCGCTTCCCCTGCCTTGACCCGCTACCTCCTGATCCCAACCGGCCCGAGTTCAACTACGCCGCGGTCGGCAAGCTGCTGTGGGACTACGTCACCTGGGGGCGGAAGCATGTTGCGGCGCTCAATGCTCGAAACGCCGAGAAACAGCGGCGGCGGGAGGCCCTTGCCAGCGCTGGGGAAGGATAGCCGGCGCGGCTGCCGGAGTATCGTGAAACACGAAACACC
>CAZTED010000251.1:0-2764 GCA_964612175.1 uncultured Sphingomonadaceae bacterium
TCCACGAATACACGCTGACCGACGATATCGAGTACATCAAGCCGAAGAAGCGGGTGTACTGATTCAACATATCCTGGCCGGCCGCCTGTCCTGAGGGAACAATGCGGCCGGCCATCAGCTGTTGCTGCATAAAGGTGAATAAGACGAAGACTTGTTCATTGATAGTTGTCTATCAATGTAGATAACTCCGTTGCAGTTGTGCATCAGGTTGAGTCCTCCTGCGGCTATGTAGCCACACCAATATTGACCGGTGACTGATCCCCAGCCATGGCGCGCGTCCCATTGGGGAGGACCTACAATGACTATTCTTAACCGACGCGTGGCTTGCGCTGCGTCCGCTTCCATTCTGGCACTGGCATTCGGCAGCATGTCCGCCGCTGCTCAGGAAACTGCCATCGACAATGGCGATGCCATCATCGTGACCGCACAGAAGCGCGAACAGGCCTTGTCCGACGTTTCCCTTTCGATCACCGCCATTGGCGCAGACCAGCTTGCGAACAGCAATACCGCCGGTATCGAATCCCTGCAGAACCTCGTGCCGTCGATCAGCTTCGGCAACGATTTCAACTTCGCCAAGCTGTTCGTGCGCGGTATCGGCCTGTCCAGCTCGCTGCCGGGCGTCGATCCCTCGGTCGCGCTGCATGTCGATGGCGCGGTTGTCTCGCTGCCGCAGGCACAGCTGGGTTCCATGTTCGATCTCGAACGCGTCGAAGTCCTGCGCGGTCCGCAGGGTACGCTGTATGGCCGCAATTCCACTGGCGGTGCGGTCAACCTCATCACCGCGCGCCCCTCCGACACGCTGGAAGGCTATGCACGCCTGACCTTGGGCGGGGACGATCTGCAGGTCCTGGGCGAAGCGGCAGTTGGCGGCCCGCTCAGCGATACGGTGCGTGCGCGCCTGGCGCTGCGGACCCTCCACCGCGATGGCTTCGGTATCAACGAATTCACCGGCAACGACATCGACAATGCCCGCCAGTATTCCGGGCGCGTGCATCTGGAGTTCCTGCCGACCGATACCCTGAATGTGCTGCTGACGGGCGAATACCACTCCGAGGATGACCGGTCGCTGGCCATCAAGTTCCGCGAAGTGTCGTTTCCGGGCGTGCTCACCGATGGCAACCCCGCCAATGACGGGCTGAGCGCGCTGGGCCAGCGCACCAATGCCGATGGCAGCGCGGCGCGCTTCTCCAGCAATCCGCGCAACCTTGCGACCAATTTCGATCCGATCAACGATCGTGAACAGTGGGCGCTGACCGGCGCGATCACTTTGGATGCCAGCGACATCGTGACCGTGCGCTCGCTCACCAGCTTCCGCTCGTTCGATGCGATCTTCTTCCACGATTTCGACATGTCGACCTACCTCGGCTACCCGCTGGCACAGACCGGGCCGACCCGCAGCAGTGCCAATCACTGGCAGCCGGTGTTCCAGGACCAGTTCTCGCAGGAACTGCAGATGAACGTCGATACCGACCGCTTCAACGGCGTGTTCGGCCTGTTCTACCTCAACGAGGACATCGAGGTTGAGAACCACATCGGTCTCGACGTGCTGACCAACACGGATCCGTTCCGTGTGCAGTTCGACGGCTCGCTCTTTGTTGAAACGGCCGCCGCCTTTGCCAACCTTACCTATGAGCTGACCGACCAGATCGCGCTGAAGGCGGGCGGGCGTTACAGCTGGGAAAAGCGCCGCCTGGTCAACAACACCGGCATCGGCGATGCGGCAACGGGCTTCCTGCTCGACAGCGTGCGGCTGGGCATTCCGATGTGGGATGTCAGCAAGAGCTGGCAGAATTTCTCGCCGTCGCTGGGCGTCGAATTCCGTCCCAACAGCGACCTGCTGCTGTACGGCAACTGGTCGCGCGGGTTCAAGAGCGGCACGGCCGAGATCGGTTCGACCAGGCGCACTTCGCTCACCCAGCCGCTGCCGTTCGTCGATCCGGAGCGGGTGGAGGCGTTCGAAGTCGGCTCCAAGTTCACCGGGGCAGACGTCAACTTCAACGTCGCGCTGTTCTATCACACGCTGAAGAATGGCCAGTTCTCGCTGACGCGTCCGATCCCGTCGCCGCCGTTCTTCACCAGCACCTTGCAGAACGCCGCCCAATCCGAAGCCTATGGCGCGGAAGTGGAGATGCTGTGGCGTCCCACCGATGCCTTCACCATTGATGCCTCGGTTGCTTACCTGCATTCGGAATTCACCAACTTCGTGGCTTCCGATCCGCTCGATCCGCGCCTGTTTGCACCGGGTGCCGATGCTTCCGCGCTGCTGCAGGACCTGTCCGGCAATGCCACCCGCATGTCGCCGCGCTGGAGCCTTAACCTCAATCCGCGCTACGAAATCGAACTGGGCAACGGTGCGACTGTCGAACTGGGCAGCAACTTTGCCTATCGCAGCAAGCAGTACCACACCGAGTTCAACGATGATCGCCTGGCGCAGGAAGGGTACATCCAGCTGGATGCCAATATCCTCTTCACCGCGCCGGATGGTGCTTTCACCACCAACCTGTGGGTGAAGAACCTGACGAACGAACTGGTCTATGCTGGCAGCTTCTCGGTTTCGACCAGCCGTACGATCGGTGGCACGCTGATGCCGCCGCGCACCTATGGCGTGACGCTGGGCTACAACTTCTGATTGCCTGACAAGGCAGGGGAACGCCGGGCGCTTCGGGGAAACCCGGATCGTCCGGCGGTCCGCCTTTTACCCACAGGTCCACGCATACCCGCTGACCGACGATCTCGCATACATCAAGCCGAAGAAGCGGGTGTA
>CAZTED010000252.1:0-2704 GCA_964612175.1 uncultured Sphingomonadaceae bacterium
GCGGGGCCCAGGATGTGCACATCGGGCAGCATGGGGCGGGTCGCGCCGATGCGGTTGGCGGCTTCGCGGGCCTCGGCATCGTCCTCGCTCGACACGATGATCGCCGCCCAGCGGCCGAAGGGCGGGGCACCGGCATCGCGACGGGCCTCGGTCTCGGCCTCGTAGAAGGCGTCGCGGTCCCCGGCGGCAAGGGCGGCGATCACCGGGGCATCCGGGTGCCGTGTCTGGATCAGCACCTCGCCCGGCTTGGTGCCGCGCCCGGCGCGCCCGGCCACCTGCGCCACCTGCTGGTAGGTTCGCTCGGCCGCACGCAGGTCCCCCCCCTCAAGGCCGAGGTCGGCATCGACCACGCCCACCAGCGTCAGTTCCGGGAAATGGAATCCCTTGGTGACAAGCTGCGTCCCCACGATCACGTCGATCGCACCGCTTTCCGCAGCGGCAATGAATTGCGCTGCCTTGTCGGGCGAATTGATCGTGTCGCTGGTGACCACGGCCACCCGCGCATCAGGCATGATCTCGGCGACCTCGTCGGCGATCCGCTCCACGCCGGGACCACAGGCGACGAGGCAATCCTCCTCGTGGCATTCGGGGCAGGTGTCGGGCGTGGCGGTCTCCAGCCCGCAATGGTGGCAGGCCAGCCGCCGCGACAGGCGGTGCTCCACCAGCCAGGCGCTGCAATTGGGGCATTTGAAGCGATGCCCGCAGTGGCGGCACAGCGTCAGCGGGGCATAGCCGCGGCGGTTGAGGAACAGCAGCGACTGCTCGCCGCGCTCCAGCCGTTGCTTCAGCGCCTCCACCAGCGGCGGGGCGAGCCAGCGCTGGCGTGGCGGCTTCTCCTTGGTCAGGTCCACCGTGGCGATCGAAGGCAATTGCGCTCCGCCGAAGCGGGCGGGCAGGACCAGCTTTTCGTATACGCCCTGGTCCGCCATGGTGAGGCTTTCCAGAGCCGGCGTGGCGCTGGCCAGCACCACCGGCAGCCCTTCGAACCGGGCGCGCATCACCGCCACGTCGCGCGCGTTGTAGCGCACCCCGTCGTCCTGTTTGAAGCTGACCTCGTGCGCTTCATCCACCACGATCAGGCCGAGCCTGGCATAGGGCAGGAACAGCGCCGAGCGCGCGCCGACCACCACTTGCGCCTCCCCGCTGGCGATGGCGCGCCAGGCCCGCCGCCGTTCGGTGCTCTTGAGCGAGGAATGCCACAGCACCGGGGCGGTCCCGAACCGCGCCTCGAAGCGCCGCAGGAAGGCTTCGGTCAGGGCGATCTCGGGCAACAGCACCAGCACCTGCCGGTCCATCTCCAGCGCCGCCGCGACAGCTTCGAAATAGGTTTCGGTCTTGCCCGAACCGGTTACCCCGTCGAGCAGGAATGGCTGGAAGCGTGCGGCCCTGACCGCCTCCACCAGCCGCCCGGCCACACCGGCCTGCGCGGTGCTGAGGTCGGGCGGTGCGAAATCGGCCCGGGCGCGGGGGTAGGGGCGGTCGCAGTCGACCTCGACCGGCTCCAGCACGCCCTGGTTGGCGAGACCACGCAGGACGCCTTCGGAAACGCCGGCGATCCCCGCCAGCTCGCGGATCGTCGCCTGCTCACCCTCCAGCGCCTCGATCGCGGCCTGCCGTTGCGGGGTCATGCGTTCGGGCGCGCCTCCGGACAGGCGGTATTCGGTCACCGTCGAAGGTCCGCGCAGTGCCCCGCCACTGGCGATGACCATGCGCGCAACCGCGGCGAGCGGGGCGCAGTAATAGTCTGCCGTCCATTCGATCAGGCGCATCAGTTGCGGTTGCAGCGGGGGTACAGGCAGCACGGAAAGCAGTGGCCGTAGCCTTGCCTCGGGCACCGAATCCCCCGGCAGGCGTTCCGGATCCCAGACAATGCCAACTATCTGCCGGGGACCAAGCGGTGCGACCACCACCGATCCCACGCACACTTCCATTCCCTCCGGAACGCGATAGTCCAGCGGTCCCAGAGCGGCATTGAAGATGAGCAGGCGGACGCGGTTCATGCCATTGTTCACGATGAGGCCAGAAATGGGTCGCCAGATATGGGCGGCGATAGAGGCCTGTCGCAAGCACGGGGAAGGAGAAAGACGATGACAGCACTGGAAAACTCTGGGGTCGATCGGCGCAAGCTGCTGGGCGCAATGCTGGCGGGCGGGGCGGTGATGGTGCTGCCGGCCTGCGCCACCACCGGCAGGTGGAGCCTGGTCGATGCGATCCGCGAGCTGCTCTACCTCTCCAGTACCCGCGCCTTTGCCCGGCTTACGGCGGACGGCGGATACTGGGATGCCAACGTGGACCGGCTCGGCCTCGAAGGGTTCCTTGGCAATCGCGGCTCCGTGCTGGCACAGATACTCACCTCCAACCTGTTCAAGAACCGGCTGGAGCGGGCCTTTGCCGATGTGGCCGAGGAAGCATCCTACCGTGCCGCGCCGCTGGTTACCGATGCGGTGCGGGTGATCGGGTTCGAGAACGCCGTTGCCCTGGTTCGTGGCGGACCGACCGCGGCGACCGGCTTCCTGCGGCAGGAAATGGGCAATGCCCTGGTCGAAGCCATGGTCCCGGAAGTGGGCCAGGCACTGCGCATCGCGCAGGACCCGCTGGTCGGCCAGCTCCTATCCGCACTGTCGGGCGTGGACGTGCCTGCCGTGGCAACCAGCTTCTCCACCCGCGTCAACGACGTGATCTGGACCGAGATCGGGGCCGAGGA
>CAZTED010000253.1:0-2668 GCA_964612175.1 uncultured Sphingomonadaceae bacterium
TGGATGGTCGCCCGCGTCGCACTCTGGATCGCCAAGGCTGTTGCCGTTTTCATCGCGCTCAGCCTCGTGCTGGTCGTCCTGTTCCGCTTTGTGCCGGTCACCTATACCGCCACCATGCTGCTGGACGAGAACGCGGTGACGCGCGACTGGGAGCCGCTGTCGGCGATCGACCGCAACATGGTGTCTGCCGTTATCGCTGCGGAGGACAGCAAGTTCTGCACCCACAACGGTTTCGATACCGAGGCGATCGAGCAGGCCATCGAGGAGCGGCTGGCCGGCGAGCGCGAGCGGGGCGCGTCCACCATCAGCCAGCAGACCGCCAAGAACGTGTTCCTGTGGCAGGGCGGCGGGTTCTTCCGCAAGGGGCTGGAGGCCTGGTTCACCTTCCTGATCGAGACGCTGTGGAGCAAGCGGCGGATCATGGAGGTCTACCTCAACGTCGCGGAGACCGGCATCGGCACCTATGGCGTGGAAGCCGGATCGTGGCGCTATTTCAACCATTCGGCCGCGCGGCTGAGCCGGGACGAGGCGAGCCGCATTGCCGCCGCGCTGCCCAGCCCCAAGACCCGCGAAGTGGTGAACCCCGGCGGTTTTACCCGCCGCTATGGCAACACCATCGAGGCGCGCATCGGCGTCGTCAGGCGTGACGGCCTCGACGCCTGCGTCTACGAATAGCGGCATGGGGGGCTTTCACTCGCATTCGCACGACCACGGGCATGGTCAGGGGCGTGGGCATGCTCAGGGGCATGGGCATGCTCCGGGGCACCACGGCCATCACCACCTGCCCGGCGGCCATGATCGCGCCTTTGCCGCAGGGGTGGTGCTGAACGGCGGCTTCGTGGTGGTGGAGGCGACCTTCGGGATCCTCTCCAACTCGATGGCGCTGGTTGCCGATGCCGGTCACAACCTGTCGGACGTGCTGGCCCTGCTGATCGCCTGGGCGGCCAGCCTTGCCGCGCGCAGGCCGCCTTCCGGACGGTTTACCTGGGGGCTGAAAAGCTCCACCATCCTTGCCGCGCTCACCAATGCGGTGCTGCTGTTGCTGGCGATCGGGGCGATCACTTACGAAACGGTCAGCCGCCTGCTCGATCCGGTGGAGCCGCAGGGCTGGACGATGGTGTGGGTGGCGGGCCTTGGCATCGTCATCAACACCGCCACGGCGCTGATGTTCATGCGCGGCCGCAAGCACGACATCAACATTCGCGGTGCCTTCCTGCACATGGCGGCAGACGCGCTGGTATCGGTTGGCGTAGTCCTGGCGGGGCTGGCGATCCTGACAACCGGCATGGCGGTGATCGATCCGTTGGTCAGCCTGGCAATCGTCGCCGTGATCGCCTGGGGCACATGGGGCCTCCTGAAGGACAGCGTGGTCCTGGGCCTCAACGCCGTGCCGCAGGGGATCGAGGTGGATGCGGTGCGCGGCTACCTTTCCGGCCTGCCCGGTGTGGCGCGTGTGCACGACCTCCACATCTGGCCGATGAGCACCACCGCGACCGCGCTCAGCGCCCACCTCGTCATGCCGCAGGGGCATCCCGGCGATGCCTTCCTGCGCGAGCTTGCGGAAGAGCTGGAGCATCACCACGGCATCGGCCATGTGACCGTTCAGGTGATGACCGAAGGCACGAACTGCGGCGGGTGCGGGTGACCGAGGCGATACGAGAAGGCGGCTGCGGCTGCGGGCATGTGCGCTACCGCGTGCTGGGAGAGCCAGTCTTTGCAGGCAACTGCCATTGCCGCCTGTGCCAGCAACAGACCGGATCGACCAGCGTGGTCAACGCATTTTTCGAAAGCGAGCATATTGAACTGCTGGAAGGCGTGCTGAGCGAAAATGCTGTGGCAACCGGAAGCGGGGGCGAGCAAACCATTTGCCGCTGCTCCAGATGCGGCACCGCCGTGTGGAGCCATTACCCGCGCCTTGGTCGCCTTGGTGCTGGCGTCAGGGTCGGTACGCTGGATAACGCAGCGTCAATCGCGATTGACGCTGTGATCTATATCGAAAGCAAGCTTCCCTGGGTGACTTTACCTGAGGGCATACCGGCCTTTCAGCAAGGCTATGATTTCCGCGAAGTGCTGCCCGCCGAACGTTTCGCACGGCTGGCAGCCTTGTCCGAGCGCAGGAAAGCGGGCGAAGGGTAGAGGGGGTTGAAGGGGAGGCCCCTCAGGCGGCCTCGTCCTTGCGCTTGGCCTTCTTGCCGTCCATCACGCGGACCGGTTCCTTGCGGCCGGCAACGACATCGGCATCGACCACCACTTCGGAAATCCCGTCCATCCCCGGCAGGTCGAACATGGTGTCGAGCAGCAGGGCTTCCACGATCGAGCGCAGGCCGCGGGCACCGGTCTTGCGGGTGATCGCCTTCTTGGCGATTTCCTCCAGTGCCTCGTCGGTGAAGGTAAGGACCACGTCCTCCAGTTCGAACAGGCGGGCATACTGCTTCACCAGCGCGTTCTTCGGCTCCTTCAGGATCGTCACCAGCGCCTCGACATCGAGGTCGTGCAGGGTGGCGATCACCGGCAGGCGGCCGACGAATTCGGGGATCAGGCCGAACTTGAGCAGGTCTTCCGGCTCGCACTTCTGCAGCATTTCGCCGATCCGTGCCTTGCTGGGATCGGAAATGTTCGCGCCGAAGCCGATCGACCGCTTCTGCAGGCGGTCACCGATGATCTTTTC
>CAZTED010000254.1:0-1227 GCA_964612175.1 uncultured Sphingomonadaceae bacterium
CTTCCGGCGTCATCGGGCTTTCGCCCTTCGGCGTCACCTTGCCGACCAGGATGTCACCCGGCTGCACTTCGGCGCCGATGTAGACGATGCCCGCCTCGTCGAGGTTGCGCAGCGCTTCCTCGCCCACGTTGGGGATGTCGCGGGTGATGTCTTCCGGACCCAGCTTGGTATCGCGGGCCATCACCTCGAACTCCTCGATGTGGATCGAGGTGAACACGTCGTCCTTCACGATGCGTTCGGAGATGAGGATCGAGTCCTCGTAGTTGTAGCCGTTCCACGGCATGAAGGCGACGAGGCTGTTCTTGCCCAATGCCAGCTCGCCGAGGTCGGTCGAGGGGCCGTCGGCGATGATGTCGCCGGCTTCCACCACGTCACCCACCTTCACCAGCGGGCGCTGGTTGATGCAGGTGTTCTGGTTGGAGCGCTGGAACTTCTGCAGCGAGTAGATGTCGACGCCCGACTGGCCGGGTTCGATATCGCCGCTGGCGCGGATCACGATGCGGGTGGCGTCCACCTGGTCGACCACGCCGGCGCGGGTGGCGCCGATCGCGGCGCCGGAATCGCGCGCCACGGTCTCTTCCATGCCGGTGCCGACCCAGGGCGCTTCCGCCTTGACCAGCGGCACGGCCTGGCGCTGCATGTTCGAGCCCATCAGCGCGCGGTTGGCGTCATCGTTTTCCAGGAACGGGATGAGCGAGGCGGCGACCGAGACGAGCTGCTTGGGCGACACGTCCATCAGGGTGACCTGCTCGGACGGGCTCATCACGAACTCGCCGTTCTGGCGGGCCGAGATCAGGTCCTCCACGAAAGTGCCGTCCTCGGTCAGCTCGGCCGAAGCCTGGGCCACGGTCTGCTTCTGCTCTTCCATGGCCGAGAGGTACTGCACCTCGCCGGTCACCTTGCCGTTCACGACCTTGCGGTAGGGCGTTTCGATGAAGCCGTACTTGTTGACGCGGGCGAAGGTGGACAGCGAGTTGATCAGGCCGATGTTCGGGCCTTCCGGCGTTTCGATCGGGCAGATGCGGCCATAGTGCGTGGGGTGCACGTCGCGCACTTCGAAGCCGGCACGTTCACGCGTAAGGCCGCCCGGGCCAAGCGCCGAGACGCGGCGCTTGTGGGTGACTTCGGACAGCGGGTTGGTCTGGTCCATGAACTGCGAGAGCTGGCTGGAGCCGAAGAACTCGCGCACGGCAGCCACGGCCGGCTTGGCGTTGATCAGGTCGTTCG
>CAZTED010000254.1:1237-2647 GCA_964612175.1 uncultured Sphingomonadaceae bacterium
CTCCATGCGCAGAAGGCCAACGCGATACTGGTTCTCCAGCAGCTCGCCCACCGAACGCACGCGGCGGTTGCCGAGGTTGTCGATGTCGTCGACCTCGCCCTTGCCGTCCTTCAGGTTCACCAGTTCCTTCACCACGGCCAGGATGTCTTCCCGGCGCAGGGTGGTGACGGTGTCCTCGGCATCAAGGCCGAGGCGCATGTTGAGCTTGACGCGGCCCACGGCCGACAGGTCATAGCGTTCAGCATCGAAGAACAGGCCTTCGAACAGGGCCTCGGCGGTTTCCTTGGTCGGCGGTTCGCCCGGGCGCATGACCTTGTAGATCGCCTCCAGGCCCTCGTCGCGGTTCTCGGCCTTGTCGACCTGCAGGGTGTTGCGGATCCACGGGCCGGTGTTGACGTGGTCGATGTCGAGCAGGGACAGCTGGTCGATCCCGGCGGCATCCAGCTTGTCGAGGTTTTCCGGCGACACTTCGTCGCCCGCCTCGATGTAGATGCGGCCGGTCTTCTCGTCGATCAGGTCATTTGCGGCATAGCGGCCGAAGATTTCCTCGGTCGGGATCAGCAGCGTCTTGAGGCCGTCCTTTTCCGCCTTGTTGGCGGCGCGGGGGCTGACCTTCTGGCCGGCGGGGAACACTTCCTCGCCGGTTTCGGCATTGACCAGCGCGAAACCGGGCTTGGCCCCGCGCCAGGATTCCGCCTGGTAGGGGATCTGCCAGCCGCCGGGGCCGCGCTTCCAGACCACGGTCTCGTAGAAGTGCGACAGGATTTCCTCGCTATTGAGGCCGAGGGCATAGAGCAGCGCGGTGACCGGCAGCTTGCGCTTGCGGTCGATGCGCACGTTGACCACGTCCTTGGCATCGAATTCGAAATCGAGCCACGAACCACGGTACGGGATCACGCGGGCGGCGAACAGGAACTTGCCGGACGAGTGGGTCTTGCCGCGGTCATGGTCGAACAGCACGCCTGGCGAGCGGTGCATCTGCGACACGATCACGCGCTCGGTACCGTTGATGACGAAAGTGCCGTTCTCCGTCATCAGGGGCATGTCGCCCATGTAGACGTCCTGCTCCTTGATATCGAGGACCGAGCGGGTTTCGGTTTCGGAATCCACTTCGAACACGATCAGGCGCAGCGTGACCTTCATCGGAGCGGCATAGGTGATGCCGCGCTGGCGGCATTCGGTCACGTCGTACTTGGGGTCTTCCAGCTCGTAATGGACGAAGTCCAGCTCGGCCGTGCCGGCGAAGTCGCGGATCGGGAACACCGAGCGCAGCGTCTTTTCGAGGCCCGAGACATAGCCGGTCGACCTGTCCGACCGCAGGAACTGCTCGTAGCTTTCGCGCTGGACCTCGATCAGGTTCGGCATCTGCACCACTTCGTGGATATCGCCGAAGATCTTGCGGATGCGCTT
>CAZTED010000255.1:0-2620 GCA_964612175.1 uncultured Sphingomonadaceae bacterium
CGCGTCGCTGAAACATCATGTCGCCATCGGGCAGCCGTCAACAACAAGGACGGTACCCGATGGCTCGCACCCGCTATACCCTTTCCGCCTGCACCGCCGCGATCGCGGTGGCAATCGCCGCGCCTGCGCTGGCACAGGATGCCGCGCCGGCTGGCGATGAAGGCATCCAGTCCGCCAACACCATCGTCGTGCTGGGCGAGATCGGCTTCCGCGACCGTACCGAGGATGCCGAACCGGTGCTGGTCTATGACGAGGAGTTCTTCCAGCGCTTCGAACCGCTGACCGCCGGCGATGCGCTTCGCCGGGTGCCTTCGGTCACCTTCCTGTCCGACGTGATCGAAAGCGACGGCGCCCGCCTGCGCGGCCTCGACCCCGGCTATACCCAGATCCTGATCAACGGCGAACGTGTGCCCGGTTCCAATGCCGACCGTTCGTTTTTCCTCGATCGCGTGCCCGCCGAACTGATCGAGCGGGTCGAAATCGTCCGCTCCTCCTCTGCGCGCCGCACCGGTGATGCGGTGGCCGGTACGATCAACATCGAGCTGCGCGACGGCCTGTCGATGGACGGCGGCTATATCCGCGGCGGTGCCTTGCGCTTCAACGACGGCGAACTGAAGCCGAGCGCGGGTCTCTACTATGGCGGTGAACTGGGCCCGGGCCGCGTGCTGCTGGGTGCCAACGTGCAGGGCCGTTACAATCCCAAGCTCAAGTCGAGCCTGCGGTTCGGCGATTCGCCGGAGAACAACCCGGACTTCCTGACCGACGATTTCGACAATCGCGAGGACCAGACCGATACCCGCGACGGCACCGACTATGCCGGCAACGTGAGCTGGATTTTCGAGAACGACGAGACCTTCTTCGAAATCGCCGGCAACTATGTTCGCACCGAGCGGATCGAGGACGAGCGGTCGTTCGAATACAACGATCCGACCGCGATCAACGGTCCGGTCCGGGCAACGCCTGCCGGCAACCTGCTGACCGACAACGAGAACCTGAACGACATCACCCAGGAAAGCTGGGCGATCAGCTCGCGGTTGAGCCAGGAATGGGCCCTTGGCGAGACCAGCCTGCGCGTGGCCGTGTCGCGCTTCGAAGACCTGCAGGACGAGTACGAGTACGAGGTCGATTTCAACCGCACCACGCCGCGCTTCACCGGCGACCTGACGCTGGTCGATATTCGTGATGAGGAGTTTTCGGCCGAGCTCGACCACGAGTTCCGCCTGACCGACGATCTTGACCTGGTGATCGGTGTTATGGCCCAGAACAAGGACCGCGACACCGACATCGGCGAAGTGCGCAACCGCTTCAACCTGACCGCTGCCGACCGCCAGGGCTATGATCAGTTCAGCGAACGGCCGGTGCAGTTCGTCACCACCTTCGGTCCGCTAGTGCCGCCGCCGGGCGGCCGCAACCGCATCCAGGAAGACCGGCGCGATGCCTATGCCCTGATCGAGGGCGAGAGCGGGCCGGTGAACTTCGAAGTCGGCGTGCGCTGGGAAAGCACCGAGGTCACCATCGAGGACTTCACCGTGGCCCCGGCGCTGGCGATGATCGAGAACGACTTCGACTACTTCCTGCCTTCGGCATCGGCCAAGATCGCGGTGGGCGATGGCCGCATCACCCTCTCGGCTGCCCGTACCCTGCGCCGCCCGCGTTTCGATTTCATCAGCCCGGCGCTGCTGGAAGCCGAGCTGGGTGACAATGACCTGCTCGGCAACCCGGCCTTGCTGCCGGAAACCGCGTGGGGCGGTGACCTTGGCTATGAACACCGCATCGGCCGCACCGGCGTGGTCGGCGTCAACCTGTTCTACCGCGATGTGCAGAACCTGGTGGAACTGGCCAATACCGGTGTCGAGGGTTCCGAAGGCGAGGGCACGTTCGTGTTCCAGCCGCGTAACACTGGCGATGGCGAGGTGTGGGGGATCGAATTCGACCTGTCGACCAGCCTGGGCTTCCTCGGCCTGCCCGACACCGGCCTGTTCGGCAACCTTGGCTTGGTCGACAGCTCGATCACCGACGTGTTCGGCACCCGCCGCTTCAACGGCCAGTCGAAGTACGTTTACAACGTGGGCTTCATCCACGACTTCACCGCGATCGATGCGGCCTTCGGCGTGACCTACCGCAAGCAGGGCGCTGCCTATGACCGGGTGATCGGTGAGGAAGTGACCACCACCTACGGTGCTGACCTCGAAGTGTTCGTGGAAAAGAGCTTCGGCGACAGCTTCACCATCCGTGCCGTCGCATCCAACCTGCTCGATTCCACCAAGGACGAGGAGTTCAACAAGTTCAACACCGTGGCCGATCAGATCGATCGCGATTTCGACGAGTACGAACTGGAAAGCGAAGAGGCAGGACCGGTGGTCCAGTTGATCGCCCGGTACGCCTTCTGATGGGTGCGCGGCTTCTGATCGCAGCGGCGGGGAGCATGACCCTCGCCGCGTGCAACACGGTGCCGCAGGGCCTGCCCCCGGTATCGGTCACGGCGCTGGCCGAGACCGTGCCGGTCGGCACCAGCAACCAGGATGCGGCGGACGATCCGGCGATCTGGCGCAATCCGGCGAACCTGGCGGGCAGCCTGATCGTCGCCACCGACAAGAAGGCCGGGCTCTATGTCTATGGC
>CAZTED010000256.1:0-2598 GCA_964612175.1 uncultured Sphingomonadaceae bacterium
ACAAGAGTTTGCGGATCATTGTGTTACCCCTCTGTCGGATAGCGCCGGTCAAAGCGCGGTCTCGCCGGTTTCGCCGGTGCGGATCCGCGTGGTCGACATCAGGTCGAGCACGAAGATCTTGCCGTCACCGATGCTTTCCGTGCTGGCTGTTGCCTGGATGGTTTCGACGACCTTGGGCATGAGCTCGTCGCTGACAGCGATCTCGAGCTTCACCTTGGGGAGCATGTTCACCGAGTATTCGGCACCGCGATAGATCTCGGTCTGTCCCTTCTGGCGGCCGAAGCCCTTGACTTCGGACACGGTCATGCCCGCAACGCCGAGCCCGCCGAGCGCTTCGCGCACCTCGTCGAGCTTGAATGGTTTGATGATGGCGATGATGAATTTCATCACGAACCCCTGTTGCTTTACCGGAGACGGTCCCGGCCAAGGGTTTACTAAGCAAGCAGCGTGCCAAACCGCGAAAGCAGGGCGTTTGCTTCCTGTTAACGATTATGACAACGCAAATGCAGCATCAGAGGAGCCTGAATCTTGTGCAGTTGCACAAATATTAGGCATCGAGTTCCAGCTCAGCTCGCACCGGCAGGTGATCGGACGCCGCCACCGCCAGGGCACTATGGTGAACTTCGACCCGGGCGCAGCGCCAGTGGTGGGAGTGGACAATGCGATCGAGGGCGGCGAGCGGGTTCCTGCCGGGAAACGAGCGTCCGGGCTCGAGCACGGTCCAGTTCCGGGTGAAGGATCGCAGGGCCCCTCCGCGCAGCGACCATTCGTTGAGGTCGCCAAGCAGGACTGCCGGCTCTTCCCCGTGGCACATGACTTCGCAGACGGTCTCGATCTGCCGCCGCCGCAACAGTCCCGACAGGTCCAGGTGCATGCCGACCACGTCGAATTCCCTTCCGTCCTTCGCCAGCCGAGCATGGACCGCGCCACGCGGTTCGAGCGAGGGAAGCGCGATCGGGGCCGCATCGACGATGTCGATCCCGCGTTTCACGAGAATGGCATTGCCATGCCAGGCCATGCCCCCCGGCCGCATCGACAACGGCACCAGTTGCCACTGCCCCTCCTCCAGCCAGTCACGCGGGAGGACGGCTGCCCTGGCGCCGAAGCGCAGGTCCGCCTCCTGCAGCGCGACCACGTCCGCATCCATTTCGTGCAGCACGCGGATGATGCGGTCCGCATCCCGCTTGCGATCGATGCCGACCGCCTTGTGGATGTTGTAGCTGCCGAATTTCAGCTTCATCGGGCAGTCCGGATGCTCAATCCTTGCCGGTCAGGCCGGGCGTTGCGCCGGCGATGAAGCGGTCGGTAGGACGGGTGGGGAGGCCATCAATGCTCTGGCGGCGGGTGCGGTGCTTGTAGGCCCATTCCTGCGGATCGGCCTGGGCATGAAGCTTCACCAGGGTCTGGCGCTCGGCCTCCAGGGTCATCAACGGAACGCCGTAGCCGCAACTGGTCTGTACGCTTTCCACGGCAATGTCGAAGATCTGCCGGGTTCCGGGCAGCAGCGTGAAATGCGCCGCCAGCGCATCCCATCCGTTCTCCCACGGCAGGACCGGTTTGCCCCGGCCATAGATCCGCAGGATCTGCGCCGGCTGGCGGAAATTGCAGAACATCAGCGTGATGCGGCCCCCCGATCCGTTATCGTCGGCCAGCAGGTGGGCATTGGTCTCGTTCCCCGACCCGCCAAGATCGAGGTAAGCTACCCGGGCGGGCGAGAGCACGCGGAAGGCATCGTATCCCTTGGGTGACAGGTTGATGCGCGCATCTGCCGCCGCCGTTGCCACGAAGAACACCGGCTGGGCAGCGATCATCGCCTCGTGCGCCGGGGTCAGGGTATCGGAGAATTCGGCCATGGCGTGTTACCTATGGCCGCACCACCCGCTTGTCACCTCTCCTTGGTGGCAGAGAAGGCAAGGTCCGGGTTCTTCTCGGCCGCGTAGTTCACGTCCCACGGGCTCTTCGCCATGAATACCAGGTCGCCATCGCGATCCCTGGCAAGGTTCGCGCGGTTGAATTCGGCGAAAGTCTTCACCGCCGCATCGCCCCCCTTCACCCACCGCGCCGTGGCAAAGGGCGATGCCTCCAGCGCCGCTTCAACCTTGTATTCGGCCTCCAGCCGCGAGACGAGCACCTCCAGCTGCAGCTGGCCGACCACGCCGACGATCCACTGGCTGCCGATTTCCGGGTAGAACACCTGGATCACGCCCTCTTCCGACAGGTCGTCGAGCGCCTTCCTCAGCTGCTTGGTCTTGGTCGGATCCTTCAGCTGCACGCGGCGCAGGATTTCCGGCGCGAAATTGGGCAGGCCGGTGAAGCGGACCTGGTTCTTCTCGCTCAGCGTATCGCCCACCCGCAAGGTGCCGTGGTTGGGAATGCCGATGATGTCGCCTGCTTCGGCGGTATCGGCCAGTTCGCGATCCTGCGCGAAGAACAGGATCGGCGAGTGTATCGCGATCGGCTTGCCAAGGCCTGATGGCACCAGCTTCATGCCGCGTTTGAACGTGCCCGAAACCTGCCGCATGAAGGCGATCCGGTCACGATGGTTGGGGTCCATGTTGGCCTGGACCTTGAAGATGAAGCCGGTCACCTCGTCGCGGG
>CAZTED010000257.1:0-2594 GCA_964612175.1 uncultured Sphingomonadaceae bacterium
CCCGTCACCGGATCGATGGCCACGATGAAGGTCTGGTAGCCGAGGTCGGCGGTGGCAATGTACTGCCCGGTCGCCGCGTCCAGCGTGTCGAACAGCCCTTCCTTGCCGCCGGTCATGACCACGCGGCGCTCCTCGCCATTGACCCTCAGCGTGCCGATCACCCGCTCGAACACCCAGTCAAGGTCATACTGGTCGTTCGCCATGTGCTGGAAGTACCAGACCAGTTCGCCCGTGCGCGGGCGGAAGGCGAGGGTGGAGTTGGTGAACAGCCCGTCGTTATTGCCGCCGGGGATGCGGTCGCGCACCGGACCGGTGTCGTAGGTCTGTGCCACGCCCCACAGGGCCAGGCCGTTGACCGCGTCAAAGGTGCCGCTGGTCCAGACCGAACCGCCGTTGCGCTCCGCATCGGGCACGCCGTTCCAGGTGTCACCGCCCGGTGTGCCGGTCTTGGCGACGGTTTCGAAGGTCCACAGGTGTTCCCCGGTGGTGGCGTCCACCGCCACGATCAGGCCGCCGCCCGGCCGCTGGGTGGCCACCCCGGCCATCACCACGCCATCTGCCACCAGCGGACCGCCATTGCTGCGAAGTCCTGTCGGGTCCTCGGCCATACGCACGTCCCACAGCGGCCGGCCGGTGCGGGCATCGAGCGCCATCAGGTGCAGGTCGGACGTGGCGATGATCACCTTGTCGTCCCACAGGGCGATGGTCTTTTTCGAGAGCACGCTGGTGTCTTCGGGCAATTGCCGCTGGTAGCGCCACAGCGGCCGGCCGGTCGCCGCGTCGAAGGCGAACACCTCGTCGCCATAGCCGAAGACATAGAGCACGCCATCGCGCACCAGGGGCTCGTTCATGGTTGGCCCGGCGGGCAGGGCCTGTGCCCAGGCGACATTGAGCCGGTCGACGTTTGCGGTGTTGATCTGGTCGAGCGGGGAGAACCCCTGCCCGTTGTGCCCGCGCCGCCACGACAACCAGTTGTGCGGTTCCGGATTGGCGATCTGCTGGGCGGTCAAAGGGGTGTAGTTGGCGAACCGGTCCACCGGCTGCGGACCGCTGACGGGCAGCGGGTGGTTTGCGGAAATGCCGCCAATCCCCATCGCATTGCGCACCTCGGGCGGCGGGGCAGGGGGCATGGCTGTGGCGAGGTCACGCACCACCGGCCCGTCCAGCGTGCCGCCGTTTTCGTGGACCAGCAGCGCGGTGAGCGCGGCATAGGCTTCCGGCGGTATCCGCCCGCCGCCGCCCGGCGGCATCGAGGTACGGATGTAGCGTTCCAGGTCACCCACCGGGACATCGCCCCAGTTCGCAAGGAATACCGCGCCCGTCAAAGTGCCGGCGAACTGTCCGCCTGCCAGCGTCTCGCCATGGCAGGCGGCACAATTGGCGGCATAGAGCACACGGCCTGCCTCTACCTGATCGGCGAAAGACGGGGCTGCGCCGCCCTGCTGCGCCGTGGCGTTTGCCCCGCCCAGCACGCCCGACGCCAGCGCAAGCGCTGCACCCGAGCCCAGCAGGGCTCCTGTCAGTCTACCCATTGTCCCACTCCCTCCGGACGATCCTCTGCTGCCACTATGGCGCAAGCTCGGGCTACCGCAAGGGCGGGATTGGGGCAGAAATGGGCGCTTGCCTATTCGCCTGCGGGCAGGTTCAGCGGGGTTGCCACGCGGTCGCGGAACTGGGCGTTGTACAGCGCGTCCTGCTCCGCCGTCAGCCACGGACCCGGGGTCGAGCCATCCGCATCAAGCCGCATCACCTGGCTGCGTGGCAGCTGCCCGGCGGCGGGCCATTGCGGCAGCCCTTCGCCATTGGGATTGCCGGTGGCGGCGAAGTTGACCCAGTATTGCGAGACCTGGTCGGCAAAGCCTTCCTCGCGCGGGTTGCCGCACATCAGCTGCACCGAGGAGCCGCCGGGGAAGGTGCGCGGGGCGCACAGGTTGTCGAAGACATAGGGGATTTCGCCCGTGTGCGCCGCACCCAGATCCGCCCGGTCCGCATCGTAGAGCGGATCGTGGGTGAAGTAGTAGAGCCAGGCGTTCCGCCCGATCCGT
Organism: uncultured Sphingomonadaceae bacterium; assembly: GCA_964612175.1. Classification (GTDB taxonomy): domain Bacteria; phylum Pseudomonadota; class Alphaproteobacteria; order Sphingomonadales; family Sphingomonadaceae; genus Alteraurantiacibacter. Next base: position 2,046 of record CAZTED010000257.1, read on the forward strand.
GCCTGCCCGTCGGCGAACTGGCGCATGTGCCAGGTCATCGCGTCGGAGAACGGGCGCTGCGCCTGCAGGGCCGCTTCGGCATCGGTTGCGGCGGGATAGGCGGCGCGGCCGAGCTCGACATGCGCGCCATAGCGCTGCGCTTCGCCGGCGGTGAAGCTTGCCAGCGTGGGCGGCGGGCCGAAGGCGGCGGTGAAGCTGCCTTCGTCCTCGTTCGATCCGGCCAGCACGTCCCACGGGTTCTGGCGGCCGTTGGCAACCGCGATCGATACGTCCTCGGGGATGATGTGGCCGTCCACGATCATGCCCGCCCCGCGGATCTTCTGGTGGATTTCGGTGGCAGGCAGGGCGCGCAGCGCGGCCAGCGAGGTGGTGCCGAACTGCGTTTCAGCCTGCTGCAACGCCTGGGCTTCTGCACGCTCGCGCGGAACCATCGTGGCAATGCCAAGGCCCATCCACGCGCCCGATTGCGGGATCGCACTGTGGACGAGATCGCCGGCAGCGGGCGCGCCGACAAGGCCACCGGCCATGGCCGCCCCGGCGCTTTCGCCG
>CAZTED010000258.1:0-2570 GCA_964612175.1 uncultured Sphingomonadaceae bacterium
TTTGTAAGCAACACAAACGAACTGGGCGTGATTCGTGTTTGAAGCAACAAGCCCGTTCAGGCGAGCGAGAGGACCAAGCCATGACTGACATGACCCCCATCGACTACCGTCAACGCGAGTATTCCGATGCCGTGAAGGCGTTTCTGGCGCGTGGCCCGCGCCTGTTCATCAACAATGAATGGGTCGAGTCCTCGCACGGTGCGACGATCGGCGTGGAAGACCCTTCGAGCGGCAAGGAAATCACCCGGATCGCTGATGCCTCCGACCGCGATGTTGATCGCGCCGTGGCGGCAGCGCGCGCGGCGTTCGACGATGGTCGCTGGACCGGCCTTGCTCCCAACGCGCGCGAGCGCATCATCCATCGCTTTGCCGATCTGCTCGAAGCCTACGCTGATGAGTTTGCCGAGATCGAGGCGGTCGACAATGGCAAGCCCAAGGGCATGGCCGCCGCCGTCGATATTCCCGGCGCGATCAGCCAGTTGCGGTTCATGGCCGGCTGGGCCTCCAAGATCAACGGCGAGGTGATCCAGCCCTACACCATGCCGCAGGGCGCAGTGTTCGGTTACACCCTACGCGAGCCGGTGGGCGTGTGCGCGCAGATCGTGCCGTGGAACTTCCCGCTGCTGATGGCCTGCCTCAAGATCGCGCCGGCCCTGGCGGCGGGTTGTACGCTGGTCTTGAAGCCCGCCGAACAGACCCCGCTGACCGCGCTGCGGCTGGCTGATCTGGTGGCCGAGGCGGGCTTCCCCGCAGGCGTCGTCAACATCATCACCGGCTACGGCCACACCGCGGGCGACCGCATGGTCAAGCACCCCGATGTCGACAAGATCGCCTTCACCGGTTCGACCGAGATCGGCAAGCTGATCAACCGCAATGCTACCGACACGCTCAAGCATGTCACGCTGGAGCTGGGCGGCAAGTCGCCGGTGGTGATCATGCCCGATGTCAACGTGGCCGAAGTGGCGCCGGGCGCGGCGGGTGCGATCTTCTTCAACTCGGGCCAGGTCTGCGTTGCCGGTTCGCGGCTGTTTGCGCACCGTTCGATCTTCGATCAGGTGATCGAAGGCGTCGCGGCCACGGCTCCATTCTGGGCTCCGCGCCCCTCGCTCGATGCCGAGGCGCATGCCGGGCCGCTGGTGTCGAAGGAGCAGTTCGACCGGGTGATGGGCTATATCGAAGCCGGCAAGCGCGATGGCGCCAGCGTGGCGATGGGCGGCGATGCGCCCAGCGCCGATGGCTATTACGTCAACCCGACCGTGCTGGTCGATGTGAACCCGCAGATGAGCGTGGTGCGCGAGGAGATCTTCGGCCCGGTGGTGGTCGCCCAGCGCTTCGATGATCTCGACGAAGTCGCCAAGGCCGCCAACGACACCTGCTACGGCCTTGGCGCGGGCATCTGGACCCGTGACGTGGCGACGATGCACAAGCTGGCCGCCAAGATCAAATCGGGCACCGTGTGGGGCAATTGCCACGCGGTCATCGATACCGCGCTGCCCTTTGGCGGTTACAAGGAATCGGGTATCGGCCGCGAACAGGGCCGGGCGGGGATCGAGGCCTATCTCGAGACCAAGTCGGTCATTCTGCAGCTCTGATCCTGCCGGGCTGGTGCGCGCGGGCCGGTGGGCAGCGACAGGCTGCCTGCGGCCCGCGCGCTCAGCCTGATGCGGTCAGGCCAAAGCCCGAGGAGAATGCCGATGCCGATTGATCTTGCCAAAATCCGGGCGATCGACGTCCACGTTCACGCCGAGGTATCGTGCCACGATCCGGAAGACCCGGTGATGGGCAAGTTCTTCGATGCCGCCAGCGCCTACTTCAAGGCCCCGCGCGAACGGCCCAAGATGCCCGAGATCATCGAGATCTTCCGCGAGGAGCGGATCGCCTTCTGCATGTTCACGGTCGATTGCGAGAGCGGGATCGGGGCCAAGCGCGTCTCGAACTACGAGATCGCCGATATCGCCGCGCGCAATGACGATATCTGCATCCCCTTTGCCTCGATCGACCCGCGCAAGGGCAAGTTCGGTGCCCGCGAGGCGCGCGATCTGATCGAGAATTACGGGGTCAAGGGGTTCAAGTTCCACGGCATCATGCAGGATATCCATCCGGCTGACCGGGTGGCCTATCCGATCTATGAGGTGATCGCGGAATACCAGCTCCCGGCGATCTTCCACACCGGCCATTCGGGCATGGGCACCGGCATGCGCGGCGGGGGCGGGGTGCGGCTGAAGTGGGGCCAGCCGATGCTGATCGACGATGTCGCGGTCGACTTTCCCGACATGAAGATCATCCTTGCCCACCCCTCGTGGCCGTGGGTCGATGAAAGCCTGTCGATGGCGCTGCACAAGCCCAATGTGTTCATCGACCTGTCGGGCTGGAGCCCCAAGTACTTCGCCCCGCAGCTGGTGCAATATGCCAACACCCAGCTGCGCCACAAGATGCTGTTCGGCTCGGACTTCCCCCTCATCCACCCTGACAAGTGGATCGAGGCCGCGAAGACCGTCGGCTTCAAGGACGAAGTCATGCCAGGCATCCTCAAAGACAACGCCGCACGCCTCCTGGGTCTGGCGCCGTGA
>CAZTED010000259.1:0-2543 GCA_964612175.1 uncultured Sphingomonadaceae bacterium
GCGCCGGGGCGATCAGCGGGGCCATGGCCTTGATTTCGTCGTCATGCTCCAGCGCGAGGTTGAGTTTGGCGGGCGCTTCGAGCAGGTGCTCGACAATGTCCGCCTCCTCCTCGGCCGTCATGCGTCCCTTCTTCACCGCAAAGTGCGCGGCCAGCGCGGCAAGCACGGCAAGCTGGCAGGTGAAGGCCTTGGTGCTGGCCACGCCGATCTCCGGCCCGGCATGGGTCGGCAAAAGAAGGTCTGCCTCGCGCGCCATGGTGCTGGTGGGGACATTGACGACCACGGCAATGGTCTGCCCCGCCGCCTTGCAGTGGCGCAGCGCGGCCAGGGTATCGGCCGTCTCGCCGCTCTGGCTGATGAACAGGGCCAGGCCGCCCGGCTCCAGGATCGGGTCCCGGTACCGGAATTCGCTGGCGAAATCGATGTCCACCGGCACCCGGGCAAAGCTCTCGAACCAGTACTTGGCGACCATGGCGGCATAGTACGAAGTGCCGCAGGCAACGATGGTGATCCGTTCGATCGCGGAAATGTCGAAATCGATCTGCGGCAGCGCCACCTGCCGTTCGAGCGGGCGCAGGTAGGACCGCAGCGTCTGCGCCACCACGGTCGGCTGCTCGAAGATCTCCTTCTGCATGAAGTGCTGGTACTTGCCCTTCTCGATCGCCGCCGCACTGGCGCCAGAGGCAACCACGGCCCGCTCTGCCGGGGCATTGGCATGGTCGTGGATGGCGATGGAATCGCGGGTGATCACCACCCAGTCGCCTTCATCGAGGTAGATGATCTGTTGCGTCAGCGAGGCGAGCGCAAGGGCATCGGAACCCAGGTAGTTCTCGCCCTCGCCCAGCCCCACCACCAGCGGCGAACCGAGGCGCGCGCCGATCAGCAGGTCGGGATGGCTGCGAAAGGCAATGGCGAGCGCAAAGGCACCGCGCAGGCGGGGTAGCACGGCGGCCACCGCCTCCTCAGGCCCCTTGCCCGCTTCGACCTGCTCCGAAACAAGGTGGGCCACCACCTCGCTGTCGGTCTCGCTCTCGAACCTGTGGCCACGGCCTTCCAATTCGGCGCGCAGGGCGGAGAAATTCTCGATGATCCCGTTGTGGACAATCGCCACCTCGCCGGTGGCGTGCGGGTGGGCGTTGCGGGCCGTGGGGGCGCCGTGCGTGGCCCAGCGGGTATGGGCAATGCCGACCAGCCCCGGCGCGGGGTTGCCGGCGACTTCTCGCACGAGGTTCGCCAGCTTGCCCTCGGCGCGCCGCCGCACCAGTTCGCCCTGGTGGATGGTGCACAGGCCGGCCGAATCATAGCCGCGGTACTCCATCCGCCTGAGGCCATCGATCAGCCTGTCCGCGACCGGTTCCTTGCCGACGATACCGATGATTCCGCACATGCTGCTGGGCTTTCTCTAGAGGGTATAGGGGACCCGGATGCCGGGCATCTCTGCCGGAAAATCCTTGGTGTTTCGTGTAACGAGGACACGGCCGCGCATCTGGGCCGTGGCAAGAATGACCGCATCGGGAGACTTCAAGCGCGGCCGCTCGCGCCGCAAGGCTGCGGCCCGCTTTGCGATTTCGTCGTCGATCTCGTCCAGCCCAAAACGCGACAGGAACGCCGAGACTTCCCGTACGACAGTATCGTCGCCCTTCGACATCACTTCGATCCAGGCCATCCGGCTGATCCATGGGCGCCCGCCCTGCCCCACGGCACGAACGATTTCCGCTCGCGCCGGAGCATATCCTGCCAGGGCGTCGATCAGGATGTTCGCGTCGAAAGCGTAACCGCTCATGTGCTGCGCGGCGCCTTGGGCTCCGGGTATTTTCCGGCAATCATGTCGAGATAGATCTGCCGTTGCCGATCGTCCTCATCATCGAACATGTCGGGCGATTCCGCACGCACCTCTTCATAATCATCGTCCCACGGGCGCGTCCATTCCGCCCGCTTCCTGCGATCATATTCCTGCGGATCACAAGCCAGGCCGTGCCTTGCCCAAAGGCCGAAGCCCTGGTCAATCCAGCCCATGTCCCCCTGCAGCGGCTGCGCATTATAGGCCGAGACCGCCTCGCGCAGAACGGCCGCACGGCTCTTCCCCTGCTCGCGCGCGATGCGGTCGAGCCGTTCGATCTCTTCATCAGGCAGGTCGGCGAGGATGCGGGTCATGATGATATCTTGATATCATATCATGATATCAAGTCAACGCGGGAATATCGCCGGCTCCGCCCCATAGGTGACCATTTCGCCCAGCACGAGCTGGCCGGGGCCGTCCGCGGCTTCCTCGAAACGATAGGGGGCCAGCACGATGCGGCTGTAGCCGGGGGCCTCGATATCCACCCGCACCGCAGTGCTGAAACCGGCACCCAGTTCGCCGTCACCGCCACCGACCACCGCCACGAGAGCAGCGGCGAGCAAGCCTTCGGCCTGCGCCTGGGCCGACATGGCAGCCTGCGTATCGCGGTGGATCGCATCCATCGGCAGCTCGGTATCCTCGCCCACGAAACGCACGAAATCGATATCGCCCGATGCCTGGACACGGGCGGCAAACGGCACCA
>CAZTED010000260.1:0-2537 GCA_964612175.1 uncultured Sphingomonadaceae bacterium
GGCGCGATCGACGTGGTGTTCGGGGAGTGTGACCGGTGACCAACCTCGCCACCGCCGAAGCCATGATCGCGGCATACAACGCGCAGGACGTGGACCTCTACGTCTCGTACATGACCGATGACGCCTGCGAGGCGAATTATCGCGGCGATGTTGTGCGTGAAGGCAAGGAAGGCACTCGCTCCGGCCTTGCCGCCGCCTTTGCGCGCTGGCCGCAGAACCATGCCGAGATTGTCGAGAAGCAGGCCATCGGCAACTACGTCCTGTTCCGCGAGCATGTGACGCGCGGCCCGGCCACCGATGGTTCGCCGCTGGTCGAACCGTTCGACGTGATCGCGGTCTACAGCTTCGAAGGCGACAAGTGTTCCCGCGTGGAGTTCATCCGGTGATTCTGCGCGAACTGTTCATCATCATCGCGGCCTTCGCCATGTTCGCCTCCGCCGTTGCGGCCTATTCGGTCGCGTTCCATGGCGAGGTGAGCCTCAAGGAAGTGCTTTCCACGGCCTTTGCCGCCGTGATCGGCCTGTACCTGGGCCGTTACCTCGAACGGAGGCTTACCCGTGGCTGATCGTCACCTCGCCCCTGACACCCCCGAACTGCGTGCGCGCTGGGGCAATTTCGCCTGGACGCCGGAAAATGCGGAGAAGGTGAAGGAAATCATCGCCCGCTATCCCGAAGGGCGCCAGCGCTCCGCCGTGATGCCGCTCCTCGATCTTGCCCAGCGGCAGGTCGGCGCGGAAACCGATACACAGGGCTGGCTGCCGATCCCGGTGATGGAATACGTCGCGGCCCAGCTCGACATGCCGGTGATCCGCGTGGTCGAGGTTGCCACCTTCTATTTCATGTACAACCTTGTTCCGGTCGGCAAATTCCACGTGCAGGTTTGCGGCACCACGCCGTGCATGCTGCGCGGGTCGGATGACATCATCTCCGCCTGCAAGAAGCGCGGCATGAAGAAGGGCCATACCACGCCCGACGGCATGTGGACGCTGACCGAGGTCGAATGCATGGGCAACTGCGCCACCGCGCCGATGGTCCAGATCAACGACGACAATTACGAGGACCTGACGCCCGAACGGCTCGACGCGGTGCTCGATGGGCTGGCGGCGGGCCAGCAGCCGAAGACCGGTACGCAGGAGCCCGGCCGCCACACCAGCGAGCCGGCCAATGCCCTGTCCTCGCTGAAGGAGATGGTCACCGAGAACCACGATTACCGGGGTGAATGGTGATGGACTTCGCACTTCCCCTGATCATCGCGCTGGTGCTGGTGTTCATCGCCTGGAAGGTGCTGAAGGGCCTGGTAAAGACCGTGGCGCTGCTGGCCGTGCTGGCGCTGGCGGGCATCTATGTGTTCGGTTTCGGAGGGATGGCATGAGCCTCGCTGACAAGGACCGCATCTTCACCAACGTCTATGGCTTCCAGCCGTGGACCCTGTCGGCTGCGCAGAAGCGCGGAGACTGGGACAACACGAAGAAGCTGATGCAGGTCGGCCAGGACGCGATCATCGACGAGATCAAGGCGTCGGGCCTGCGCGGACGGGGCGGGGCGGGCTTCCCCACCGGCATGAAGTGGTCCTTCATGCCCAAGGAGAGCAAGGACGGGCGGCCAAGCTTCCTCGTCATCAACGCCGACGAGTCCGAGCCGGGCAGCTGCAAGGACCGCGAGATCATCCGCCACGATCCGCACAAGCTGATCGAAGGCGCGCTGATTGCCGGTTACGCCATGCGGGCGCGGGCGGCCTATATCTACATCCGTGGCGAATACATCCGAGAGACCGAAACCCTGTTCGCCGCCGTGGCCGAGGCCTATGCCGCCGGCCTGCTGGGCAAGAACGCCGCCGGGTCGGGCTACGATTTCGACGTCTTCGTGCATCGCGGCGCGGGCGCCTACATCTGCGGCGAAGAAACCGCGATGATCGAGAGCCTGGAAGGCAAGAAGGGCCAGCCGCGCCTCAAGCCGCCGTTCCCGGCGGGTGCGGGCCTCTACGGCTGCCCGACAACGGTCAACAACGTGGAATCGATCGCGGTGGTGCCCACCATCCTGCGGCGCGGGGCAAGCTGGTTCGCCAGCTTTGGCCGCGACAACAACAAGGGCACCAAGCTGTTCCAGATCAGCGGCCACGTGAACAAGCCCTGCGTGGTCGAGGAAGCGATGAGCATCACCTTCGAGGAGCTCATCGACAAGCATTGCGGCGGAATTCGCGGCGGGTGGGACAACCTGCTGGCGGTGATCCCGGGTGGTTCTTCGGTGCCGCTGGTCCCTGCCGAGCAGATCCGCCACGCGCACATGGATTTCGATGGCCTGCGTGAACTTGGCTCGGGCCTTGGCACCGCCGGCGTCATCGTGATGGACAAGAGCACGGATATCGTCCGCGCCATCAGCCGCCTGTCCTACTTCTACAAGCACGAAAGCTGCGGCCAGTGCACCCCCTGCCGCGAAGGCACCGGCTGGATGTGGCGCGTGATGACCCGTCTGGAAACCGGCGATGCGGCGGTCGAGGAAATCGACATGCTGCACCAGGTGACCAAGCAGGTCGAAGG
>CAZTED010000261.1:0-2528 GCA_964612175.1 uncultured Sphingomonadaceae bacterium
AACAGGTGCGGCAACTGTCCACCAGGCAACCGATGGCAACCATCGCGCCAACGCCAACCTTGGTCACCGCATCGCCGACAGCAGTTACCTGCCCGACGATCTCGTGCCCGGGCACGCAGGGGTAGGTGGTGTTGTGCCAGTCGTTGCGGCATTGGTGGAGATCCGAATGGCAAACCCCGCAATAGAGGATGCGGAGGGCCACGTCGTCCGGCCGCAGGGCGCGGCGCTCGAAGGTGAAAGGGGCCAGCGGAGCCCCTGCTTCAACAGCGGCATAACCAAGCGCCTGTGACATGACTCTCTCCTGCAGCGGCTGGTTACCCCGGCCCGATCATGCCACCTTTGATCGTGCAGGCTGCGTGTGTCCATCGGCCACAGCAGCACGGCTACGATTCATCAGATGGCCGAAGTCCGCAACGTTTTTGCGCGAACCGGTCCGATGCACGGTGTCCCGCAGCCGGCCTTCCCTGCGACAATTGCTTCATGCACATGATTTCGATCTGGCTGTCGATGCAGCGGCCGCATTGTACCTGTAACCGGAATGGGTATCCTGAGAAGATATCCCGACTGGCAAAACACAACCGGAAAAGGCCTCCAGCATGGCGCCCACTCCCTTCACCCTTTCCCTGCCCCCTGCACGCCTGAACCGGATTCAGGAGCGGGTTGCCGCGTTCGACTGGGACGATTTTCCGGATGCAGGCCAATGGTCGGCGGGCATGGACAAGGCCGAGATGCGGCGCATCGCCGCCTACTGGCTGGACGGTTTTGACTGGGCGGCGCAGGAGGAGCGGATCAATCGCCAGTCGCATTTCCGCGTGGAGATTGAAGGGATCGCGATCCATTTCAGAACCGTGCAGGGGTCCGGTGGCGGACGCCGCCCTCCGCTGCTGCTGATCCACGGCTGGCCGGGATCGTTCATCGAATTCGATGCTGCAGCCGAACGACTGGCCCATCCGGAACGGTTCGGCGGTCGGGCAGAAGACGGGCTCGACCTTGTCATCCCCTCGCTGCCGGGATTCGGCCTGTCCGGCCGGCCCGCTGCGCCGATCGGCCCGCGCATGGTCGCGCGCCTGTTCAACACGCTGATGACCGAGCATCTGGGCCATGCCCGCTACATCCCGCAAGGGGGCGACTGGGGCAGCGTCATCGCAAGCTGGATGGCCCATGATTTTCCGGAACGCTGCAAGGCGCTGCATCTCAACATGTGCCTGCTGCAATCCGCCCAGGCCAAGCCATCAACACCGGAAGAGCTCGCCCATTTTGCCTGGATGGACAAGTCTCGGCTCATGGAAAGCGGCTATTCCCACCAGCAGGCCACGCGACCGCAAACGCTTGGCTTTGGCCTGGCCGACAGCCCGATCGGGGCGGCGGCCTGGATCCTGGAGAAGTTCGCCGTCTGGTCAGACCTGCCCCGGCCCGATGGCAAGCCGCAGCTGGAAGCCGTCTACACTCTGGATCAGCTGCTGACCAACGTGATGCTCTATGTCGGCACCGGCAGCATGGTCACCTCGACCTGGCTCTACAAGGGCCGTGCCAACCAGAGCGCCCAGGCGATGGAGCGCCGGGTCGAGGTGCCGACTGGGGTCGCGGCCTTTCCCGATCCGGTATTCCCGCCACCGCCGCGCAGCTATGCCGAGAAGAGCCTGGCGATCTGCCGCTGGACAAACATGGACAAGGGCGGCCATTTCGCCGCGATGGAGCAACCGGAGGCCTTCGCCAACGACGTGCGCGCCTTCGTGCTGTCGCTCGACTGAAGGCTGCGCCTCAATCCCGCTGGGGCTGGCCCACCTGCTTGCGGGACTTGAGCGCCAGGATCGGCCCGGCAAATTCGGCTGGCCGCTCGATCACCGCAAGGACGTGGTCGCCCACCTCGTCGGCACGGATATCGCGCGGGTTGGCGGTATCCTCGTCAGCGGGATCGACGATATTGGAATAGAGCATCAGTTCCACCACCGAGGCTCCCCGCTCTTCGCCTTCCATCGCGAGGAAACGGAACATGTTGCGCTGCGCCGCCTGGCAGATCGACACCGGCCCCAGCCCGGCAAAGGTGAAATCCGCCATGCCACCACCAATGCCGACATAGCGCCCGCCCGGTGCAAGCAGCGGCAGCAGGGCGCGGGCAGCGCACAGGTGGGTAACCAGGTTACCCTGCAGCACCTCCAACAGCTGGTTCGCCGGGCAATCGAGCAGGGGAACGGGCGAAGGCGGCAGGTTGACCGCCGTGACAATCGCATCAAATGGCGCGCCCGAACCCCGCAGCACCCCTGCCAGCGCCGCTGCCTCGGCATCGCTGGCCACGGAGCCCGCAACAGCGGCAATGCTGCCCGGCGCGATCTGCACGACTTGCGCCAGCCGCTCCGCATCGCGCCCGACCGCAGTCACACGCCAGCCAGCCGCAGCCAACCGCCGCGCAATGCCACGCCCCACGGTACCGGTGGCGCCAACCAGCAGGACACCCCGTCCCTGCTTCAGTTCCTTGTCCAAACTGGTATCCCCCAATTGTTACGCGACTACTTGCTGACCGGCCCCAT
>CAZTED010000262.1:0-2516 GCA_964612175.1 uncultured Sphingomonadaceae bacterium
CAAAGGCATTGAAGGCAACACAAAGGGCCGCACCGCATGCCGGGGCGGCCCTTTTCGCATGCCCTCATGGTTTGCGCAGGTCGATGAAGTGCGATTCCGCTCGACCGGCGCATTTGCCCCGGAGACACCGCTCCTGTATCAGTGCATTAATACACAACTACAGGAGTGCATCATGAGCGGCAATGGCTTCGAGAAGATGTTCCGCACCGTCGGCCCGGTCGTGGCCATGGCGGCGATGAGCGGCGTGATGGCTGCGGCACGCAGGAACGGCAAGGTCCGCTTTGGCTGGGATGGCGCCGATTTCGGGCACGGTCCGGGCAAGGGCATGGCCATGATGAATGGCGTGCCGCTGGAAGAACTCGACATGTCCGGCGAAGCGCCGGTCGAACTGGTGCTGGCCGGCGCGGACAGCCTGGTGGTGGGCGAGGGGGAGGATTTCACCATCTCGATCCAGGGTGATGAAGCCGCCAGGGAGCGGCTGCGGTTCCGGCTGAAGGACGGCGCGCTGCAGGTGTCGAGCGACAACACCGGCAACGACACGGCTGGCAGCGACAAGGAGAGCATCGCCACCATCAACGTGACCTTGCCCGCACTGAACAAGGTCACCATTGCCGGATCGGGCGAGATCACGGTGGAAAGGCTGGCCGGGGAAGCCGAAGTGGTCATCGCCGGGTCGGGCCGCATCCTGGCCCGCGATATTGCGGCGGACCGGCTGGACCTTTCGATCGCGGGCTCGGGAAAGTTCAAGGCCAGCGGCACCGTCCGCCGGCTGGACCTGTCCGTGGCCGGCAGCGGCAGCGCGAAAATGGCCCAGGTCGAAGTGGAAAAGGCCCGCGTAACCATCGCCGGATCGGGCAATGCGGTTTTCGCCTGTGATGGCGAGGTAAAGGCGCGAATCATGGGATCGGGCGATGTCACCGTGCGTGGCGGGGCGCGCTGCAAGGTACAGTCGATGGGTTCAGGCACCCTGGTGTGCGAACGTCGTCCCGCTTCCGAAGGTGATCCGGCACCGCCGGTCGAGCCGGAGGACTGACCGCACCGAGGACCTGCACAACAGGGCGTTCGCCGATCCGCCATTGCAGGTTCGGCGCCAACGGGCCATTGTGGCGGGATCTCCCGTTCCTCGAGGAACAGCCGATGCGCTTGCGAATGGTTCTGTGTGCCGCTGCGCCGATCCTGCTTGGCGGTTGCCTGAGCACCGTGGCCGACGTGGTGACCGCGCCGGTCCGCATTGCCAGCGGAGCGGTGGACCTGGCCACCACCAGCCAGTCCGAAGCCGACGAGAACCGCGGCCGCGAGATCCGCCGGCGCGAGGAACAGCTTGGCCGCCTGCAGCGCGACTACGCGGACAAGGTCGAGGATTGCGAAGACGGCGATGACCAGGCCTGCCGCGAGGCGATTGCCCTGCGCCGGGAAATGGACGCGCTGATCCCGACCATCCCCGCCGAACGGCAGCGGGACGATTGACAGGAGCAGGGGGACTTTCCGGTGCCGACCGAAAAACCGCGACCGAGCAAGCGTGACATGATCCTGGCCGTGGCCCTTGGCGGCGCGGCAGCCGCCGGTGCCGGGGCAATCGTCATCAGCCTTGACGATGACGAGCCGCGCATCCTGCGCGCAGACGAGCAGGACGGGGAAGTCGCCTTCGCCCTGTCCGGCTTCGACGAAGTCTCGGTGACCGGCCCGCTCGACGTGAGCATCTCCTATGGCGAGGATTTCTCGGTCGTGGCCGAAGGTCCGCCCGATGCGCTCAAGCAGGTGGAAGCGCTGGTCGAGGACGGCCGGCTGCTCATGCGCCCGCGTGACGGCCTCTCCTTCGGCGGCAGCGATTCCGCCGATGTGACCTTCCGCATCACCATGCCGCGGATCGAACGGATCGCGCTCGACGGATCGGGCGACGTGCTGATCGACCAGGTGCGGGGCGAGGCTTTTTCGGCCATGCTCAACGGATCGGGCGACATCGTGGTCGACAGCCTGGAAGTGGACAGGGCCGAGCTTGCCCTGTCCGGTTCGGGCGACATCAACGCGAAGGGCGCCGTGCGCGAAGTGGCGGTAACGGTCGAAGGATCGGGCAATGTCGATGCGGGCGGGCTGCGCACTGCCATTGCCAACGTCTCCGTAACCGGATCGGGCGATGTCGAGATCCCGGTGAGCGGGGAGGCAACAGTATCGGTGGCTGGCAGCGGCGACGTGGACATTGCCGGCACTGCCACCTGTTCCATCACCAGCACGGGCAGCGGCGAAGTACGCTGCGGGGGCGGATAGCAGCGCGCTTCAGGCCGCCGCGCGGCGCAGCCGGTCGTTGATCGCGGCACCGATGCCGGTAACCGGGATCGGCGCCACGGCAATGCGCGGCCTGTCGGACGCGGCAGCCCGGTGCAGGCAGGCATAGAGCCGCGCCGCAGCCAGTGCCAGGTCACCTTCTTCCGACAGCGTGCAATCACCGGCCACGGCACCGAAACCGATCAGGAACTCGTCCGGCGCAGCCTCTGCCGCATCCAGCCGCACCGGCTTTC
>CAZTED010000263.1:0-2505 GCA_964612175.1 uncultured Sphingomonadaceae bacterium
GCATGTGTGCGGCAAGGTCTGCCCCGCTGCATTCGAGGCCGAGCGAGGCGATTTCGGTGGCCAGTCCCGCATTTCCGATTGCCGCGGAAATTCGCACTGCATCCTGCTGGGAGATATAGCCTTTCCGGGCCGAATACCTTGCTGCCAGCACCATGCCCATGGCCACGCCCTCGCCGTGCAGCAGGACCTCGGAGAAGCCGGTCTCGGCTTCCAGGGCATGGCCGAAGGTGTGGCCGAGGTTGAGCAGGGCACGCTTGCCCGTGGTCTCGCGCTCGTCTTCGGCGACGATCCGGGCTTTGGCGGCAACGCTCTGGTCCACGGCATATTCCTGCGCCGCGCGGTCGCCTGCCATCACCCTTGCGCCGTTGGCCTCGCACCACTCGAAGAAGGCGAAATCGCCCAGGATCCCGTACTTGATCACTTCGGCATAGCCGGCCCCCATCTCGCGCTGGGGCAGTGTGGCAAGGGCATCGAGATCGGCCAGGACGAGGCTGGGTTGGTGGAATGCGCCGACCAGGTTCTTGCCGGCACGGGCATTGATCGCGGTCTTGCCGCCGACGCTGGAATCGACCTGCGCCAGCAGCGTGGTGGGCAACTGGATGAAGCCGCAGCCGCGCTTGAGGATGGCTGCGGCAAAGCCGGTGAGATCACCGATCACCCCGCCGCCCAGCGCCAGCACGTGGTCGCCGCGCTCGACTTCCTCGGCCAGCAACCAGTCCATCACCAGTTCCAGCACGCTCCAGCTTTTCGATCCTTCGCCCGCCTCCAGCACCAGGAACCGCGGTTCGTGGCCGGCGGCGACGAGGGAGGCGGCGACGGTATCCTGCCAGTGCCGCGCCACGTTCGCATCGGTGATCACCGGGACCGCCTTCTTGCGCAGCAGCGGCCCGCACTGGCCCGCGACATCCGCCAGCAGGCCACCCCCGACGCGCACTTCGTAGGACCGGCCGGCCAGGTCAACACGGGTCACAGACATTGATCGAGAGCCTCCAGTATGCGGTTCACCGTTGCGCCGTGCGGTCCGGCATCGCTCATCACCTTGATAGCGGCGCGGGCATAGGCGGGTTCCCGCTCTGCCTTCATGCGGGTGACGATGTCGCGCACGTTGCCGCCGCGCAGCAGCGGGCGCTTGTTGTTGCGGCTGACCCGCTCCACCAGCGTTTCGGTATCGCTGTCGAGCCAGATCGGCAGGCCCTTGTCGAGGATCAGCGCGGCGGTTTCCGGCTGGACAAAGGCTCCGCCGCCGGTGGCGATCACCGCGGGGCCGCCTTCGAGCAGGCGGGCGATGACGCGCCGTTCCCCGTCGCGGAAATAGCCTTCTCCGAACTGGTCGAAAATCTCGGCAATCGGCATCTTGGCTGCTGCCACGATCTCGTCGTCGGCATCGGCGAAGGGCAGGTGGAGCAGGTGCGCCAGCTTGCGACCGATGGTGCTCTTGCCCACGCCCATCATGCCCACCAGCACCAGCGGCCGGTCGATCCGGCCGGCGATTGCGGCGATTTGGGCCTGGCCTTGCGGGCCGTCGAACCCGGTACCTTTCTGGGCGTGCGTGTTGTTCATTGCCGCAGGGCCTATAGTTGCGCTAACCCGCCTGCGCAAACCTGCAGCTTCCGTCCCCTGCCGTGTGATCTCGTGCAAGGGCCGGACCGGGAACCCGAGGGATAGGTGGCGAAGCGCCCGATGAGTGTGATGATCGTTCTGGTATTGCTGGCCCTTGTGGTCCTTACCCTGGCATGGATCGATGGCGGCCGGGTGGAGCAGCGGCCGGTTGTGCAGCCGGTTGAATTGCCTGCCGCAGCACCGGGGTCCGGCGGATGAGGATGGCCCTTTTCCTTGGTGCGGGCGGCCTTGCGCTGGCTTCGGCGCTGGCCCTTTCGTCGTCGATCGCCTGGGCCCAGCCCGAAGACCTGCTGCCCGATATCTTCAACGACCCGCCGCCCGAGCAGCCTGCACCGCGCCCGCAGCCTCGCCCGCAGCAGACCGTCTCTCCGCAGCAGCCTGCCGCGCCGACTGCGCGCAGCACCTCGGGCCCGGTTGTCCAGCCCTTGCCGGCGGATGGTTCCGCGCCGCCTGCCACCGCACCGGCCGGCCTGCCGGCGGATTTCCCATCGCTTGCCGAACTGGAGGCGATGGACGAGGACGAGGTCAACGAACTGCTGGGCCTGCGTCCCAAGTTCGACGTGCCGCCCGCTGCCCGCCGGGCGATGGAGCGGGTGGGTGTGATTGCCAGCAGCGAGGGGGGCTTCCCCTACGGCTCGCTGTCCGGGCAGCCGGCCGCTCTGGTACGCGCCGCGCTGGAAGGAACGCGCGGGCCCATGGTCAGCCGCTGGGGCCATATCCTCGTGCGGCGGGCGCTGGCCAGCCGCCTCGATGCGCCGGCCGGCATGAGCCCGGTCGAATTTGCGGCCCTGCGTGCCGCCCTCCTCAACCGCATGGGCGAGGCGCAGGTGGCCGTGTCCCTGCTGCAGGACGTTGATGGCAACAACTACGATGCCGCCATGCTCG
>CAZTED010000264.1:0-2499 GCA_964612175.1 uncultured Sphingomonadaceae bacterium
TCCTCCTGAGCAACGAGTACTCGATCACCCGCAAGCTGCGCGAAATGGTGCTGGCGACCCGCATCGAGGGCGTGCTCTCCAAGGAAGAGATCATCACCCTCTACCTCAACGAGATTCCGCTCGGCCGCCGTTCGTTCGGCGTGCAGGCTGCCGCCCGCGCCTATTTCGACAAGGACGTGGATGACCTGGCGCTGCACGAGATGGCCTATCTCGCCATCCTGCCCAAGGCGCCCGAGACCTACAGCCGCGAGCGCAATTACGGTGAGGCGACGGAGCGCCGGAACTTCGTTATCGACCAGATGGAGGAGAATGGCCACATCACCGCCGAGCAGCGCGATGCAGCCAAGGCCATGCCGCTGGGCATCGTCAGCGGCCAGCGGCAGGAACGATCGGCGGATGCGGGCTATTTCCTCGAGGAAGTCCGCCGCGAACTGATCGAACGCTTCGGCGAGACGGCAGAGGATGGCCGCAACAGCGTCTATGCCGGCGGTCTGTGGGTGCGCACTTCGCTGGACGTGGAATTGCAGGAAGCGGGGCGCGATGCCCTGCGCGGGGCCCTTCTGCGCTATCACGGCAATCGTGGCTGGACCGGCCCGGTCGCCACGCTCGACCCCGGCAACGGCGATCTCAAGTCACAGCTCGACAGTTCCAACCTGGCGATCTCATACCAGAATTGGCGGGTGGCCGTGGTGACAGATCGGGCCGCGCAATCGGCCAGTATCGGCTTTGCTGACGGGACCGACGGCAGGCTCGCCGGCGCAGTGCCCGATGCCCTGAAAGCAGGCGATGTCGTTGCCGTATCGCCCGAGGGCAACGGCTGGCGGCTGCGCGCCGTACCCGAAGTGTCCGGCGGCTTCGTGGCGCAGGATCCGCACACCGGCCGCGTGCTGGCCATGCAGGGCGGGTTCGACTTCCGCCTGAGCGATTTCAACCGCGCCACCCAGGCGAACCGCCAGCCGGGCTCCACGATCAAGCCGTTTGTCTATGCCGCCGGGCTGGATGCCGGGATGACGCCGGCCACGCTCGTCCCCGACAGCCAGTATTGCTACTATCAGGGCGCGAACCTTGGCGAAAAGTGCTTCACCAATTTCGGCGGCAGCAGGGGCGGCGGGGAATACCCGATGCGCTATGGCCTGGAGCAATCGAAGAACCTGATGACCGTGCACATCGCGATGGACACCGGGATGGAGCAGGTGATCGACACCTTCGAGGCAGTCGATATCGCCGACGAAGGGGCATACGATCCCTATCCCGCCTTCGCACTGGGCGCCGGTGACACGACCGTGCTGCGGATGGTCAATGCCTATTCCACGCTGGTCAACCACGGCCGGATAAACCGCCCGACCGTGATCGACTATGTGCAGGACCGCGATGGCAAGGTCATCTACCGCAGCGACGATCGCGACTGCAACGGCTGCAACATGGAGGAGTGGGACGGATCGCCCATGCCCCGGCTCGCGGCGCGGGGACGGCAGGCGATGGATGCGCGCACTGCCTTCCAGGTCGTTAACATGCTGACCGGCGTGATCGAGCGCGGCACGGCCACGCGGCTGCGCGATCTGGACATCCCGCTGTTCGGAAAGACCGGCACCTCGACCGGCCCGACCAACGCCTGGTTCGTGGGCGGTTCGCCGGACATCGTGGCGGGCGCCTATGTCGGTTTCGACCAGCCGAGGAACCTTGGCGGGTGGATCCAGGGCGGCAACACCGGCGCCCCGATCTTCGGCGATTTCGTGCGTGCCAGCCGTGAGCGCTGGAACGGTCGTCCGTTCCTTGCCCCGGAGGGCGTGCGCATGGTCCGGATCGACCGGCGCAGCGGGAACCGCGTGTTCGATGGCTGGCCGACCGACGATCCGCAAAGCGCCGTCATCTGGGAAGCCTTCAAGCCTGATACCGAACCGCGTCGTAGCCAGCGGCAGGACGATGTAGACCAGCTGCGCGAGCTTATCCTCGCCCAGCTCCGTCGCCGTGAACAGGGGCCGGCGGCAGGTGCGGCGGATGGCAATGCCGAGCAGCCCGAGAACTTTGCCGAAGAGCAGGGCGGCATTTACTGAAGCGCGGCTGTCCCGCCTCTGCGGGGCACCGTCTTCAGGGCAAGTTCCACCGGCGCTGCTTATCGGGTACCCATCGCACGGGCACGCTGCTGGCAGCATCAGGAGAGGATCGAGCGCACATGAATATCAGGACCAGGTTTTTCGCACCCGTGCTCGCTATTCTGGCTCTGGCGGGTGCCGCGGTTCCCGCCACGGCTGCGCTTCCCGAAGGCTCGCGTGCACCGGCCTTTACCACCACCGGCGCGCTGGCCGGGCAGACCTTTGCCTTCGACCTTGCTGCCGAGCTGCGCAAGGGACCGGTGGTGATCTACTTCTTCCCGCGTGCCTTCACCCAGGGGTGCACGCTTGAAGCCAATGCCTTTGCCGAAGCGATGGGCGATTTCCGCGCTGCCGGGGCACAGGTGTTCGGCCTTTCGGCGGACGATATCCCCACGCTCCAGCGCTT
>CAZTED010000265.1:0-2440 GCA_964612175.1 uncultured Sphingomonadaceae bacterium
GTCAATCGATGCGGGTGAGCCCCTGGGGGCCAAGTTCGCGGTAGAAACAGCTGCGCTCGCCGGTATGGCAGGCGGGGCCGGCAGGGTGCACCCTGACCACCAGCGCATCCTGGTCGCAATCGACAAGGATGCGGGCCACGTGGAGCATGTTCCCGCTGGTTTCCCCTTTCAACCAGAGGCTTCCCCGGCTGCGCGACCAGAAATGGGCAAGGCCTGTCTCGCGGGTTTTCGCCAGGGCGGCCTCGTTCATGAAGGCGAACATCAGCACTTCGCCGCTGGCATCGTCCTGCACGATGGCGGCGATCAGGCCGCTGCCATCGAATTTCGGCATGAAGGCAGCACCTGTTTCGCGCGCCTGCTTGTCGTCATTTCCGGTCATCCCTGCCCCATAGCGCCTTGTTGCAGGATAAACACAGGGAATTGGCAAAATCGGCCGGTTGTGATGACGCCTGTTTGAGTCTCGGCCCATAGATGAAATGTATCGCCCTGCGGCTGGACGGGCCGCCTGTCGTTCGAAGGTCGCACCCTGCAAATGGTGTGCTTGGCCAAGGATCGGGGGGATCTGGCACCGCCAAAGGCGGGCCGTTCATGAGGGATTGGCGCGCGCTTCTGACTGGGGGGTTGAAGCGCTGCACCAGCGAGATCGTCACGCGGACGCCCGGGGTGGGAACACCCCGGGCGTTTTGCATTCCCGGCACTCACAGCGCCTCGTCGAGCACGCGGGCGAAACAGGCAATCCTCACCCTGGCAACGCCCGCCTTGCGCAACGCGGCAAGGCAGGCATCGGTGGTGGCGCCGCTGGTCATTACGTCATCCACCAGCAGCACCTGTGCCCCCTTGAGCTTCGCCAGGCGATCGGGGTTGGCAAGGATGGCCCCTTTCAGGACCTTTGCGCGGGCGGCCCGCCCCAACCCGCCCAGCATCGGCGTGCGCCGGGTGCGGACCAGACCATCCACCAGCAGGCGATGGTTGCGCGCCGTGGCAATCCGCCCGGCAAGCAATGCCGACTGGTTGAACCCGCGCGACCACAGCCGCCAGCGGTGGAGCGGCACCGGCACCACCAGCCATTCGCCCTCCAGCTCGGGCAGGCGCGCCAGCATCAGCCGCGCCAGCAGGTCGGCCAGCGCGATCCGTCGCCCGTGCTTGAAGGCCAGCACCAGCTTGCGCGAGCCCTCGGTATAGAGCGTGGCGGCGGCTATCCCCTCGTGCCCGGGCGGGTTGGCCATGCACACCGCGCAAACCGATCCGTCAGGCGGAAAATCGGTGCCGAACGGGCGCTGGCACCGGGCGCAGGCAGGCTCTCCGGGGATCACCAGTTCGCTCCAGCAGGCCTGGCACAGCGCGCCATGCACCGCGATCGCTTCACCGCAGGTGGGGCAGCGGGGCGGGTAGATCAGGTCCACCAGCGGGGCAAAGGCCTGTTTCAGCATCGCCTTCCAAAACTGCCCTGTGACCGGCCCCCAGGCAAGCGCTGTTGCGCCCGGGCTGGCAAGGAGGCAAAGCGCTGCGGATGCCTGCCCCCGCCGTTCCGCAAATCTTCAGCCGCCAGCGCCGATCCCGGCGCGAGGATCGCCATCGGCTGCGGGCCGCGGGCGACAGTTCCGCCCAGTTCCTGCGCCGGCACATGGCCGACGACGTGATCGAGCGCCTGGGCTTCATGCAGGTGCCGCCGGGCAGGGTCCTGGTGCATGGCGATGCCCCCGGCTTCCTGGCGGGAGAGCTGGCGGCACAGGGTTTTGCCATCACCACGATCGACGCGCTGGACGAGGAGGTGCCCTACCCCGAAGGCGGTTTCGACCTCATCGCCAGCCTGTGTTCTCTGGATACCGTGAACGACCTGCCCGGCGCGCTGATCCATATCCGCAATGCGCTGGCGCCGGGCGGGCTGTTTTTCGGCTGCCTGACCGGTGCAGGCACCCTGCCCGCCCTGCGTCAGGCCCTGCTGGCAGCGGACGGCGAGCGACCCGCTGCCCGGATCCATCCGCAGGTGGACAACCTTGCGGCCAGCGGGCTGATGGGCCGCGCCGGGTTCGGAAGGCAGGTTGTCGATTCGCACAGCCTGACCGTCACCTACCGCAGCTTCGACAGGCTGGTGGCAGACCTGCGGGCGCAGGGCCTCAGCAATATCCTTGCCGATCCGCCCCCGTCGCTGACCCGAACTGGGCTGGAACGCGCCCGCACGGCCTTTGCCGCACTGGCCGATGATCAGGGGCGCGTGGCCGAGACCTTCGAGATCCTGACGCTGACCGGTTGGCGCTGATCAGCCCAGCGCCGCCTGTGCCGCCGCCAGCCTTGCGATGGGCACGCGATAGGGGCTGGCGCTGACGTAATCGAGGCCCACTTCCTCGCAGAAGCGGATGCTCGCCGGATCGCCGCCATGTTCGCCGCAGATGCCCAGCTTGATATCGGGGCGGGTTTCCCGGCCACGCTCCGCTGCAAG
>CAZTED010000266.1:0-2408 GCA_964612175.1 uncultured Sphingomonadaceae bacterium
ATGACCGACAGTTACGAGCCGGTCTGGACCCACTTCGGCTTTGGTTACCCCATCGACCTCAGCGTTTCGCGCACGATCCAGGTGGGGTGATGGTGCGGTTGCCTGCCTTGCCTGCGGCCAAGCGCCTGATGCGCCGCCTGCGCGATGACGAGCGCGCATCGGTGGTGGTCGAATTCGCCCTGATTGCGCCGGTGCTGCTGGTGCTGATGTTTGGCGTGCTGCAGGTCGGCATAGCGCTGCAGAACTATAACGCGGTGCGCAACCTTTCGGCCGATGTCGCCCGCTATGCGGTGATCGCCCACCAGTCCGGCAATACTCTCTCGACCACCCAGCTGCGCACCTTTGCCGTCAACAGCGCACATGGCCCGCCCTACCTGCTCGAAGGCGAAAAGGTAAACGCCATCGTGACGGTGCCCGTCAACCAGCGGATCGACGGCGTGCGCGAATTGCAGCTGACGGTCACCTACGAGATCGAAAGCCTGCTGGACTTTGCCGGGATCGATGCGCCGTTCATCACCTATACCCGGCCGATCTTCGTTACCGACAACAGCGTCGCCAACTGAGCCGTCCTACCATCGTTACGCATGGCCCGGCGGGAATTTATCTCACCAAATTAACCATCTGTCTTGGTGATACCCTTACCGGCCCACTCCTATGGCAGAAACCATGACCACTCGCACGCCCGGACCCGAGCAAGCCTGCGCACGCCCACGCGGTGGCGCCCTGGCACGCGGCCTTGGCAGCCTGCTGCGCGAAACCGCGCGCGATACCAACGGCAACGTGATCATCATCGCGGCTGCATCGCTGTTCCCGCTTCTGGCCCTCATCGGCAGCGGGATCGACATGGGGCGCGGCTACCTGGCGCAGACGCGGCTGCAGCAGGCCTGCGATGCCGGCACCCTGGCCGCCCGCAAGCGGCTTGGCACCATGGCCGCCATCAATGGCGAGATTCCCGACGAGGTCGGCGATACCGGCCAGCGCTTCTTCAACATCAACTTCCGCACCGGGGCCTATGGCAGCGAGAACCGCCAGTTCGCCATGGAGCTGGAGGAAGACATGGCCATCTCGGGCGTTGCCAGCGCCGATGTCCCCACTTCGATCATGGCCGCCTTCGGCTATGAAACGATCCCCGTCAGCGTTGCCTGTTCGGCGCAGATCAACATGCCCGATACCGACATCATGCTGGTGCTCGACACCACCGGGTCGATGCTGTGGGTCAATAGCGGCGACACGGTCAGCCGTATGGACGCCCTGCGCAGCACGGTGGTGAGTTTCCACGCCCAGATGGAAGCGAACAAGCCCGCCGGCACCCGGATCCGTTATGGCTTCGTGCCCTATTCCACCAACGTCAATGTCGGCCACCTGCTGGAGGACGACTGGCTGGTGGACGAATGGCAGTACAACTTCCGCGAGGCCCGCCCGGGTGGCAGGACCGAAGAACGTCCGCGGTGGGAGACCAACTACCGCTACATCAGCGGCAGCGTGGTCGATGGCACCAGCTATGTTACCACCGCCTGCCCCAGCTCGACCGTCACGCAAACCGTGCAGAGCGAGACGACTGATGCAGATGGCTGGACGCATCAGCAGATCCTGGAACGGGGCACGGGCTACAACTGCAACACGGTGGATGCCGGGAGTACCCAGGTCACCCCGCGCATTTTCAACGACCACCTGTTCGTCTGGTCACGCCGGCAGAACGGCACGGAGCGGGTGCCGATTTCCGAATGGCGTTACGATACCTTTGCCGTGGACCTGCGCTTCCTCGATACCAGCAACAGCACCTCGTTCCCGATGGGCGGGAACCCGGGCAGCCCCAGCGCTGTCACCGTGACCTATCGCGGCTGCATCGAGGAACGCGGCACTTACGAGATCGCCGATTACGCCAACGTCGACCTGACCCGGGCGCTTGATCTCGACATTGACCGCGTGCCCGATCCCGCGAACCCGGCCACCCAGTGGCGCCCGATGCTGAACGAGCTGAGCTTCGCGCGCGAACTGCGCACCAACGGTCGCGGCAGCTTTACCCGTGCTCCGGTCATGTCCTCTGCCGAGTTCGTCAACGCCTGGTGGTGGGGCTATGGCGCGTGCCCTGCCCCTGCCAGCAAGCTGCGCGAGATGACCGGAGCGGAGGTGGAAAGCTACGTCAATTCCCTCGTTCCCCAGGGCAATACCTATCATGACATCGGTATGATCTGGGGCGGTCGCCTCCTGTCGCCCACAGGCCTGTTCGCCAGCGAAAACGAAGGCACCCCGGGATCCAACACATCGCGCCACATGATCTTCCTGACCGATGGCGAAACTGCCCCGCGCGACATTTCCTATGGTACCTACGGGATAGAAGCCATCGACCGGCGCCGGTGGAGCTCGACCTCCGCCATGACGCTGACCCAGACGGTGGAAAACCGCTT
>CAZTED010000267.1:0-2378 GCA_964612175.1 uncultured Sphingomonadaceae bacterium
CGCCAAGCCGGTCCCGCCACCAGGCCAGCTTGATCTGCGCGATCACCGGTTCCCCGCCCTGGCGCAGGATCGCGGCCAGGCGGTTGTCCAGCGCCAGCAGGGACAGCACCGCCCCCCGGACACCTCGCGGCGCATAGGTCAGGGCAAGGCGCTGGGCGAGCGGAAGCGAGGAAGGGTCCAGTAGCGACATCGGACCCCCGCCTTCGGCCGCAAAGGGGCCTGTGGTCAAGTGTCCTGATCTTGCGGGAAACACTGATAGAAATGTTAACCCTTAACGGGGCTTAACCATGAATCCCAACGATCACGAAACCACGCAGGTTCTATATCCGGCAAGGAATGGTCGAACTCCGCCGAGGAATCGCAAAATGGGTATAGGGATTCGCCGCAGGTTCAGGGAAATGCTGGGTTGCAGCAGCGGCAACGCGACCCTGATGGTAGCGCTGGGTGCGCCTGTCCTGATCGGCGGTGCCGGCCTCGGCACCGACCTTGCCCAATGGTACATGTGGAAGCGCGAACTGCAGTTCGCTGTCGACCAGGCGGCTGTTGCCGGTGCCTGGGCACGCACCTCCGACGAAACCGAGAACAACTACGAATCCCGCGCAGAACAGGAATTCGCCGCCAACCTGACCGTCACGGAAGATTTCGCGGGCGAACCAGTGGTGCAACTCGCCAACTACGCGGGTGGAAGCAACAATTCGGTCGTGGTCAGCGTCACCGCAACCCGCGAACTGCCCTTCTCCAGCTTCATCACCGGCAGTGCAGCAACGATCAGCGCCTATGCCCAGGCCAGCTATGACGCGGGCCAGACCTTCACCTCGTGCCTGATCGCGGTGGATGATGACGAGGATGGCGCCATCACCATCGGCGGCAACGCCAGCCTTACGGCAGGGTGCGGCATGGCCGCCCTTTCGACTTCCGGCACTTCGGTGATCGCCAATGGCAACCCCACGGTCAACGCAGGCTGGATCCTTGCCGCCGGCGGCATCGATGACTGGTTCGATGACAACACCGACGACGTGATTCTGGAAAATGTGGACGGCCTGTTCGACCCTTACGAGAACCTCGATCCGCCGAACCCGTCGGAATCGCAGGTGCAGCGCCAGTATACCTGCGCAGCCACATCGGGCACGACCACGGCCAGCATCTCGATGACGACCAACACCAGCTATGCCTATTTCCAGGGATCGAACAGTCGCAACGCCAGCCCCTATTCCTACGGCGCGCCCAAGTCGAACACCTCGGTTACCTCGAACCTCACCGGGCAGATTGTCAGCAGCAGCACCCAGAACGGAACGACCACCAGTTCCTCGGTGGAATGGACGCACGTATCGGGCAGTGGCAACAACCGGATCTGGGAACGCCGCACAACGGTAGTCAACACCACATACAGCAATGTGACGACCACCGGCGGAACCGCTGCCGGCAGCGTGCTTCCGGGTACTTATACCGATATCTTCGTGTCCTGTAACACCTCGTTCGCGCCGGGCGTCTACATCATCGATGGCGGCGGGGTGGACATAACCGCGCAGTACGAAGTGACCGGCAACGGCGTGATGTTCGTGCTCAAGAACGGCGCCTACATCAAGATCCGCGGCGGCTCACGCATCAGCCTCACCGCGATCCAGGCATCGGACCTGATAGCCCGCGGGGTGCCACCCGAACAGGCCAGCGAACTGGCCGGGATGCTGGTATTCGAGGATCGCGAGAGCGAAGGCACCAACCGCAACGTCATCAACGGCAATGCCAGCACGATCCTCAACGGAACGCTGTACTTCCCGGTAAGCAACGTGACCTTCTCCGGCACGGCATCGGTGACCAGCCAGTGTCTGATGATCGCGGCCAACACCATCACGCTGACCGGCACGACCGACATGAGCACCTTCTGCCCGGTCAATTCGCAAGAAGACACCATCGTCGCCAATGTCGGCGCAAGGGTGCGGCTGGTCGCATGATCCACGCCCTCGCCCGTTGTGCCCGCGCGCTTGGCCGGTGCCAGCAAGGCGCGATGGCGACCGAAACCGCGATCATCGCGCCGGTCCTCATCGCGCTGGCGATCGGCGGGTTCGAGGTCAGCTCGGTCGTGGCCCGGCAGACCGAATTGCAGACCGCCGCCGCCGAAGCCGCGGCCATCGTGCGCGCCGCGCTGCCAGAGACGGCCGATGATCGCAATTCGATCCGCGATGTCCTGGCCACCTCGACCGGCCTGGCCACGCAGAGCGTCACCGTGACCGAAGTCTTCCGCTGCATGGACGGTGCCGATTATGTCAACACCATGTCCACCTGCGCTGAGGAGGAAACCACCAGCCGGTACATCCGTGTCGCCATGACCGACAGTTACGAGCCGGTCTGGACCCACTTCGGCTTTGGTTACCCCATCG
>CAZTED010000268.1:0-2372 GCA_964612175.1 uncultured Sphingomonadaceae bacterium
CGCCCGGCGCCTGCTGCTGGCTCGTGGTCGTGAGTGCTGTTGATTCAGCCATGGGATGAGTTTCGTTCGTTGAGGATGGCCTCGATCTGATCGGCGATCTGATCAAGGGTTGGATGAGGCATCAGCGCTTCGTCGTATTGGTCCGCGGTGACGCGGAGCATTTGCACAACTGCGCGGCCACCTTCGGTGAACCACTGGCGATGCAGCTTGATGAGCTGCGGGAGGGTGAGCCAGCGGCCGTCAGTCACGGCACCACCCCGGCAGCTCGATCGGCTCCGCCACCAAGTCGCCATAGCCAGGCCACCGGCCTGACGCATGGCACTCGGCCAGCAGCGTCATTGCAGCCTCGATGCGACGCATCCCAGCGGCGATCATCGCGCTGCTGGCGGGGTAGACCGCCACCGCGAACGGCCGCGTGTTCTCCACTGCAATGGTGAGGAACTGCTGGGCCTCGAGCGCGGTCTGGTTCCAGGCCGCCTGCACGTGATAGTCCAGGTTGGCGATGCTCTTGGCGAACTCCACCCGGCTGGCGTCGCGCGTCGTCTTCACGTCCACCACGATCCGCCGGTCTTCGCTGTGCCAGTCCGGCCGCGTCTTGCACTCCAGCCCCGTGGCCGGATCCTTCCAGGTGTAGCTGGCTTCCCGCCGGCCTGGGAGCTCCAGCAGGAAGCCAGCCGCCGGATGCGATCGCACCGCATCCGCCATCCGCCGCACCTCGTCGGCATCCTCGGGCGACAGGACGATTTTGCCGGCGCTCTCGCGCTCGAACTCCGCCGCCAGCTCGCGGCCAGCTTTGCTGCGGCGATCGAAGGCCTGCGGCGGCACCGCGATGGTGCTGTCCCAGAGCTCCGGTTCCAGCACCGCCGTGTGTAGCGCGGTGCCCTTGAGCATGGCCGGCGTCGGCTCCGGCTTCTCGCGGTCCTCGGCCAGGAACCGGTCGAAGTAGTGCAGCGGGCTGCGCCCGAGCACCTTGATCTGGCTGGGGCTCACGGCCTTCAGCGAGTGGTAGGCCTCGTTGGTGAGGCCCGGGTGATGGGTCAGCTCAGGCATGGGGCATCCTGTGAATAGCGGGGGTCGAGAGCGACCCTAAGAGCTTCCCTGCACATCACTCCACCTCCCGGCGCTTCCCGTTACATACTGTCGCAAATCATTGATTTCGCGGGATAATCTGCGATCCTGCAGCTCACGTCAACCCCACTGCCAGGCCCCTGCATGGTGAGCAAACAGTTAGACCCAACAGGTGGCGGCAACCGCTATGCTTCGGTTTCCTCCGCCTGTTGGGCAGTGCCAAGCCAATGCCGCGTTGAAGGGTGCGAGCGCGATGCCGAATCGCATCTGCTCTGCGCGATGCACGCGCAGCGATTTCGTCGCTATGGCGACCCGCTTTACGTCACGCCCGAGGCCACCCGCCGCGCAAACAACCGTGATGCCCAGCTGGCCCGCTTTGCCGATGGCCAGGTCAAGGAGACCACCTACCGCAAGCGGCATGGTCGCCATGAGCACCGCGTCGTCGCTGAGCAGATGTTGGGAAGGCCTTTGCTGCCACGCGAGATCGTCCACCACATCGACGGCAATCGCCACAACAACCATCCCAGCAACCTGCAGGTCATGACGCAGGCAGACCACATGCGTGAG
The DNA here is from genome assembly GCA_964612175.1 of uncultured Sphingomonadaceae bacterium. GTDB lineage: Bacteria > Pseudomonadota > Alphaproteobacteria > Sphingomonadales > Sphingomonadaceae > Alteraurantiacibacter. The sequence continues at coordinate 1,636 of CAZTED010000268.1, forward strand.
CACCTGTTGCCAAGCACCAAGCTCATTGAGTGGAACGGCCGCGCACTGTTCCCCAAAGAGTGGGCATCCGAGCTTGGAATGACCTTCCAGCAGTTCTACGCCCGCCGCCGCGCCGGCTGGTCGATGGAGCGCATTGCCAACACTCCGGTTCGGGCATGGAGGCGCAGTGCTTAGCCTCCGCCCCTACCAAGAGCAGCTGCTCGAAGACATCCGCGCCTCGATGCGTCGCGGTCACCGCCGCGTGCTCGCCGTCATGCCCACCGGTGCCGGCAAAGGCACCACCATCGCCGTGATGGTCAGCAACGCCGCCGAGCGCGGCCACCGCGTGCTGATCCTGGCTCACCGTGCAGAGCTGATCGCCGACCTCTCTCAGCGCATCCACGCCCTGGGCATCAATCACGGCATCCTCGCCGCCGGTTACCGCGAAGACCTCCGCCAAGCCGTTCAGGTCGGATCTGTCCAGACCGTCGCCCGCCGTCTCGGCCGGATCCCTGAGCCCAGCATGATCATCCAAGACGAGGCCCATCACCTCGTCGCAGGCAACATGTGGGGCCGCATCATCGAGGCCTGGCCCAACGCTTTCCTGATCGGCAAAACCGCAACGCCTGAGCGCCTTTCAGGTGAGGGCCTCGGCCACGGCCACGGCGGGTTCTTCACCGACATGGTGCTCGGCCCCGACGCCGCCTGGCTCACCGCCAACGACTTCCTCGTGCCGGCTCGCATCTTTGCGCCGCCTG
>CAZTED010000269.1:0-2354 GCA_964612175.1 uncultured Sphingomonadaceae bacterium
GGGCGCAGGTTGCCGTCCACGGTGTAGACCTGCACGCCGGTGCTTTCGAGGACCGGCTGGCTCGCCTCGGCAAGCTCCCCGATCATCTGCTGGAGCTGCGGGAAATCGGCGGCCGTCAGCGCGTCGCCATCGCAGAACACCGCCGCGCGGAACAATACGGCCTGCAGCTGGCGCACGTTGCCCGGCCAGTCGAAGGCGGCGAGGAGCTTCAGCGCGCCTTCGGTAATGCCTAGTTGCCTGAGGCCCGGCTGTTCGCCGATGCGGGCGAGGAAATGGCGGGTGAGGGCGGCGATGTCGCCGCTGCGTTCCCGCAAGGGGGGCAGGGTGACGATGGTGCGCGACAGGTGTTCCAGCAACTGGCTGCGGAACTGGCCCACGGCCACCATGTCGGCCAGTGGCAGGTTGCTGGCGGAAATCACCCGCACATCCACCTTGAAGCTATGGCGCGCGCCGATCGGGCGGACCGAGCCATTGGTCAGCGCTTCTGCCAGCCGGTCCTGCAGGTCGGGGGCGAGGCGGTCGACCTCGTCCAGAACCAGCGTGCCGCCGTCGCAATGCTGCAGGGCGCCGACCTGGCGTTCGAAGGCGCCGGCAAAGGCGCCCTTCTCATGCCCGAACAGGACCGATTCGAGGCTGCTTGCCGGAACCCCGCCCACGTTGATGGCGCGATAGGGGCCGCGGGCGCGGGGGCTGGCGGCGTGCATGGCGCGTACCAGCATTTCCTTGCCGGTGCCGCTTTCGCCCTCGATCAGCACGTTGCCGTGGCCGCGCGCCGCCTTGGCCGCCTTGGCCAGCGCATCGCGGAACGAAGGCGCAGTGCCGACCATGGCATCGAAATCGAGCCGGGCGGGCATCTTTTCGGTCAGCGGGGTCAGTTCGTCGCGCGGGGCCTCGCGGGTGGTGGCATTGCGCAGCGCCTGCATCAGCCGTTCGGGCGCGACCGGCTTGACGAGGTAATCGGTGGCCCCGGCGCGCATTGCCTCCACCGCCAGCAGGGGCGAGGTGCTGGCCGTCAGCATCAGGATCGGCAGGGCGGGGCGGCGGTCCTTCAGTTCGGCGATCAGTTCGCAGGCGGCATCGCCCGGAACCCACTGGTCAAGGATGATGGCCGAAAGCTGCATGCCCTGGCGGGTGCCCAGCGTGGCGATGGCCTTTTCCGCCTCGTCCACCACCAGCGTGCGCCAGCCTTCGCGCGCGGCAAGCGCGGCGATGAGGCGGCTCTGGGCCGGCTCGTCATCGATAAGCATCAGCAGGCGCTGTTCGGCTTCCGCCATTTGTTCCCACCCGGTCGGATCGCCGGATATCCCGGCGTGAACGAGGGTCTTATCCCCTCCCGGTAAAGAGGCGATTAAGGCCGTCCTCGTGCTGGCACTTGAGTGCCGGGGCCGCTGGCGATAGAGCCGGTGGCCAGTCGAACCCAGAGATTCTGAAAAAGGTACCGGTCATGGCCAATTCCCAAGACATCAAGCCCAACGAAAAGACCTATGGCAGCTTCATTTCCATGCTGAAGTGGTCGACCCCGCTGATCGCGGTGCTGGTGCTGATCGTACTCGTCATCATCAGCTGAGCGGCGTCGTGGGGGGAATCCGCATTGCGGTCCTGAAGGAACGCGCAGCTGGCGAAACCCGCGTTGCGGCAACGCCCGAAACGGTGAAGAAATTCATCGCGCTGGGCGCTTCCTTCGCGGTGGAGCAGGGTGCAGGCATTGCCGCATCCATCACCGATGACGATTATCGTGCCGCCGGGGCCGATGTGCTCGATGCTGCCGGTGCAGTAAAGGGTGCGGACGTGGTGCTGGCCGTTCAGGCGCCCGAAGTGGCGCTGCTGAAAGGCGCCAATGCCGGGGCCTGGGTCGCTGCGACCTTCGATCCGTTCCGGGATCGCGCCCGCGTGGATGCCTATGCGACCGCCGGGCTGGAAGCGCTGGCGATGGAATTCATGCCGCGCATCACCCGCGCGCAGAGCATGGACGTGCTCTCCAGCCAGTCGAACCTGGCGGGATACAAGGCGGTGCTGGCGGCGGCCAACCAGTATGGCCGGGCCTTCCCGATGATGATGACGGCGGCGGGCACGGTTTCTGCCGCACGCGTTTTCATCATGGGCGTGGGCGTGGCAGGCCTGCAGGCGATTGCCACGGCTCGGCGGCTGGGCGCGCAGGTTTCCGCCACCGACGTGCGCAGCGCCACGAAGGAACAGATCCAGTCGCTGGGCGCGAAGCCGGTGTTCGTGGAAAGCGTCGCCGGGATCGAGGGCGAGGGCGCGGGCGGCTATGCCACGGAAATGGGCGAGGAATACCAGAAGGCCCAGGCCGAACTGGTATCGAGCCACATCGCCAAGCAGGACATCGTCATCAC
>CAZTED010000270.1:0-2353 GCA_964612175.1 uncultured Sphingomonadaceae bacterium
GCTTCGCCCTGGATGCGGAGCATTTCCGTGAAGATGTCGGCGACGTCCCCGCCTGCCCTGTCGCGACCCTTGCTGTCCATGATGCCAGCATAGCGTGCAAATATGGCATTTGGGAGAGATTGCTTTCCCGCTAATGGCGCGCGTTGCGCATCTGTGTGGATTCGTCCACATTCGTGTGTGCTAGCAAAGCCTTCAACACCAATTGCCGAAAGTGCCCATGGATACCGAATTCTACCGCATCAAGCGCCTGCCGCCCTATGTCATCGCCGAAGTCAACGCGATGCGCGCGGCCGCCCGTGCGGAAGGGCGCGACATCATCGACCTTGGCATGGGCAACCCCGACCTGCCCCCGCCGCAGCACGTGATCGACAAGCTGTGCGAGGTGGCGCAGAGCCCCAGCGCGCACGGTTATTCGCAGTCCAAGGGCATCCCCGGCCTGCGTCGCGCCCAGGCCAACTACTACCAGAACCGCTTCGGCGTGGAGCTCGACCCGGAACGCGAGGTGGTGGTCACGCTCGGCTCCAAGGAAGGGCTGGCCAGCCTTGCCACGGCGATCACCGCGCCGGGTGACACGATCCTGGCGCCCAATCCCAGCTACCCGATCCACACCTTCGGCTTCATCATTGCCGGGGCCTCGATCCGCTCGGTCCCGACCACGCCCGATGCGCGGTACTGGGCGGAACTGGAGAAGGCGATGAACTTCACCGTCCCGCGCCCCACGGTGCTGGTGGTGAACTATCCCAGCAATCCCACCGCCGAAGTGGTGGACCTGGCCTTCTACGAAAAGCTGGTCGACTGGGCGCGCTTCCACAAGGTCTGGGTGCTGTCGGACCTCGCTTATTCCGAGCTTTACTACGACGGCAAGCCGACCCCTTCGATCCTGCAGGTAAAGGGCGCAAAGGACGTGGCGGTGGAATTCACCAGCCTGTCCAAGACCTATTCGATGGCCGGCTGGCGGATCGGTTTTGCCGTGGGCAACCCCACGCTGATCGCCGCGCTGACGCGGGTGAAGAGCTATATCGATTACGGTGCCTTCACCCCCATGCAGGCCGCTGCCACCGCCGCCATCAACGGGCCGCAGGACATTGTCGAGCAGAACCGCCAGCTCTACCACAAGCGGCGCGACGTGATGGTGGAGGCCTTCGGTCGCGCCGGCTGGGACATCCCTGCCCCGCCCGCTTCCATGTTCGCCTGGGCCCCCCTGCCGCCGGCGCTCAAGGAGATGGGCAGCCTGGAGTTTTCCAAGCAGCTCCTGACCCACGCCGAAGTCGCGGTGGCACCGGGCGTCGGTTATGGCGAGGATGGCGAGGGCTTCGTGCGGATCGCCATGGTCGAGAACGAGCAACGGCTGCGCCAGGCGGCACGCAACATCAAACGTTATCTGCAAAGCATGGGTGTGAATTCGACCGCCGCCTGATGGCTTTGCCCGCAAGATGCGGGCACCATACGGAGTTGCATCCGCACCCTTTTGCCTTTGCCATGGACGGGCCGGAATAGCGGCAGGAGTGGCAATGTGAGGACTTTCGGCTGGGTTGCCGGCACACAGGAACCGCCGCCGCCATGGGACATGCGGCTGGCTGGCTGGCACCTGTGCCATGGCGAGCACGGCCACCGCGCCGATTGCCGCCACGTGCTGCTGTGCGATGTGCGGGGTCTTTCGCCCCGCCAGCGGCTGGGCCTGACCGAGGCCGACAGGCCGGCCTGGCGCCTGATCCTGCTGGGCGTGGAGGAACCGGGTGAGCGGGCCCGGCTGCTGACCACCGGCTGTGCCGAGGCGCTGCCGGCCGCCACGACCTTGCGCGAACTCATCGCCCGCGCGACCAGGGTGGACGACATGTTCGGCCTGCTGCCGCGCTGGCGCCTTGTCGGCCCGCTCACGCTCGACCTGTTCCACCGCGACGTGCGCCACGGATCGCACTGGCTGAACCTGCACCCGCGCGAATTCGGCGTGCTGTGGCGGCTGGCCGACCATCCCGGCGATACGGTTACCAGGGCACAGCTGCTCAAGGACGTGTGGCGGCTGAACCACGAACCGGGCACCAACAGCGTCGAGGTGCACGTCTCGCGCCTGCGTTCGAAACTGGCCGCTGCTGGCTGCGAAAAGCTGGTCGAGACCGTGCCGCAGGGCGGTTACCGGTTATCGGGCGAAGTGCCCTTCATGTTCGGCCCAGCCCCGGCAGAGGCCGACCGCTTCGACCGCTACCTGCGCGAGGTCGAATGGCCCGCCACGGCGCCCCGCGCCTACGACAATCTGGGACAAAATCGCCGCTAGCCTAGCTGCATGCCTGCCACTATCGTCCGGCCTCGAGAGTTTCTTGGGAGAGAACATCATCATGGCCAGCAAGCCGGGCTC
>CAZTED010000271.1:0-2321 GCA_964612175.1 uncultured Sphingomonadaceae bacterium
GCCGCCCGGCTCGACCTGCTGGCGCGCCTTCGTGCTGCGGTGCACAACGTGGCGGACTTCTCGCGTATAGAGGGCTGAGATTTCGTTTCAGGCGTAATGGTGGCAATCCGCACTTTTACGGATGAAACATTCGACATTGCATCATCTTGCATGCATTGGGCTGCCCGTGATGCATTGCAGCAAGTCTGATGCAACTGGCAGGTACAGTGGGGTAGCATGGTGAACTCGGTCTACACATTCGGCGGCGGCGTGGTGCATGATGACCCGCGCGCGAAAGACAAGACCATTGTCGGCGGCAAGGGCGCGAACCTGGCCGAGATGGCGGGCATCGGCCTGCCGGTGCCGCCAGGCTTCACCATCACCACCGAGGAATGCGTCGCCTACCTGCAGCAGGGTGCCGATTTCAGCGATGCCCTGCGCGCCGAGGTGGCCGAGGCGCTTACCCATATCGAGCGTGCCGTTGGCAAGCGGTTCGGAGATGCGGCTGATCCGCTGCTGGTGTCCGTCCGCTCGGGCGCGCGGGTTTCCATGCCGGGGATGATGGACACCGTCCTCAACCTTGGCCTCAACGATGCGACCGTGGCGGGCCTTGCCGAGGTATCGGGTGACGAGCGCTTTGCCTGGGACAGCTACCGCCGTTTCATCCAGATGTATTCGGACGTGGTGCTGGGCCTTGACCACGGCCTGTTCGAGGAAGCGCTGGAGATCGCCAAGGAAGATCGCGGGTACTATTCCGATACCGAGATGCTGGCCGAAGACTGGCAGGAACTGGTCGCCGAATACAAGCGCATCGCGAAAGGCGAACTGGGCCATCCCTTCCCGCAGGATGTGACCGAGCAGCTGTGGGGCGCGATCCGCGCCGTGTTCGACAGCTGGGATTCGGACCGCGCCAAGGTCTATCGCCGCCTCAACGACATCCCGGGCGACTGGGGCACGGCGGTCAACGTGCAGGCCATGGTGTTCGGCAACATGGGCGATACCAGCGCCACCGGCGTTGCCTTCACCCGCGATCCGGCCACGGGTGAGCGGGCCTATTACGGCGAATGGCTGGTCAACGCCCAGGGTGAGGACGTGGTCGCCGGCATCCGCACCCCGCAGTACCTCACCCGCGCCGCGCGCGAGGCTGCGGGCGCCGAACTGCCGAGCATGGAAGAAGCCATGCCCGCCGCCTATGCCGAACTGGCCGCAGTGTTCGACCTGCTGGAGCGCCATTACCGCGACATGCAGGATATCGAGTTCACCGTAGAACGCGGCAAGCTGTGGATGCTGCAGACCCGTTCGGGCAAGCGCACCGCCAAGGCCGCGCTGCGCATGGCGGTGGACATGGTCGGCGAAGGCCTGATCGACGAGGTGACCGCGATCCGCCGCGTCGACCCGATGGCATTGGACCAGCTGCTCCACCCCATGCTCGATCCTGATGCCCCGCGTGATGTGCTGGCAACCGCCCTGCCGGCATCGCCGGGCGCCGCCAGCGGCAAGATCGCGCTCGACAGCGACCTTGCCGAAAAGTGGGCCAACAATGGCGACAAGGTGATCCTGGTCCGCGTGGAGACTTCGCCAGAGGACATCCACGGGATGCACGCCGCGCAAGGCATCCTGACGGCGCGTGGCGGGATGACCAGCCACGCCGCCGTGGTTGCGCGCGGCATGGGCCGGCCCTGCGTTTCGGGCGCCTCTGCGGTGTTCATCGACATGGCCAGCCGCACCCTGCGCATCGGTGACAGGGCGCTTAAGGAAGGCGATGTCATAACTCTTGACGGATCGACCGGGCAGGTGATGGCCGGGCAGGTGCCGATGATCGAGCCGGAGCTGGCCGGTGATTTCGGCACGCTGATGGAATGGGCCGACAAGCATCGCCGCATGAAGGTGCGCACCAATGCCGAAACCCCGGCCGATTGCCGGATGGCGCTGGCTTTCGGTGCCGAAGGCATCGGCCTGTGCCGGACCGAGCACATGTTCTTCGACGCTGCCCGGATCATGGCCGTGCGCGAGATGATCCTGGCCGATGACGAGGCTGGGCGCCGCCGTGCCCTTGCCAAGCTGCTGCCGGAACAGCGGGCGGACTTCGTGGAGATCTTCACCGCGATGGCTGGCCTGCCGTGCACGATCCGCCTGCTCGATCCGCCGCTGCACGAATTCCTGCCGCAGCGCGACGAGGAATTTGCCGAACTGGCCGCCGATGTCGGCGTGAGCATGGAGCACCTCAAGCGCCGGGCGGAGGAACTGCACGAGTTCAACCCGATGCTGGGCCATCGCGGTTGCCGGCTGGGGATCACTTTCCCCGAAATCTACGAGATGCAGGCCCGCGCCATCTTCGAGGC
>CAZTED010000272.1:0-2303 GCA_964612175.1 uncultured Sphingomonadaceae bacterium
CCAAACAGGTCGAGAAGATCGCGCTGGCCTTCCAGCCCCAGCTTGCGCAGGCGGTGGCCCAGCGACAGCGCGCCGGGCACCTGCGCCAGACCGCCACCGGCATTGGGCGGCGTTTCGTGCAGGGTCGCCCGCAACAGGTCCGTCAGATGGTCCAGCCGGCGGTTGTATTCGGGCCAGGCCCGGGCGTCCTTTTCCGATCGCGCGGCGATGGCGGCAAGCTTTTCCGCCGGGTCCTTGGGCAGCAGGAGATAGTCGTCATCGCCCAGCGGCACGAAGTAGCCAGCCTCGCGCAGCTTCACGGTCAGGCCGTGGCGCGCAAGGTCCATGTCGGCGATCACCTTCGGGCTCAGCAGGCTGACCGAATAGGATGCGGTGGAATTGCGGAAACCGGGATGGAACTCCTCGGTCACCGCGGCGCCGCCAACGATGTGCCGGCGTTCCAGCACGCACACCTTGTGCCCCGCCCGCGCCAGGTAGAAGGCGCAGGCAAGGCCATTGTGCCCGCCGCCGATCACGACGACGTCGAATTGCGCGCCTTGTCCCAAAAAGTGTTCCCGAGTGACCGGGCACTTGTTTAACAGATGTAAAACAGGCGCTCAATCCCCTCGCTTCAGTCCAATGTGGCGACGGCCCTTGCCAGGTCGTACCAGTAGGCGACCGCCGTTTCGTAGGCACTTACGTGGATCCGCTCGTTCATCCCGTGGGCACGGTCGTCTGCCGGGTCCTTCATGATTGCATCCAGGCCATAGACGGGAATGCCGGCGTTGCGGATGAAGGCCCCGTCGGTGGCGCCGGTCGACAGTTCGGTGACGAGCGGGATCTGGCCGAAATGGCGCACTGCCAGTTCTGTAGCCAGGTTGGTCACATCGTCGCGCGGAAGGCTGGGCGGGCTCGCCATATAGGGGAAAACGGTCTCCACGCTTACCCCGTGGGGCGCTGCCAGGGTGCGCAGGCGTTCCTCGACACTTTCGGCCGTTTCCTGCGGCAGGATACGGCAGTTGACCACGGCACGGGCCGTCTGCGGCAGGGCGTTCTCGGCATGGCCGCCGGCAAGACCGGTTGCCACGCAGGTCGTGCGGGCGAGCGAGTTGTAATAGGGGTTGGCGGCCAGCCCTTCGGGTTCCGGCTCGCCCGGCTGCCAGGCGGCCATGGCTTCCAGCAGCGCCTTGTCCTCCTGCGGTGCGACCACGCTCCAGTTGGCGAAGAAGCCGCGCGATATCTCGTTCAGATTGACCGGGAAGTGATAGTCCTCCAGCGCCACAAGCGCCCGCGACACGGCGGAAATGGGGCTGTCGGGCTTGGGCATGCTGGAATGGCCGCCGGTATCGCTGGCGGTCAGGGCATAGGTCGCATAGACCTTCTCCGCCGTCTGCATCACGAATGCCAGCGGCGTGCCGTCCGGCCCCTCGATCACCCCTCCGCTATCGGTATTGAGCGCGAAGTCGGCGGCGATCAGGTGACGATGGGTGGTGCCCAGCATGTTGGCGGAAAGGCCGTTGGTCTCCTCGTCGGCGGTCAGCATCAGGATCAGGTCGCGATCCGGGCGGAAGCCTTCGCGGTGGAACTGGATGAAGTTGGCCACCAGCATGGCAACGCCCGCCTTGTTGTCGGTGGAGCCGCGGCCGTAGATCCACCCGTCCTCTTCGGTTGCCTCGTAAGGCGGATAGGACCAGTCCGAGGCGAGGCCTTCCACCACGTCGATATGTGCCATCAACAGCACTGCGCCCGCCTGCGGATCGGGCGAGCGGTAGCGCACCACGAGGCTTGGCAGTTCCTCCGAGATGCCGACGACGTGGATATCCTCCTGCGGGAAACCGGCGGCGCGCAGGGCATCGACCAGCAGCCCCACAGCATGGCGGGTGTCAGGCCCGCCGCTGGGGGCGGTATTGCTGGCGATCAGGTCATCCAGCAGTTGCCGGGCCAGCGCCTGGTCGGGCGCGGCCGTGGCCGGCACGGCACTGAGCGCGACTGAAAGCGCCAGAAGCGAGGCAGAGAAGCGTCTAATCACCAGCATGTCTCCCATATCGCAGGTACGGGCGAAAGGCACCGCACACTGGTAGCACTTGCAACAACCTGCCGAATGGCGCAGCCAAGGTCCAACACAAATCGCAAGGTCCGGGAGACCCCATGTTGAAGGCTGCATCCGTTTCCACCGTCGCTCTGGCGGCAATCCTGCTCACCCAGCCGCTCGCCGCGCAAGACCAGCCCTTCACCGTGGACGACATGCTGCGGATCGAGGACCTGAGCGAGCCGGTGTTCACGCCCGATTCGTCCGCGATAACCTATGTCGTGACCGGCCCCGG
>CAZTED010000273.1:0-2264 GCA_964612175.1 uncultured Sphingomonadaceae bacterium
GCAATGGGCGATCAGCCGCGTGAGCATGCCCGCGCCGAGCGGCGAGACCGACTGATATCCGGCGCACGAAGGTTTCACCTTCGTGCGCCGGGCACAGGGCTTGGCCCTGAGGCCAAAACGTCGCTCTGCGACGACCGTGGTCCGGTAAGACCTGGACTCGTTCAGCGCCGGGGGTGAAGCAAAGCCCTGACCGCGCGCCAGGCGAACTGCGCCGCGATCGCCGCCTCAAGCAGCAGCCGCATCGGCCACGACGTGGCGGGGAAATGCGTCGCGAAATAGCGTCGGAAACCCCGTGCCTTGTGCCGCTCCACGACGATCCGCGGCGCGTCACTGGTGCCGCCCACATGCCTGAAGGCGATATCCGGCGCGAACAGCACATCTCCGCCGTTTCGGCGAAACCGCAGGCAGAGGTCCACATCCTCCACATACAGGAAGTAACCTTCGTCGAAGCCGCCGATAGCCCAGAAATCCGCACGTCGCATGAACATGCAGGAACCGCTGGTTCCCGCGACAGGCTCGAGCCCGGCAGGCAGCGGCGTGCCAGCCAAGTTGTAGCGCGCAGCCGGAAAGACCCGGCCCAGCCCAAGACGGCCGCCGATCGCGGAGAGCGGGGTCAATTCCATCTGTCGGCTGCCAGACTGCTCCCGCCCCTCGGCATCAAGCACGCAGGGGCCGATGAGGAATGGCGAGCGCCGGGTCGCGGCATGGGCCAGGAAACGCGCCAGGCCATCGGGCGGCAGGACCCCATCCGGATTCACCAGCAGCAGGAATTCACCACGCGCCTCGCGAGCACCCAGGTTGCAAGCGGCGCCGAAGCCGATATTGCCATGCCCGGACAGGATCCGCAGCCGAGGCTCGCGTAAAGCCCAGTTCCGCAGCACGTCCACAAGCCCGGGCGGGTTGCCATTGTCCACCACGAGCAACTCGACCGGTTCTGGCTGGCTCAGCACACCCTCGATCGCGGCATCCAGGCATGGGCCCGTGAAGTAGCTCACCATGACAACGCTGGTCAGTCCGGCCTCCGTCATCGCGGTGGCATCCTGCCGAGCAGGAACCAAGCCGCCATCGCCACCTGCTGCAGCGCCGATTGCCGGTACAGTCCGGCCTGCCGTGCCAGTCGCAAGCGGCCGATCGGGCCGCATCCGCGCATCGCCTGCAGGCGCTCGACAGCCGCGTTCGCCCCGGCCGGCAGCAGGGGGGCGGCTTCAGCAAGAGCGTCCAGGTTGGCGCCGAGCATGCCGACGAACGCATTCGGCCCACGCCGGACCGCACGCTGCACGCGGCGCCATAGGCCGGGTTCGGCGCCGATGCTGTTGGCGCCGTGCTGGCGGTAGAGCAAGGCTGGCTCGGGATCGACAATCACCTCGCCACCGGCCGCCGTCACGACCAGGTAGGCCCACCAGTCGTGTATCTGCCCCGCAGGGGGCGACGGCGCAGCCATGAGAAGTCGCCGCGCCGCCGGGTTCAGCGCGGCGGTGCAACCGGTCACGATGTTCTGCACCAGCGCATTGGCGAAGCCCGGCGGGCGCGAGGGCAACGCCGAGAGCCCGATGGGCTGCAGGTCCCGACCCACCACACGCTGCCGCGCGCAGTAGATCGCAGGGCGCGATGATGGAATGGCGCGCAGGGCAGCCGCGGCGCGGGCGCATTTGTCAGGCAGCCAGACATCGTCCTGGTCGCAGAAGGCATAGTAGTCCGCATCTTCCGGCGCGGCGGCCAGCAAGGCCATGAAGCCCTGCGTCGGCCCCAGACGGCCTGCCGGCTCCGTCAGGCGGCGCACCTCCAGCTTGCTGCCACTCGCCCAGGCCTGCACGATGTCCGGGGACCCATCGGTCGAGCCATCGTCGCGCCAGAACAGAAGTGGCGGCGGCACGTCGCGCTGGTCCTGCAGGCTCGCCAACTGCGCGGGCAGGAAGCGGGCGCCGTTCCAGACGGCCAGGAGGATGACTCCCCGGGCCGCGGTCATCGCGTCGTTGCGGTCGGTTTCACGTTCGCGCTTTGCCGGGTGGCCCGAGACCTGTCAACAGTTCGGGAAACCGGCATCCTTCCGATGGATTCACCGAGTTCTGTGTTGGCCTGCCCCGGCCCACACGCCACGCCAAAACTTCGGCGACACCGCTCCGGATCGCCGCAGGAACGGTGGGGCAGCTTGCTGGGTGAAGATTCTCGAGATCGCCAACGTCGATTTCTCACTGCGGCATTTCGTCTGGCCGCTGATGCGGGAGCTGCGCGCACGGGGCCATGACGTGATCGCGGCCTGCGCC
>CAZTED010000274.1:0-2229 GCA_964612175.1 uncultured Sphingomonadaceae bacterium
TGTTGAATGCCGCCGAGATCTGACCCGGGATTGCCACGAAGATTTGACCCGGGTTTATGGGAATAGGGTTTTCAGATCCCGTCAGGTGGGCTGTGTCTTCCTTTCTCGATGAGCCTGGGTTGCGGAGCTGTTCCTGAAGCGGAAGCTGTCGTTGCCGGTCTCCAGGATGTGGCAGTGGTGGGTGAGCCGGTCGAGCAGCGCCGTGGTCATCTTGGCATCCCCGAAGATTGCCGCCCACTCACTGAAACTGAGATTGGTGGTGATGATAACACTGGTCTGCTCGTACAGCTTGCTGAGCAGGTGAAACAGCAGGGCACCCCCCGAGGCGCTGAACGGAAGGTATCCCAGTTCGTCGAGGATCAGCAGGTCGGCATGGAGCAGACGGGCGGCAATTTGCCCGCTTTTTCCGGCGGCTTTCTCCTGCTCGAGGGCGTTGACCAGCTCCACCGTGGAATGGAACCGCACCCGCTTGCGGTGATGCTCGACCGCCTGGACGCCAAGTGCTGTGGCGATGTGGGTCTTTCCGGTGCCTGGCCCGCCGACCAGCACGACGTTGTCGGCCTTCTTCATGAAGGCACCGGCGTGCAGTTGGCGCACCAGGGCTTCGCTGAGCTGGCTGCTGGCAAAGTCGAAACCCGCCAGGTCCTTGTAGGTCGGGAACCGTGCGGCCTTGAGCTGGTAGGCGATGGAGCGGACTTCCCGCTCGGCCATCTCGGCCTTCAGCAACTGCGATAGGATGGGGATCGCGCCCTGGAAGGCGGGCGCGCCCTGCTCGGCCAGCTCGGCCGCGGCCTGCGCCATGCCGTGCATCTTGAGGCTGCGCAGCATGATGGTGACGGCGGCCGCCGCCGGATCATGACGCATGGTGGCCTCCATGTCTCGGACGCAGGCTGTCATAGCGGGCGACGTTGGCCTTGGGCTCCTGCGCCAGCACCAGGGCCTGGGGCGCCTCGATCGGCGGGATCTGGGAGGATGTGCCGTCGGTCAGCCGGTGCAGCAGGTTCAGGATGTGGGTCTTGGTGGACACACCAGCCTGCAGCGCCAGTTCCACGGCCACCAGCACGGCCTGTTCGTCGTGCTGCAGCACCAGGGACAAGATCTCCACCATCTCCCGGTCACCACCAGGCCTGCCGTGCAGCTGGCGCTGCAGTTGCCGGAATGCTTCGGGCAGTTCGGCGAAGGGCGCGCCGTTGCGCAGGGCGCCGGGCTTTCGCTGGACCACGGCCAGATAATGGCGCCAGTCATAGATCGTCCGGCCCTGGCCGTGGTGCGAGCGCTCGATGATCCGCTGGTGCTCGCAAAGGACGGCGCCCTCGGCCACCACCACGATGCGCTCGGGATAGACCCGCAGGCTGACCGGGCGATTGGCGAAGGACGCGGGCACGCTGTAGCGGTTGCGGTCGAAGTGCACGAGGCAGGTTGGCGAGACCCGCTTGGTCTCATCCACGAAGCCGTCGAAGATCCGTCGGACCGGCATGAGGCAGTCCACCTCCTGCCGCCAGACCGTGGCGACGCTGCCGGGTTCGACGCCGTGCGGGATCTCCTCCCACAAGGCGAGGCATCGCTGCTCCAGCCAGGCGTTCAGCGCCTCCAGGCTGGCGACCTCAGGCATGGGCTGCCACAGACGGTGCCGGGCATCCTGGACGTTTTTCTCGACCTGGCCTTTCTCCCAGCCCGATGCCGGATTGCAGAATTCGGGCTCGAACAGATAGTGGCTCGCCATCGCCAGGAAGCGGGCATTGACCTGCCGCTCGCGGCTCGGGCCGATGCGGTCCACGGCGGTGCGCATGTTGTCGTAAATGCCGCGCCGCGGCACGCCGCCCAGCACGCGAAAGCCATGGTTGTGGGCGTCGAACAGCATCTCGTGCGTCTGCAGGAGGTAGGCCCGCACCAGGAAGGTCCGACTGTAGCAGAGCTTGAGATGGGCGACCTGCAGCTTGGTGCGCTCGCCGCCGATGACGGCGTGCTCCTCGCTCCAGTCGAACTGGAATGCCTCGCCCGGGGCGAAGGCCAGCGGCACGAAGACACCGCTGCCGGAGGTCTGCTGCTGGCGCAGCCAGTCGTCCCGCCAGGTGCGGACGAAGGCCGCAACTCGCCGGTACGAGCCGTCATAGCCCAGCCCGGCCAGTTCTGCGTGGAACTGCCGGGCCGTGCGTTTCTGTTTGCGCGGCCTGCGGGCATCCGCCCGCAGCCAAGCTGCTAGACGCTCGGCAAAGGGATCGAGCTTGC
>CAZTED010000275.1:0-2226 GCA_964612175.1 uncultured Sphingomonadaceae bacterium
GCGCCTTAGCGCTAAGTGACGCCGAAGGTCCAGCCCTCGGTGCGGGCAATGTCTGCGGTCAGGCCGGCGGGCTGCCACAATTCGGGCCGGTGGGCATGGGCGCGGAGCCATGCGGCAGTGAGGAGGGCGTCGGCGGAGTGGTCGTCGATCGGCCCGCTGCCGGCTATGGGCGGGCTGCCAAGCTGGCCGAGGGCGAGGTTGAGGTCTTCGATGGTCCTGATCTTGCTCAGCCCCCGGCGCAGGCCGGCTGCGCGGGCGGCGATGGCGGTGTAGATCTCGACGATGACCGGACCGTTTGGTGGCAGCGGATCGATCGGCCAGACCGGCAGGTGGTGGCGCACGCGATGCAGCATCCGCATGCCCGTGAGGCTCGACTTGCCGACCTGCGCCGCGCCGACCAGGTTGAAGCAGGAAACCGGGTTCACCTGCTGCGCCCTCTGCCGATGTTCGACCACACGAAGCCGCCCGGCGCCCGGCTCGAAGGCCGTGCCGGTCACGGTCTGGCGACCGACCTGGCAGCGAAAATGGTCGGCATATCCCTGCATCAGCGGGAGGCCGGAAGCCGCAAGGTGCGGTTCGTGGGCGCACAGGTCCTCGATCTGCGCCCATAGCCCCGGGGCATCGGGGGGGCTGGCGGCAAGGCCCGGGAAATAGTCCCCGCGATCAAGGAAAGGCAGCGCCGGTGAAAGGTCCAGGCCCACGATCATCCGCGTCCCTGCGGCGGCATGGCCAAGCAGCCAGTCAGCCACGCCCTCGCGGCTCCAGCCGCCCTGTGGCCGGAGCAGGGCCGGCGCGCCGTTTCCGGCAGTGCAGGTGGCAACCGCCAGCCCCCTGGGGCGTGCCACGGCCTGACCGGACCAGTCGATGCAGACGAAGCTGTCGAAGTCAGCCACGGTCCCGCCGCAGCTTGTCCCAGTAGTCCAGCCGCTTTCTCACCTCGCGCTCGAAGCCGCGTTCGACCGGCTGGTAGAAGTGCTGCGGCGCCATGCCATCGGGCCAGTAGTTGTCGCCCGAGAATCCCTCGTCCGCGTCATGGTCATAGGTATAGCCCGCGCCATAGCCGACATCCTTCATCAGCTTGGTGGGCGCGTTGACGATGTTCATTGGCGGCATCAGGCTGCCGGTGTCCCTTGCCGCCTTCCAGGCCGCCTTCTGGGCCTTGTAGGCCGCGTTAGACTTGGGCGCGGTGGCGAGGTAGAGGCAGGCCTGCACCAACGCCAGCTCGCCCTCAGGGCTGCCCAGGAACTGGTAGGCGTCCTTGGCGGCGATGCACTGGGTCAGCGCCTGCGGATCGGCCATGCCGATGTCCTCCACCGCCATGCGCACCAGCCGCCGGGCGAGGAACAGCGGCTCCTCCCCTGCCACCAGCATCCGTGCCATGTAGTACAGCGCTGCCTGCGGATCGGACCCGCGCACCGCCTTGTGCAGCGCGGAGATGAGGTTGTAGTGCCCTTCGCGGTCCTTGTCGTAGACCGCCACACGGCGCTGGAGGAAGGCGCCGAGCCCGGCCGGATCGAGCGGCGCCTCCAGCTTTGCGGCATAGAGTGTTTCGGCCTGGTTGAGCAGGAAGCGCCCGTCGCCATCGGCCGAGGCGACCAGCGCGGCGCGGGCATCCGCCGTCAGCGGCAGCGGACCTTCCAGCTCCTCGGCCCGGGCCAGCAACTGCTCCAGCGCCGCCGCATCCAGCCGGTGGAGGATCAGCACCTGTGCGCGGCTGAGCAGGGCGGCGTTCAGTTCGAAGCTGGGGTTTTCGGTGGTGGCGCCGACCAGCGTCACCGCGCCGCTTTCCACGAAGGGCAGGAAGCCATCCTGCTGGGCGCGGTTGAAACGGTGGATCTCGTCCACGAACAGCAGGGTGCGTTGCCCGGCCTTGCGCGCGTCCTCTGCCGCCGCGAAAGCCTTGCGCAGGTCCGCCACGCCCGAGAAAACCGCGCTCACCGCAGCATACCGCATGCCCACGGCATCGGCGAGCAGGCGGGCGATGGAAGTCTTGCCGGTGCCCGGCGGACCCCACAGGATCATGCTGGACAGCCGGCCTGCCGCGACCATCCTGCCGATAGCCCCTTCCGGTCCGGTCAGGTGTTCCTGCCCGATGATGTCGGCCAGCGCGCGCGGGCGCAGCCGGTCCGCCAGCGGGGCGTCGACGGCGGATTGCCCGTTCGCGGCGTGGGGATCGCCGTCGGGTTCTGGGGCGAAAAGGTCGCTCATGGTCCGGCCCGGAATAGG
>CAZTED010000276.1:0-2213 GCA_964612175.1 uncultured Sphingomonadaceae bacterium
CGTGGCTGCCGTCCACCTGCGCCTATCGTCGCCGCGCCGATGGCGACCCGCTGCCAGGCTGGCACCCGCTCTTGACCGGCGGGCAGGAAGCGATGCAGGCCGCGGGCGTATCGGTGGCTGGCCGGGTGATCAGCGAGGCCGATGCCGGGCCGATCGAGCATCACATGGTCGAGTGGCCGAAATGATCGGCTGGCCCAAATGATCGACTGGCTGCGCACGGCAAAGGAGGATCCGGTGGTGGAGCTGTCCGCCGCCATCCTGCCCGTCGCCATCCGCCGCCATCCGCGCGCCACCCGGCTGACCATGCGGCTGGCCCCCGATGGCAGCGAGGTGCGCATCACCATGCCGCGCTGGGGCCGCAGCAGCGAGGCGCTGGCCTTTGCCCGTTCGCGCGCGGAGTGGCTGGAGGTGCAGCTTGCCCGCATCCCGCAGCCGCTGGCGATCGGCCCGGGCACCCGCCTGCCCTATCGCGGCCGGGAGCTGGAGATCGCCTGGCACGAAAAGGCCCCGCGCCGCCCGCAGCCGGACGGCGGGCAACTGCTCCTCGGCGGTCCGCACGAAAGCATGGCGCCCCGCGTGCGCCGCTGGCTGGAGGCCGAGGCGCTGGCGCACCTGGCACAGGACCTTGCCTTCTATTGCGGGCGCGCCGGCCATGCCCTGCCAGACCTGCGCCTCAGTCGCGCCCAGCGGCGCTGGGGCAGTTGCACCGGGGAGCGCAAGGGCGCGGGCAGCGCGGCGCGCTGCATCCGCATCAACTGGCGCCTGATCATGGCACCCGACCATGTCCGCCGATCGGTGGTGGCGCATGAAGTGGCGCACCTGGCGCATTTCGACCATTCGCCCGCCTTCCACGCCATGCTCGGCGCGCTCTACGATGGCGACCTTGCCGAAGCCGACCGGTGGCTGAAGCGCGAAGGCCGCCGGCTTTATGCAGCCTTCGGCTAGGCCGCTGCCGCCTCCCGGAACAGGCCCGAAAGCAGGCCCGAAAGCAGGCCCGAAAGCAGGCACTGGCGCAGCGGGGAGCGAGCGCCTATCTGGGGCCGCATGAAGCAGTTCCTGCGCCTGATATCCCCGCGCCGCGCGGCGGCCGATTTCGTGTCGGTGTGGCGCGCGCCCACGCAGCACCGCTGGGGTCTGCTGGGCCTCGCCTCCGCGCTGACCTTTGCCCTGTTCATGCTGTTCATCCCTGCCAACCAGCGGGTCGAGCCCGAAGCGCCAGAGGTGATCTACATCTCCACTTTCGAGGAATCGCGGACCGAGGCGGAGATCATCGCCTCCAACTGCCGTAACCAGCAGTTCAAGGACGAGCTGGAGGGTCTGCTGGAGCAGCGGGCCGAAATCCGCCGCGACATCTACAAGGCGCTGGGCCGCGCCACCTTCATCGATGTCGA
This sequence comes from uncultured Sphingomonadaceae bacterium, assembly GCA_964612175.1. Classification (GTDB taxonomy): domain Bacteria; phylum Pseudomonadota; class Alphaproteobacteria; order Sphingomonadales; family Sphingomonadaceae; genus Alteraurantiacibacter. The sequence goes on from CAZTED010000276.1 coordinate 1,392, forward strand.
CGCGATCGAGGCCGAGGCCGAGGCCGCCCGCGCCGCAGAGGAGGCCGAGGCCGCCGCCCGGGGCGAGGAAGTGCGCGCCCGCGCCGATGCCGAAGTGCTGCTCACCATCGAAGAATACTGCGCCCGTGCAATTGGCTGAAGCTGGCGAGGCAGCTGGTGAGGCAGCTGGCGATCGGCGCTGGCTCGATGCTGCCGCCGCCCTTGCCACGCGCGCCCGTCCACAGAGCGCCCCGAACCCCGGCGTTGCGGCGCTGGTGGTGAAGCAGGGGATCGTGCTGGGCCGCGGCTGGACCGGGGCCGGCGGCAGGCCCCATGCCGAAGCCGTGGCGCTCGCCGCTGCCGGCCCGGCCGCGCAAGGCGCGACCCTTTACGTGACGCTGGAGCCATGCGCCCATGCCTCTGCGCGCGGGCCGGACTGTGCCGGGCTGGTGGCAGGTGCAGGGATTGCCCGCGTGGTGATCGGCTGCGGCGATCCCGATCCGCGCACAGATGGCCTTGGCATCGCCCGCCTCAGCGCCGCCGGCGTGGCGGTAACGCTGGTCGACCAGCCCGCCTGCCGCGACAGCCTGTCCGGGTTCCTCGTGCGCGAGCGGCTGGGCCGCCCGCACGTTACGCTGAAGCTGGCGGTCAGCCGCGATGGCTTCATAGGGCCGCTTTCGGGCGAGCCTGTCGCCATCACCGGGGCGATCGCCCGTGCCCATGTGCATCGCGAACGTGCCCGGGCGGAAGGCATCCTGGTGGGCGGCAACACCCTGCGCCGCGATGCGCCGCGCCTCGACGTGCGCCTGCCGGGGCTGGAACACCTGTCCCCCCGGCGGCTGG
>CAZTED010000277.1:0-2213 GCA_964612175.1 uncultured Sphingomonadaceae bacterium
TGCTGCGCGATGCCGGCCGCCCCGATATCAAGGTCATCGCCGGCGGCGTGATCCCACCGCAGGACTATGACTTCCTGCGCGAAGCAGGGGTGCAAGGCATCTACGGGCCAGGTTCGAACGTGGTCGAGTGTGCGGCGGATATGCTGCGCTTGCTGGGGCACAATATGCCGCCGCTAGAAGAAACGCCGGGAGGCGACAGGTAATGTTCAAGAAAATCCTTATCGCCAATCGCGGCGAAATCGCCTGCCGGATCATCCGCACGGCCCGCCGCATGGGCATCGCCACGGTGGCGGTCTATTCCGATGCCGATGCCCGCGCGCCGTTCGTGGCCATGGCCGACGAGGCGGTGCACATCGGCCCCTCGCCTGCGTCCGAGAGCTACCTGGTGGCCGACAAGATCATCGCCGCCTGCAAGCAGACGGGCGCCGAGGCGGTCCATCCGGGCTATGGGTTCCTGTCCGAACGCACCAGCTTTGCCGAAGCGCTGGCAAAGGAAGGCATTGCCTTCATCGGCCCGCCGGTCGGCGCGATTGCCGCGATGGGCGACAAGATCGAGTCCAAGAAGCTCGCCAAGGAAGCGGGGGTCAATGTCGTCCCCGGCTTCGTGGGCGAGATCGAGGATACCGAGCACGCGGTGCGCATCTCCAACGAGATCGGCTATCCGGTGATGATGAAGGCCAGCGCCGGCGGCGGCGGCAAGGGCATGCGCCTTGCCTATGACGAAAAGGACGTGCGCGAGGGCTTCGAGGCGGTGAAGCGCGAGGGGCTGAATTCGTTCGGCGATGACCGCGTGTTCATCGAGAAGTTCATCCTCAATCCGCGCCACATCGAGATCCAGATCCTGGGCGATCAGCACGGCAACATCCTCTACCTGAACGAGCGCGAATGCTCCATCCAGCGCCGCCACCAGAAGGTGGTGGAGGAAGCGCCCTCGCCCTTCGTGACGCCGAAGATGCGCAAAGCCATGGGTGAGCAATGCGTCGCCCTGGCCCGTGCGGTCGGCTATTTCAGCGCCGGCACGGTGGAACTGATCGTCAGCGGCGCGGACCCGACGGGGGAGAGCTTCTACTTCCTGGAAATGAACACCCGCCTGCAGGTGGAGCATCCGGTCACCGAGGCGATCACCGGGATCGACCTTGTCGAACAGATGATCCGCGTGGCTGCCGGCGAAAAGCTGGCCTTCGGGCAGGACGATGTGGGCATCAACGGCTGGTCGATCGAAAACCGCGTCTATGCCGAAGATCCCTACCGCGGGTTCCTGCCCAGCACCGGGCGTCTGGTGCGTTACCAGCCGCCGGTCGCGGGCGATCCGCAGGCAGGTGCGCCCTATATCCGCGTCGATGACGGCGTGATGGAAGGCGGCGAGGTGTCGATCTTCTACGATCCGATGATCGCCAAGCTGATCACCTGGGCCCCCACCCGCGACGGGGCGGCCGACCTGCAGGTCGCCGCGCTCGACCGGTTCCACATCGAAGGACCGGGACACAACGTCGATTTCCTCTCCGCGCTGATGCAGCACCCGCGCTTCCGCAGCGGTGACATCACCACCGGCTTCATCGCCGAGGAATTCCCGGACGGCTTCACCGGCGCATCGGCGGACGAGCAGCGCCTGCGCACCATCGCCGCCATTGCCGCAGGCATCGAGTTCACCCACATGGCCCGGGCCCGGCGGATCAGCGGCCAGCTGGATGGTCCGCTGCCGGTTACCTGCGACTGGACCGTACGGATCGAGGGCCGCGACTTTGCCGTCACCCTGGGCGATGGCCACGCTATGGTTGACGGCGAACGGATCGAGGGGACCTGCGACTGGCAGCCCGGCCAGCGCACGGCAAATGCCACGGGGCCCGGCGGCGAGGACTTCGGCCTTGTCGTATCCTGCCAGCGGCCGCACTGGCTGATTACCACCCGCGGCCGCACCCACCGTGCCCGCGTGCTGCCCGCGCGTATCGCCCCGCTGGCCGCCCACATGCTGGAGAAAGTGCCGCCCGACACCTCGCGGTTGCTGATCTGCCCGATGCCGGGCCTGCTGGTGAAGCTGCACGTGGCAGAAGGCGACAAGGTGGAGGCGGGACAGCCGCTTGCCATCATAGAGGCGATGAAGATGGAGAATATCTTGCGCGCCCAGAAGCCAGGGGCCATCGGCAAGATTCACTATGGCGAAGGCGACAGCCTTGCCACGGATGCCATCATTCTGGAACTAGACGCTTGAACGA
>CAZTED010000278.1:0-2187 GCA_964612175.1 uncultured Sphingomonadaceae bacterium
GTCAGGTTGCCCTGAAATGCGCCCCCGAAGGCCAGCGGCCAGGACACGGACATATCGCGCGTGATCGTGCCCGAAGTGGGGGCTTCCGCACCGCCCACCAGCCGGATCAACGTTGATTTACCCGCGCCGTTGCGGCCCAGCACACCGAGCCGCTCGCCCTTGGCAAGCGTGAAGCTGATCCCATCGAGCACCCGCCTGGTGCCCGCGCGGGTTCGGTAATCCTTGGTGATCTGGCTGACGGTGATCATCGTGGCGACAGCCGTTTCTCGGTCCAGCGAACTAGTATCAGGGCCGCGACCGACAGGACCAGCGAACAGATGATGACATAGGCGGGATCGTAGATCGCTTCGATTTTCGAGCCGAAATAGCCGTCACGGATCATCTCGACCCCGTGCACCATCGGCACCCAAAGGATAAGCTCGCGGGCAAAGGGCGGCAGGGCGGATACTAGAAAGGCCGCGCCCGACAGCGGGAACATCAGGTAGGACAAAGGGTGCCAGAACTTGTCCACCAACTCATATTCCTGGCTCAGCGCGCCGATGGTAATGGCCAGTGCCGCCCCGAACCACGCCGTCAGCATCCAGCCGCCCGCGACGAGCAGAAAATCTTCCGGCGCCTTGATCCACTCGCCGGCGATGAACAAAAGCGAGAGCACGAAGAACGAGATTGTCGCCCCAGCGAATTCGAGGATGACCCGAGCCACATAGATGTCTAGCGCCCGGATGTTCCGGTGATACATCAAGGCTAGGTTGGCCTCGATAGCGCCGATGCAGCGACCGGGCATGTTGCGCCATAGCAGGACGGTGGAATAGCCCGTCAGCGCAAAGGCTGCGATCGGCAGGTCGCTGCCGTGTAGCGACTTGGTCGCGGTCCACAGCGCGGTCACCCCGAGGGTGAACAGCATCGGCTCCACGAATAACCACAGGAAGCCGATATTGTGCCGCCCGTAACGGGTCAGCAGTTCGCGTAAGAGTAGTGCGCCCAGCACCCGGCGTTGCACCCTGAGGTTGGCGATCAGAGAGGGTTGGGCAGCGATCGCCATCGTCAATCCTTGTGCTCGCGCACGCCGATCAGAAGCATTGAGGCCACGCCCCAGGCCAGCAGTCCGAGGACCAAGGTGCCGAGGATGCTGCGCAGACGGCGGGGATAGGCGGCATCATCCGGCAGGCTCGGCTCAGATATCCGCTCAACATATGCCTGCTTACGCCGGGCTTCAGCTTGTGCCTCCTGATAGGCCAAGAGTGCAGTCGAGAGCTGCCTTTCCGAGTATTCAGACGCCAAGCGCAGTTCCTGAAAGCGAACGGAAGCCGAAGACAGGGAGCCGCGCCCGCCCGCCATTTGCGCGGTCTGCGCCGCGATCTCGCGTTCAAGATTGCTGATCTGGGTGCGCAAATAGGGGATCTGGGAGGCCTGCGGGGTATAGGTCTGCATCTGCAGCAGCTGGGTCTGCGAGGCGATCAGCTGGTCCTGCAGCTTGCCGATCATCTGCAGCGCGGCGCTGGCCTGCAATTCAGGATCGATCACGCCCTCGCGGTTCCGGAAGGCAGCCAGTGCCAACGCCGCATTTTGCGCTTCCTGCCGCGCACGTGCCAGCTCGGTCTCGGCAAAGGTGATCGAGTCGCGCCGTGCCCGATCGGAAAGTTCGTTGACGAGCACTTCGGATTGTTCGAGCAGCCGCTGGTTGATTGTTCGCGCGCTCTGCGGATCGAAGGACTTGACGGTCAGCACTGTTACCATTGTGCTGCTCGAATCCTTGGCCGTGACCTTGCCGAGAAAGTATTCGAACAGATCTTCGCCAGTGCCCTTGTCCAAGAAGCCGAAGCGGTCGAACCAGAAGATCGAGCCGTTGCCCCAGGCGCGCGTTACGTAGCCGTCCTTGTTGACCGTCTCGAGCGCCTGACGTGAGCCGAGAAATTCGGTCACAGTCTCGCTCTCCTCGTTCGCGCCGACGATATTGCCACCGCTCAACACCATGCCGAGTGGCGAGAGGTTGGGTTCCGACGGGCTCCGCACGATGAAGCGGCTTTCCGAAACATAGACGTCGCTGGCCAAGGCGCCGAAATACAGGCCGGCCAACAGGGTTGGCAGGATCACCATCCCCGCGAAAAGCGGATTAACCGATTTCAGTCGCGCCAGCAGGCCGCGGCGGGGTGCATCTGGGACCGGCTCAATCTGCGTCATGCCAAT
>CAZTED010000279.1:0-2173 GCA_964612175.1 uncultured Sphingomonadaceae bacterium
AGCTGCCCAGAATGCGGCGATGCCGGTCCTGAATGTCTGGCGGCAGGATTTCGGCTATCCTCTTGCGCACCATGCACCGGAACTGCTCGTCACGATCGTCTAGCTGCAAGTTCACGGGGCGTTCCTGGCAAGGTCATGCGCATGCTGCGCGGCAAGTTTGCAGCGCTAACAAACGGGCGATGATGCCGCCATCTTGTGACGGCCCGAGGGCGCACAAATCATCGGTGTGATTCAGGCAGGAGGGTCAGCCAACCGGCAAGGTCCATCCCGGCGATCAGGCCGGCAATGCATCCTGTCGAAGACCGGGAGCCCCGTCCGCCACCGGGAAAGAGGCGCCGAAATTCGCCGCCACCTCTTCCTGCATGATGCGGGCAAACTCGGCCTCGTTCTCACGCAGGACGTCGGTCAGGCCGGCAACGCCGATCACGATCCGCTCCTCGTTATCGAACTGGGGAAGGCACTGGGCGATCATGCCGCCGCCCTTGGTCACGCCGTCATAGCTCGATGCCCAGCCCTGGGCGCGCACAACGTTGACCCGGTCAAGCAGCGTTGCAAGGCAGACATTGTCACCCAGTTCGGCATTATGGCGCAGGGCCAGCCGCCTGATGTCGCTGTCCGACAAGTCAGCCAGCAAGGCCAGCCCGGTGCCCGAACGGACCAGCGGACGCCGGGAGCCCTTGACCACGAACATGCGCAGCGCATTGGTTGCCTGCACCACCTCAATGTACTCCGACCATGTCCGGTTGCGGACCGCCAGCACGATGGCCTGGCCGGTGCGCATGTTTACCCGCTCCATCAGCCGGGTCAGCGTACCATCGCGCACGACCGGTCCATTGATCCAGCTGCCCAGCAGGGCAACGCGGGTGGTCGGCCCGAAAGCGCGGGTCTTCGGATTGAAGTAGAGGTATCCCATCACCACCATGCTGCGCAGCAGGACAGACGTGCTGGACTGGGGAAGATCGAGCAGTTCCGACACTTCCGAAACCAGCGCCTCGCGCCGCAACACGTCGAACAGCTCAAGGATGCGCATCACCCGGCTGGCGGACTTGACCACGCGTTCGGTCTCTTCGTCCTGGCATCCGACGATATTGCCCTCTCCCAGGGCGCGGGACAACCTGCTCAGCTGCATGCGGCATCTCCTTGCCGCTCACCCTAGCGATCGCTAGGTTTGCGTCAAGAGGCTTCCTCCGGGACCGGCCTCAGGCCTTGGCATAGAGGCTTCGCAGCGCCTTCTTGTCGATCTTGCCGGTGTTCTGGCGCGGCATGTCGTCGACGAAAACCACCACCTTGGGACACTTGTATCCGGCCAGCTGGGTGCGGGCGAAGGCGATGAGGTCGGCCTCGGTCAGGGTTTCACCCGGTTGCAGCAGCACGATGGCGCAAACCGTTTCGCCCCACTTGGGGTCAGGCTTGCCGATCACCGCTGACTCGCGCACGGCGGGATGCCGGTCCAGCGCATCCTCCACCTCGCGGGAATAGACATTCTCCCCGCCAGTGATGAGCATGTCCTTCTTGCGGTCGACCAGGAAGACGTATCCCTGTTCGTCCATGTAACCTAGATCGCCGGTCCGGAAGGCACGCCCGTGCATGGCCTCGCGGGTGGCGTTATCGTTGTTCCAGTACCCCTGAAAACTGTAGGAATTGTAGATGCACACCTCGCCCACCACGCCGGTGGGGCAGGGATTCCCGTCATCGTCGAGGATCATGCCATCGCATTCAGGCTCGAAATGGCCGACCGATGCAAGACGGCGGGTCATGTCCTCCCCGCCGTCCAGCCGGACTTCGTGGCGCGGCAGGCGACAGACACCGCCGCCCTCGGTCGAACCATAGGCCAGGTAGAAGATCTGTCCGAACCGCTCCAGCGCCCGGCGCAGCAGGTGGGTGGGAATGGTGGTGGAGGCCAGCATGACCATCTCGAGCGACGACAGGTCATAGTCATCGATCTGCGGATGATCGAGCAGTGCCTGCACCATCATCGGTACCATGAAACTGGCGTTGATCCTTTCTTCCTGCACGGTCTGCATGAAAGCCGTGGGATCGAATGCCTTGTGCAGCACAGTCTTGCCGCCCACCCAGTAGCAACCCAGCGACGGCCCGCGCCCGCCGATGTGGAAGGCCGGCGTGATCTGGAGCAGGGACAGTGCCGGGTGATTGGCGGTCGAACGGGCGCTGA
>CAZTED010000280.1:0-2146 GCA_964612175.1 uncultured Sphingomonadaceae bacterium
CCCCTGAAGGGGCGGAGGCTTTCGAAGTCACGCATACCGGCACCCTGTGGCTGTGGCAGGGACCGGAGGGTTCGGCGGCATGGCATTTCCTGGTGATCGACGGGCCAGCGGGCGAGGCAATCGCCGCGCACGAGGCGATGCGGCGGCTGGAACTGGGACCAGTTGCCGGCAGGGGGCGCGGGTTCGGATCGGTCAGGGTCGAGGCGCGCATCGGCGAGACATGCTGGCGGACCTCGGTCTTCCCCAGCAAGGCGCATGCGGGCTACCTGCTGCCCGTCAAGCTGGCGGTGAGGAAAGCGGAAGACCTGGCGGCCGGCGATCTGGCCGAGGTCAGGCTGGCGCTGCTCTAGACCCGCTCCGCCTGCGCCACTGAATCGCTCGCGCGCAAGCTGCTCACGATGCGCGTGATGTGCGCCAGGTCCAGCACTTCCAGGTCCACCGCATAGGTGTGGAAGGGATCATCACGCTGGGTCAGTTCGAGGTTCATAACGTTGGCATTGTTGCGCGCGAAGGTGCCGGCCATCTCGGCCAGGGTGCCGGGGCGGTTGTAGAGCGTCACGTGCAGGCGGCCCACCGCCCCGCGCGAATGTTCGCCCCATGACAGGTCCACCCAGTCGGCATCCTCGCCATTGGCCAGTTCCATGCAGTCGATCGCGTGGACTTCCACCACCTGGCCCTTGCGCCTGAGGCCCACGATCCGGTCGCCCGGCAGCGGGTGGCAGCAATCGGCGAGGTGGAAGCCCATGCCCGGCGTCAGGCCCTTGATGCTGATCGCGCGGCCGATGTGCGGCTCGTCCGGCAGGTCGGCGGTGGAGCCGGGGACCAGCGCCTCCATCACCTCGCGGTCGGTCAGCTTGGCAGAGCCGATGGCGACCATCAGGTCCTCCTCGTCGTCCAGCTCCAGCCGTTTGGCGGCGTCCTTGATGCCCTTCTTGCCGACCTTGGCCGGCAGGCGCTCGATGATCTCCTCGAACAGCTTGGCACCGATCTCGGCGATCTCGGCCCGCTCCTTCTGGCGCACGGCGCGGCGGATGGAGGCGCGGGCCTTGCCGGTAACGACAAAGCCCAGCCACGAGAGCTGCGGCACGGCATGGGGGCTCTTGATGATCTCCACCACGTCGCCATTGCCCAGCGGAGTGCGCAGCGGCATGTGCCGGCCGTTGATCTTGGCCCCCACGGTCTGCGCGCCAAGGTCGGTATGGACGGCGAAGGCGAAGTCCACGGCCGTGGCCCCGCGCGGCAACTGGAACAGCGCGCCCTTGGGGGTGAAGGCGAAGATCCGGTCCTGGTAGATCGCCATCCGGGTGTGTTCGAGCAGTTCCTCGGCATCGTGGCTGGCATCGACGATCTCGATCAGGTCGCGCAGCCAACCGACCTGCCCGTCGGGCTGGTCCTCCTGCTTGTAGGCCCAGTGCGCGGCCAGGCCGAATTCGTTGGTGCGGTGCATCTCGCGGGTGCGGATCTGCACTTCCACGCGCATCGACCCGGCGTGGATCAGCGTGGTGTGGAGCGACTTGTAGCCGTTTGTCTTGGGAGTGGAGATGAAGTCCTTGAACCGGCCGGGCACCATCTGCCAGGTGGTGTGAAGCACGCCCAGCGCGCGGTAGCAGTCCTCCACGTCCTGCGTCAGCACGCGGAAGGCCATGATGTCGGTGATCTGTTCGAAGGACACGTGCCGTTCGGCCATCTTCTTCCAGATCGAATAGGGGTGCTTCTCCCGCCCCGAGACTTCTACCTTCAGCCCTGCCTCGGCCAGCGCCTGCTTGATCTTCAGGGCGATGGCATCCACCTGACCGCCCTCGCTCGAGCGGATCTGCTCCAGCCGCCCGGTGATGGTGGCATAGGCTTCCGGCTCCAGCTGCTCGAAGGCGAGCATCTGCATCTCGCGCATGTATTCGTACATGCCCACCCGCTCGGCCAGCGGGGCATAGATATCCATCGTCTCGCGGGCGATGCGGCGGCGCTTGTCCGGGTCCTTGATGAAGTGAAGCGTGCGCATGTTGTGCAGGCGGTCGGCCAGCTTGACCAGCAGCACCCGCAGGTCCTCGCTCATCGCCAGCAGGAACTTGCGCAGGTTCTCTGCCGCCCGCTCGTCCTCGGGCATCTGCTCGATCTTGGAAAGCTTGGTCACCCCGTCGACCAGCCG
>CAZTED010000281.1:0-2146 GCA_964612175.1 uncultured Sphingomonadaceae bacterium
GGGCACCTCCACCCGCCTCCTGATGGGCCTTGTCGCCAGCCACGCGATCACCGCCACCTTCGTCGGCGATGCCAGCCTGTCGAAGCGGCCGATGGGACGGGTGATCGAACCGCTGTCACAGATGGGCGCCGAGATCGAGGCTTCCGAGGGCGGCAGGCTGCCGCTTACCGTGCGCGGTATCTGCCCCGCGGTGCCGGTCACCTATCGCCTGCCGGTCGCCAGTGCGCAGGTGAAGAGCGCGGTACTGCTGGCCGGCCTCAACACCCACGGCACGACCACGGTGATCGAGCCGGTCCCCACGCGCGATCACTCCGAACGGATGCTGAGGGGCTTTGGGGCGGATCTGAGCGTCGATGAAGACGGTGGTGGGATACACCTAACCGGCCCGGCCGAACTGAAGCCGCAAGTGATAGAGGTGCCGGGTGATCCTTCATCCGCAGCCTTCTTCGTGGTTGCCGCGCTGGTAGTGCCAGGCAGCGACGTGCTGGTGCGTAACGTCGGCCTCTCCCCCACGCGCACAGGACTATTCACTGTATTGCTTGAGATGGGTGGGCGCATCACCCTGCTGAACCTGCGCGAAGTGGGCGGCGAGATGGTTGCCGACCTGCGCGTACAACACTCGCAGCTTCATGGCATCGCCGTCGATCCCGCTGTCGCGCCCAGCATGATCGACGAGTTCCCCGTCCTGTTCGTGGCTGCCGCGCTGGCCGATGGAACCACGGTGACGAGCGGGCTCGATGAACTGCGCGTCAAGGAATCGGACCGCCTCACCGCCATGGCAGAGGCGCTGACCCTGGCCGGGGCAAGGGTGGAGGAAACCGAAGACGGCCTCATCCTCCACGGCACCGGCGGCGCGCCCCTGTCCGGCACGCCCGCAGGCACGGCAGTCACTACCCACCTCGACCATCGCATTGCCATGAGCATGGCGGTCGCCGGCCTTGCCAGCGAGCGCGGCGTGGAAGTGGACGACATTCGCCCCATCGCGACGAGCTTCCCCAACTTCATCGCGCTCCTGGAAAGCCTGGGGGGATGACCCTGCCCGGCTCCATCGACCTGTGGGCCAACATCGCCGGTTTCCTCGGCATGGCGCTGATCCTGGGCGCCTATGCCTACCAGACGGTGCAGGCTGAGCGCACCCGCCCTGCCCTGCAACACGGGCTCAACCTCGCCGGCGCGCTGCTGCTGGTCGCCTCGCTGCTGGTGCATGTGAACATGGCCAGCCTGATGCTGGAAAGCGTGTGGGCGATGATCGCGCTGTTCGGACTGTGGAAATCGCGCAAGGCACGAACGGGGCAAGACCAATGATCATCGCAGTCGACGGACCAACCGCATCGGGCAAGGGCACCATCGCCAAGGCGCTGGGGCGGCATTTCGGGCTGCCGCACATGGACACCGGCCTGCTCTACCGCGCAGTCGGCTACCAGGTCTCGCTGAACGGCGGCGATCCGGACGATCCGGTGGATGCGCTGGCCGCCTGCACCTTTCCCGAGGAGCTGCTCGGCCACCCTGCCATGCGCAGCGAGGCGACCGGCGGGCTGGCGAGCCGCGTCTCTGTCCACCCGCCTGTGCGCGAGGCCCTGCTGGAGCGCCAGCGCATCTATGCCGCGCAGCCGGGCGGCGCGGTGCTGGACGGGCGCGACATCGGCACGGTGATCTGCCCCGATGCCGAGGTGAAGCTGTTCATCACCGCCAGCGTCGAGGCACGGGCCGAACGCCGCTGGCAGGAAATGCAGGCACGCGGCGAAGACCACACCCTTGCCGCGATCAAGGACGACCTGCGCCGGCGCGATGCCCGCGATACCGGCCGCGCCAATGCACCCCTGGCAATGGCGGACGATGCCGTGCTGCTCGACACCTCGGACATGGACCGGGAAACCGCGATCGCCCGCGCCATCGCCGTGGTCGAGGAGCGGTTGCGAGCCTGAAGCCGGGCCGTGCGCGCCCCGCGCAGAGGCTCAGCCGTGGTTGATGGCGTTGCGCAATTCTCGCCTGAAGCCGAGCATGAAGCCAACTTCGGCCACCACGAACAGCGGGCCGACCAACAGGCTCTTCAGGTCATCAAGAAAGGCTGGCTTGCGCCCTTCGAAGGCGTGGCCGACGAACTGGATGATCCAGCCAACCACGAACAGGCCGCCACCCCATGCCA
>CAZTED010000282.1:0-2135 GCA_964612175.1 uncultured Sphingomonadaceae bacterium
GCCAAGCAGGTGTTCCACTGGCTCTACCACCGCGGCGTGACCGATTTCGAGGCGATGACGGACATCGCCAAGACCATGCGCCCGTGGCTCGCCGAACGGTTCGTGATCGGCCGCCCGGAAATCATCGAGGCGCAGCATTCGGTCGATGGCACCCGCAAGTGGCTGCTGCGCACGGCCGATGCCCACGATTTCGAGATGGTCTTCATTCCGGACGCGGACCGGGGAACGCTGTGCGTTTCCAGCCAGGTCGGCTGCACCCTCAACTGCCGCTTCTGCCACACCGGCACCATGCGCCTTGTCCGCAACCTGACGCCGGGCGAAATCGTGGGCCAGGTGATGCTGGCGCGCGATGCGCTGGGCGAATGGCCCAAGGCCAACGAAACGCGGATCGCGACGATGGCCGGTCTCGACTTCGATGACGAAGATGCCGGGGATGCCGAGGGCGGCTCCGAATACACCTCGGACGGGCGGCTGCTGACCAACATCGTGATGATGGGCATGGGCGAGCCGCTGTACAATTTCGATAACGTGCGCGATGCGCTGCAACTGGTGATGGACGGCGATGGCCTGGCCCTGTCCAAGCGGCGCATCACCCTGTCGACCAGCGGCGTGGTCCCGATGATGGCCCGCTGCGGCGAGGAAATCGGCGTCAACCTTGCGGTCAGCCTGCACGCGGTGACCAAGGATGTGCGCGACGAGATCGTGCCGATCAACCGCAAGTACGGCATCGAGGAACTGCTGCAGGCCTGTGCCGACTATCCCGGCGCCTCCAATGCCCGGCGCATCACCTTCGAATACGTGATGCTGAAGGACAAGAACGACAGCGACGAGGACGCACGCGAACTGGTGCGGCTGATCCGCAAGTACAAGCTGCCGGCCAAGGTCAACCTGATCCCGTTCAACCCGTGGCCGGGCGCGCCCTATGAATGCTCCACGCCCGAACGGGTCAGGCGCTTTTCCGACATCGTGTTCGAAGCCGGCATCTCCGCCCCGGTGCGCACCCCGCGCGGACGGGACATCGATGCCGCTTGCGGCCAGCTCAAGACCAGCGCCGAACGCAAGAGCCGCGCCGAGCTGGACCGGCTGGCCGAGGAAAAGCAGGCAGCGCTAGGTTAGCTCCCCGCCTGCCGCCACCATTGCGCAGCGGCCGCCGATCCACACCCGGCCATCATCCCCCTGCTCGCAGGTCACCCGGCCATCGGCGCCGGTGAGCTGCCCCTGCCCCGCGACATAGCGGCCATTGGCAAGGCCGCTGGCGAACAGGTGCATGGCAACGCCTGCATTGAAGCTGCCGGTCACCGGATCCTCCACAAGCTGCCCGTGCTGGTTGGCAAAGAAGGCGCGCAGTTCCCAGTCGACCGGTGATCCCGGCGCGGCGGGCGCGGCAAGGCCGACATCGGTACCCACCGGCGCGCGGGGCACTGGCCTTGCTGCCAGCACTTCTGCCGCCGAGCCGAGCCGCAGCAATTGCCATTTCGGCCCATTGGCCACGTGGACCGCCTCCACCACCTGCGCTGGATCGATCCCGCACACTGCCGCCGCCGCTGCCAGTTCGGCCGCATCCATCGCCCCGTGGCGGGTGAAAGGCGGCGCGGCGAAGGCCAGCGCGTCATCATCCAGCCGGACTTCGACCGGCCCCGCGCCGCATTGCTGCACCACCATGCCTTCGCGGCGGGGCTGGCCGCCTGCAGCCAGCCAGGCGAAGGCCGATCCCAGCGTCGGGTGCCCGGCAAAGGGCAGTTCGCCCGCCGGGTAGAATATCCGCACCCGGTAATCCGCACCCGCGTCCGTGGGCGGCAGCAGGAAGGTGGTTTCGGAAAAGCCCAGCCATTGCGTCAACCGCAGCATCTGCGCCGGTGACAGATGCTCAGCGCCGCGCACCACGGCAAGCGGGTTGCCACTGAGCGAGCCGTTGCCGAACACGTCCACCAGGTCGATCTTCATCGCGCACATCCCTTCATCGTCCGAGTTTTACGGCATGGACTTGGCGGGCACTTCGTTCCATCCCTTTCGCGCATGAGCGACGAACAGACCCTGGCATTCTACCAGCAGACCGCCCCCCGCTATACCATCAGCGGGCGCGAGGGGCCGGCGCGGTTCCTTGATGCCTTCCTCGACCGCCTCGCCCCGGGCGC
>CAZTED010000283.1:0-2126 GCA_964612175.1 uncultured Sphingomonadaceae bacterium
CTCGCGGCAGGCCAGAATTCACGGCTCACCGAGCAGATCCGCGCGATGCGTCGGGCCATCGCGGCAGAGCTTGGGATGGTGGTGCCCAGCGTGCGCGTGCGGGACAATGTCCAGCTTCCCTCCGACACCTACACGATCCGGCTGAAGGAGATCGAGATCGCGCGCGGCCAGCTGAAGCCGCCACGCCTGCTCGCGCTCGTGCCCGCCGACGGGCCGGGCGGCATGCGCGGCGAGACGACGACAGAGCCCGTCTTCGGCCTGCCCGCTCTGTGGGTGGAGGAAAGCCAGAAGGAGGAAGCGCTGGCGCGCGGCTTCACCGTGGTGGATTGCACGGACATTGTCGTCACGCACCTCACGGAACTGCTGCGCGCGAATGCCGCCGACCTGCTTTCCTACGCCGAGACGCGCCGGATGCTGGAGATGCTGCCGGACGAGCAGCGACGCCTCGTGGCGGATCTCGTGCCGGGCCAGACCAGCTTCGGCACGATCCAGCGGGTGTTGCAGGCCCTGCTGCAGGAACGCGTCTCGATCCGGGATCTGCCCACCATCCTGGAGGGCATCCAGGATGGCACAAGCGCTGGTCTCCGCAGCGTGCACCAGCTGATCGGCACGGTGCGTCTGCGTCTCGCGCGGCAGCTTTCCGACAGCGTCCGCGCACCGGAGGGGCACCTGCCCATCATCTCCCTCGGCGGCGCCTGGGAACAGGCCTTCGCGGAGGCGCTGATCGGCCCGCCCGAGGAGCGACAGCTCGCCATGGCGCCGTCCCGACTGCAGGAGTTCGTGGGCCGCATGGCGGAGGTGGTCGATGGCGTCTCGGCCGCGGGGGAGATGCCGGTGATCGTCTGCTCGGGGCCAGTCCGTCCGCATCTGCGGGACATCGTGGCGCGGACGCGCCCTTCGGTACCGGTACTGGCGCAGGGCGAGGTCCACATCTCCGCCCGCATCCGGATGCGCGGCACGATCTGAACGCCGCAGGGCGCACCGCGGCGCAAGGCGTCACCCGGTCGCGAAACCCTGCACGAGCGTGACGGACACCAGCTGCCAGCCATCCACGACCACGAAGAAGACCAGCTTGAATGGCAGGGAGATGACCGGCGGCGGCAGCATCATCATGCCCAGCCCCATCAGCACGCTGGCCACCACGAGGTCGATGACCAGGAAGGGCAGGAAGATCAGGAAGCCGATCTCGAAGGCGCGGCGCAATTCACCGACGATGAAGGCGGGCACCAGGGCTCGCCAGGGGGCGGGGGCGCCCGGCTCCGGCTGCAGCTGCGCCAGGTCCATGAAAAGCTCCAGGTCGGATTCGCGGCCATTCGCCAGCATGAATCGACGGAAGGGTTCCGCCGCTGCCTGGAGCCCTGACAGATCCTGGACCTCGCCCTGGATCATCGGCAGCAGGCCTTCGGCCCAGCTTTGCTCCAGCACGGGCTGCATGACGAAAAGCGTGAGGAACAGCGCCAGCCCGATCAGGACCGGGTTGGGCGGGATGCCCGGCGCCCCGATCGCGTTCCGCAGAAGCGCGAGAACGATCACGATGCGACCGAAGGCGGTCACCATGACCAGCAGCGATGGCGCCAGCGAAAGCAGGCCGATCAGCGCCGTGAGTTGCACCAGCCTGGCCGTGGCGCCCGGATTGCTGCCGGCGCCGCCCATGTCGATGCTGACGCTCTGAGCCAACGCGCCGCCCGTCGGCAGCAGGACAAAGCACATGAGGACCAGGGCCAGCAGCCGCAGCAGGCGTGACGTCGGCGCGGGCAGGTTCCGCCGGGAAGGATAGGGGGTCATTTGCTGGCTGCCTCCGGCTGGGCATCGAGCGGGAGCATCACATCCTGTCCGCCGCCGGTCAGCACCAGGATGTCGCGACCGTCGCAGCGCACCAGGTGCAGCCGGCGGCGGGTGTCGAGGGCGATCGTCTCGGAGAGGGCAAGTCGCCGCTCCCGCCCAGCGCCGATCCTGACGGAACCGCCGGCGGACGCGAAACCGAAGGCGCGGGCCAGCCTTGCGACAACCAGGACAAGGGCCAAGGCGAGCGCCAAGCCACCGGCCGTGGTCAACAGCATCTGGCCCGTCATGGCCGTATCCGTCACGAAACAGGACGCACGGGCGGGTCAGGCCTTCACGGACAG
>CAZTED010000284.1:0-2126 GCA_964612175.1 uncultured Sphingomonadaceae bacterium
GATGGATTACGCGGGTCTAGAATTCGAACCCCAGGCCGGCCCCAGCTGGCAGCGCAACGGCTGGCCGCTTGATGCGGCGGATGAGCTCACTGCCGGGCTCGACCCGATGCAGATGCAGGTTGCGGTAAAGGCGGCTGCGGCGAAGTCGGGCGCAAGCCTTTCCGAAGCCGAGGTGGCCGCGGCGGCGGGTGACTCTATCCGCGCCATGCTGCTGATCCGCACCTATCGTGTGCGCGGCCATCTTGCTGCCGACCTTGATCCGCTCGGCGTTCAAAAACAGGAAGTCCCGGCCGATCTCAGCCCGGAGTATCACGGCTTTTCCGGCGCGGACCTCGACAAGCCGGTCTATCTCGGCGGCGCGCTGGGCCTTGAAAAGGCGACGATCCGCGAGCTGGTCGACATTTTGCGCGCCAACTACTGCGGCAAAGTCGGCCTCGAATATATGCACATCGCCGATGTCGAGGAACGGCGCTTCCTGCAGGACCGGTTCGAGGGCGCTGACAAGAGCATCGACTTCACCCCGCAGGGCAAGAAGGCGATCCTCAACAAGGTGATCGAAGGGGAGGAATATGAAAAATTCCTCGCCCGCAAATATGTCGGCACCAAACGCTTCGGGCTCGACGGCGGGGAATCGATGATCCCCGCGCTGGAGGCGGTGATCAAATATGGCGGCCAGCTGGGCGTCAAGGAAATCGTCTATGGCATGGCGCACCGCGGGCGGCTCAACGTCCTCGCGAACGTGATGGCCAAGCCCTATCGCGTCATCTTCCACGAATTTCAGGGCGGCACGGCCAACCCCGAGGATGTGGGCGGCTCGGGCGACGTCAAATATCACCTCGGTACCAGCACCGACCGCGAGTTCGACGGCATTTCGGTGCACATGAGCCTGGTCCCCAACCCCAGCCACTTGGAAGCGGTAAACCCGGTCGTGCTCGGCAAGGTGCGCGCGCAGCAGCTGTGGCGCGACGATCTTGGCAAGGGCAAGCACAAGCAGGTGCTGCCGGTGCTGATCCACGGCGACGCAGCTTTTGCCGGGCAGGGCATTGTCTGGGAATGCCTCGGCTTCTCCGGCATCCGCGGCTATAACACCGGCGGCTGTATCCACTTCATCGTCAACAACCAGATCGGGTTCACGACCAGCCCGCAGTTCGCGCGCTCCTCGCCCTATCCGTCGGACGTGGCAAAGGGCGTGCAGGCGCCCATCCTCCATGTGAACGGCGATGACCCGGAGGCGGTGACCTTCGCCTGCAAGCTCGCCATCGATTTCCGTCAGCGCTTCGGCCGGGACATCGTGATCGACATGTGGTGCTATCGCCGCTTCGGCCACAATGAGGGCGACGAGCCGAGCTTCACCCAACCGTTGATGTACGCCAAGATCCGGCAGCACCCGCCGGTTTCGCAGCTCTACAGCGCGCGTTTGAAGGCCGAAGGCGTGATCGCTGACGGCGAGGTGGAGGGTATGCGCGCCACCTTTGTTGAGCGGCTGGAGGAAGAATTCACCGCTGCCACCGGCTATAAGGCGAACAAGGCCGATTGGTTCGCCGGCCGCTGGTCGGGCCTCCACATGCCTGCGGATGAGGAAAACGCCCGCCGCAACATCGCCACCGGCGTCACCGAAAAGCTGTTCGACGCGATCGGCCGCACGCTGACCACGATCCCCGAAGGGCTCGAGGTGCACAAGACGCTGCGCCGCGTGATCGATGGGCGTGCCGCGATGTTCAAGGCACCTGCCGATCAGGAAGTGTTCGACTGGGCGACCGCGGAAAGCCTCGCCTTCGGCACGCTCCTTTCCGAAGGCTATCAGGTGCGCCTGTCTGGCCAGGATTCAGGTCGCGGTACTTTCAGCCAGCGCCATGCGGTGTGGGTCGATCAGGCGACCGAGGAAAAATACATCCCCCTCACCACCGTGCCGCACGGCCGGTTCGAGGTGCTCGATAGCCCGCTCTCCGAATATGGCGTGCTCGGCTTCGAATATGGCTATGCGATGGCTGATCCCAAGGCGCTGGTGCTGTGGGAAGCGCAGTTTGGCGATTTCGCCAACGGTGCGCAGATCATCATCGATCAGTTCATCGCCGCGGGCGAGGCCAAGTGGCTGCGCGCCAACGGCCTCGTGATGCTGCTGCCCC
>CAZTED010000285.1:0-2122 GCA_964612175.1 uncultured Sphingomonadaceae bacterium
AGGTAGCGCGACTTGGCGACGATGCTGCAGATCTGGTCCATCGCCGGATACAGGAACGGGGCGATGGTGAAATCGACCACCGGCCGCATGCCGACCATGGCAGCCCCTGCCGCCACGCCGGTGATTCCAGCCTCTGCGATCGGGCAATCGAGGATCCGTTCAAGCCCGAAGGCCTCGATGAACCCCGAGGTCGTGCCAAAGAAATTGCAGCGGACATCCTCTCCCATGAGGAACACCGCCGGGTCGCGCGTCATCTCCTCGAACAGGGCGTCGCGGATGGCTTCGAGATAGGTTTTTTCGGCCATTGTCCGCTTCCCTCAGGCAAAAACGTCGGTGAACGCGGTGTGCGGCAGCGGCGCGGGGCTGCGTTCGGCATAGGCGATGGCGTCTTCGATGGCGTCGTGCGCGGCCTTTTCCATCTGCTCCAGCTCGTCTGTTGCGAAGCCGAACTCATCGGTCAGCCGGGTGCGGAACAGCACCAGCGGATCGCGGGTGCGCCACTGCGCAATCTCCTCCTGTGAACGGTAGCCAAGATCGCGCCCCATGCCGACGGCATGTTCCTCGAAGCGGTAGGTCTTGGCCTCGACCAGCGTTG
The DNA here is from genome assembly GCA_964612175.1 of uncultured Sphingomonadaceae bacterium. Classification (GTDB taxonomy): domain Bacteria; phylum Pseudomonadota; class Alphaproteobacteria; order Sphingomonadales; family Sphingomonadaceae; genus Alteraurantiacibacter. The sequence continues at coordinate 596 of CAZTED010000285.1, forward strand.
GCCCTTCGCCGCGCCGGGCACGCTGTACCGCCTCTTGCACCGCTTCATAGACCGCCAGCACGTCCTGCCCGTCCACGATCACGCCGGGAATGCCATATGCCGCCGCCTTGTTGGCGATGTCCGTTACCAGGGTCACCGCACTCAGCGGAGTGGTAATGCCATAGCCATTGTTCTCGCACAGGAAGATCACCGGCAGGTGCCACACCGCCGCCATGTTGACGCCTTCATGGAAGGTTCCTTCGTTCGATGCGCCATCCCCGAAGAAGCACAGGCTGACCCGGTCCAGCCCCTGCATCCGTGCGCCCAGCGCGGCGCCCGCTGCCACCGGAATGCCTGATCCGACAATGCTGGTTTCTCCCAGGCTGCCGACGCTGAAGTCTGCCAGGTGCATCGATCCGCCCTTGCCCCCGCAAACGCCGGTCGATTTGCCCAGCAGTTCGGCCATCAGCCCGCGAACCGCGGCCCCCTTGCCAATCGGGTGGCCATGGGAACGATGGTTGCCGACCATGTAGTCGTCCAGTCGCAGCGCCATGCACGCGCCGACAATCTCCGCCTCCTGCCCGTGCGATGTGTGCACCGGTCCCATGATCATGCCCTTGCCATGGAGCTCTCTGGCGGCATCCTCGAAGGCCCTGATGCGCAGCATGCGCGCATACATTTCGGCCAGGTCATGCTGTGCGATGTTCGTTTTCATGAGGATGCCTCAATAGTTCACGAAGTTGAGCGGGTGGCCCGGCTCGTGCCATCCGGAGCGCACCAGTTGTCCGCCCATGCTGAAGGTCAGGAATGCCGAGCGCAGGTCTGCACCCCCGAAGCAGATGTTGGTAACGGCAAAGTCCGGGAACGGCAGGAAGTGCGCCTCACCTTCCGGGGTAAAGCTGGTGATGCCACCGCGACCAAGTGTCCCGACACAGATGTTGCCGGCCTGCGTTACAGCCATGCTGTCGAGCGCGGCAGCATCGTCAAGGCGACCGACCAGCCGCGCATCGGGCTGGCCAAATTGGTTGAGCGTGATCACGCCGGGTGATGCAAGGGCATAGGCCCACAGGCGCCCGGTAAGCGTATCGGCGACGTAGAGCGTGCCCTCGTCGGGCGACAGGCCGATGCCGTTGAAACTCAGGCCGCCATAAACCACTTCGCGGATCTCGTTGCCATCAGGGCGAGCGTAGTAGATGCCGCTCTTGTCCCTTCCGCGCGCGTTTTCCTTGCCCAGATCGGTGAACCAGAAACCACCCGTGCGGTCGAATACGATATCGTTCGGACCACGCAGGCTGTTTCCATCGACATGGGTGTAAAGCCGTTCAGACCTGCCCGTTGCCAGATCGACCCGCTCGATTCGGCCGCCTTCGTAATCATCGGGCGCGCAGGCAGAAACGTGCAATGCTCCATCAGGCCCGCGCGACCACACAAAGCCGCCGTTGTTGCATACATAGGCTGCCCCATCAGGGCCGATCGCCGCACCGTTAGGCCCGCCGCCAAGTTCGGCCACCACTTCGGTCCTGCCGTTCCAGGCACGGGTCAGCGTGC
>CAZTED010000286.1:0-2103 GCA_964612175.1 uncultured Sphingomonadaceae bacterium
TCGCCATGCTGGGCGCGGCCATCATCATCGCGGCGGGTCTGTTCCTGTGGCAGGCCGGCAGGCGGCGGGACAAGGCGCGCAGGGCGGCCTGACCCGGCTTTCCTACAGCTGGGGGATTGCGGCATGGCGGGCAGGCTCTTTCACATGTCAGACACGATCCAGGGCCCTGCCCGGAGTGCTTTCGCTCAGCCTGCAGGCCAGACGGATTTTTCAAATACAGGACACTGTTCCATGCGTTCCAACCGTGCCCCACGCACGACGAACCGAGTGCCTAGCGGCCCTCTTGCCTGACCCATGCGGTGATCGTGCGGCCGTGCATGTCGGCCCTTGCGGCCTCGACATAGTCGCGCGCCACGGCCGCTTCGACCATGGCCTTTGCCGCCTCGTTCTGCACGGTCATCGGCCGGCTGGCGGTGACGATGGCGCCCGGCCGCATGGCAAGGATACGGGCCACCTCCTGCTCCTGCACCAGCCCCAGGGCGCGCCGCTCCAGCGCGTTGTTGAGGTGGTCGGGATAGACCAGCTTCGATGGCACGCAGCCGCCACTCATCCGGTAGAGCGCGGTCGGGCCGTCGAACACCATCAGGCACCTGTCGCGCCCATCGACATGGGGAGCGATTGCGGCGGCGAGGTGTGCCGCGCCGTCGCGCTCGGCAAGGCTTTGCTGGTAGCGCTGGGGGAGGGCGAGGATCCACAGGCCCGCCAGCAGCAGCAGCACCGCAGGGATCGAACGTGCCGGGCCGTGCCGGTCGAGCAGGGGCAGCGCCACCAGCACCGCCGGGGCGGCCATGGCCGCGTAGTAATAGAGGTAGACCGTGCCGGGCATCAGCACGCCGGCCAGCGTCGCCACGGCCCACAGCAGGTAGAACGGCGCTGGGCCAGGCTTGCGGCCCATGCCAGCGATAAGCCCGCCGGCCACCAGCACCGCGATCGGCAGCACGCCCACCACGTGTTCGGCGATCCAGCGGCCCTGGGGCGCGGCCTCACGGGCGAAGAACGACAGGAAATTGGCAAAGGCGAAATCGTCGAACCCGCCGGCCAGGGCATAAAGCAGGGCCACCAGCACGGTCGGCAGCAGGCCCAACGCGGCGGCGGCCAGGGCTTCTCCCGCCAGCCGCGGCCAGCCGGCACCGGCGCGCCAGCGGTGCCACAGCGCCCAGGCCCCGAAGAACAGGCATTGCGGCAGCACCGTGTACTTAAGCTGCAGGGCAAGGCCGCCCAGGAGCATGGCCCAGGCCATCCGGCTGGCAAAGCGCGGGTGGGCAGGATCGCGCAGCAGCATGGCCATGCCCAGTGTCAGCGGACCGAACAGCACCTCGCTCTGCCCCGAATAGCTGGCATAGGCAGCCATCAGGACGAGGTAGAGCGAACCTGCCACTGCCGCCCCGAAGCGGTCGAGCCGCTCGCGCGCCAGCAGGTAGGTGAGCCAGGCGCCCGCCATGGCAAAGGCCGCGCCGACAAGCTGGTAGCCCAGTGGCTGCGGCCACGGCAGGGCATGGGCCGCGGCATAGATGGCAAACAGGCCAAAGGGCTTGCGGTCCCACCAGTCGACGTAAGGCAGCTCGCCCAGCGTCATGCGCCAGCCGATGAAGGCATAGAGCTGCTCGTCGAAATCGGCGACGGGATTGCCCCACCAGATCCCACGGGTGGCCAGCATGACCAGCAGCATCAGGGCCAGCGCGGCCAGGTCGCCGCGCACCGATGCCCGTGTTGCGGTGGGCTGGTCCGGTAATGTCGCGATGCTCGCCAAGAAAGGCCGTCCTCGTGTGGAATGTGGCGGCCCAGATGCACCGGACATGGTTAAGATGTGCTTGCAGCCATGGGCACTTAACGGGTTCTACACCATGATCTGCGAAGGCGTGGGAATGGCAGGCACCCCCTTCGTCTCAAGACCGATGTCGCTGCTGCTCGACCTTGTGCGCGGGCTGGCGGCGCTGGTTGTGCTGATGGGCCATGTCATCGCCTTCGGGATGTATACCGGGCCGTTCCCCTTTGCAGAGCAGATGGCGCACAACGCGGTGGTCGTGTTCTTCATCCTGTCGGGCCTCGTCATCGCCCATTCGGTGATCGGCCGGGGGACTTCGGCGCGCGACTACATCATCG
>CAZTED010000287.1:0-2088 GCA_964612175.1 uncultured Sphingomonadaceae bacterium
GGCAGCAGGTGGTCGGGACACCGAAAACGGCAGAAAACCGCCAATGTCCCGACCGTTCCGAGTGGTACGACCTCTATTCGGCGAGGATGCTGGACCTCACCGTGTAGAAGGGGGCCTTTGAGGTATCCCCCGAGGCCCCTTGCTCCTGCAACTCTGCAACTCTGCAACTCAGGCGTGTTGGTTGGGCCTGACAGTTGCAGAGTTGCAAAGTTGCGGGGGAGAGGGGGCTACCCGCCCTGCTGGCGCGTCACCTCCTCCGGCAGCGGCAGGCTTGAGCGCCTACGCCGCTTCCTCTCGCCCACCCGCAGCCGGTGGGTTCTGCTCCGGCGCCCCGCATCATCGTTAACAAGGTAGCCCTCGTCGAGCGCATCGTTCACCGCCCGCGATACGTACGGGGCGCCGCGGTCAAGGCCTTCATCATGCAAGTACTGAACGATGGCCGTCTGCGGCACGCCGCTGTCCCCATGGTTAGCCTGCGTGGCCAGAACACTCACCGCCGCCGCCACCACGCGGACGTTTTCGGAAACACTCGCCCCATCGGCCCGGCTCAGCACCGGGTCCAGCAGCGCATACACTGCCGCATAGTCCTCGTGGTTCGCCAGCACCCGGCCCTTCGAGTCGATCTCCCGGCGCCGCTGATGCAGCAGGGCGTGCGCCTTGATCAGCGCCAGCACCTTCGGGAAGTCCCGGCTCGCCCGCCCGTGCCTGATGTCGGCCTGCTCCGCCAAAGTGCCGGCGTAGGGAACAAGCACTTCGCAAGGGCCGGCCGAGACCCAGGAATGCAACGCTAACCAAGGCTCCGCATTCGCCTTGTTGGCCTGCACCCCCTGCGCCCGTCGGGCCTGTGCTGCCAGGATCGCGCGCCGCTGCTCCTCGGTCGCGTCCAGATAGATCGAGAGAAAGCGTGTTTCGTCTTCCGGATGAACCTTGAGAGCGGTGGTGGTCATCACCACGCCAGTCGGCCCTTCCCGGCGAAGGTCACGGGTGACGCGCTGCCCGTCCGGCCCTTCCACCGTGACTTTGTAGCGGAGTTCGCCTTCGGTGATGAGTTGGCGCAGCCACGCGTTGCCATTCTCGCTTTGCAGCCCCGCGTACTCCCCGATGCACAGCATGCGGTGCCGCAGAGACTCCTCATCGTAAATCACGGCCTTGTCGGACATGCCGCTCACCATGACGTAGCCGTCCTCGGGGATGTACTTCAGCACGGTGGCCAGGGTGTAGGACTTCCCAGCCGCCGCGTTCCCCTTGAGGATCACGCTGACAGGCTGATCGAACAGCCGCGTGACCATGGTGAGCATCAGCAGCTTAAAGTAGTCGGTTGCGCCGACCACTCCATAGGACCGCAACTCCGCCTCAAACTCCCGGAGAATTTCGGGGGCTTCAGCGAGGGCGCGGCACTGCTCCAAGAGAGCGTCCCGGTCCGTGGGAGACGCAAAACCATCGGTAGTCATCGGTACCTCCTTCGGCTTCGGCTAGCGGCGGGGTTTACTTTTGAGGGGTACGGCCGCGCGTGGTCTGGGCGAGGCTGTCAGCCCCGGTGCCGGACGGGCGCGGCGGGCACAGGTCCGACAGGCGCCAGCGCGGAGCCTTCGGGCTGATGCGGACAGGGGCGGGGACGCGGCCTTCCTTCACGTCGCGCCAGAAGGTCGAGACCCCCTGACGCCGGTAGGCAGCAGCCTCACGGGCCGTCAGCAGCGGATCCGCGTGCGCGGCGAAGTGGGCGAGGGTAGTGGCGCGCCCCTGGTTGGGGGCCGCAAGCGGGCCATGGTCGCTGGTGTACATCGAAGGGAACCTCCAGTGGCTGTCGATCACGAGCCCTCAATTGAGGGATCCGGCCGCGAGCGTCCAGATAATAAAGTGTTTTAGATCAATGATTTCCGGGCGAAACCGGATGCGTCCGGTTCCAACCGATTAGACCCGGTTAGGCCCGCCAGAGCCGATCCGTAGAGCGTTGCTTCACGCCGATGGCGGGCTGGTTAGGCGCAGGGTGAGGCCGATCCAGCGGGTTCACTTCTTGTGCGGCGAGGGCTGTTCCTTCGTCACGGCCAGAAACACATCCTTCGCCCGGCCGCGGATTGTCCGCAGATG
>CAZTED010000288.1:0-2058 GCA_964612175.1 uncultured Sphingomonadaceae bacterium
GTCCAGCCCGTCCGGGGACAGTTCGACCGGCAGCAGCCATGACAGCGAGGTCAGCGCCATCACCGGCCATGTGCCGCCGCGCAGCCTGATCGTGCGCGGGTCGCTCATGTCGCACAGGTCCAGCGGCCAGGCATCCAGCACATAGCGCCCGTCATCCCAGCGGATGGCGTGGACCTGTCCGTTGCGCACCGGATGGCGCAGCGCCTCGGCCACGCGCACCATCATCAGCAGGTTGCCTCCGGGCAGCCGCGCCAGCCCCGGGTTGAACGCGCCCAAGACGTGGGTTTCGGCATTAAGGTGTCCGGCCAGCGGCGAGCGGGCAAGGTGTACATCATCGGGTCCGAACACCAGTCGGTCCACGGCATGGGCATGGGCATGAGCAGGGGCAGGGGCAGGGGCAGGGGCAGGGGCATGGGTCAATTGGCTCGTGCTCCTGCGCGGGCGGCAATCGGGCGGGCGCCCGCCCCGGAAAGCAGACCCCGGAAACTGGCAAACGCCGTCGCACAAGTCGCGGTTCCCGCCAGTAACCGCTTGCCCATCGATCAGCCTGGTCCGAAGTCGGCTGCGCTTGCCTGTGTCCCTGCCGCTCCCTAGGTCTGCAGGACAGAGAAAAGGGAGGATCCGCCTTGGACGAGAGCGCCGACACCAGCAACACGACTGACCATGACCTGGTCCCGCGCAAGTTCTATCCGGCGCAGGCCGAAGCGAAGTTCGCCGACAACGCGCCTGCCTCCACGCCGCAGACCCGGCATCCCGCCTATCGGCTGGCCTTCCGCGATACCGACTTCCTGCTGCGCGAGGAACTGCGCCCGGTGCGCTTCCAACTGGAACTGCTGAAGTCGGAGATGGTGCTGGAGGAGGCGCGGATCGGCTCTACCCTGGTGATGTACGGATCGGCCCGGATCCCTTCGCCCGAACAGGCGGAAAAGATGCAGGCGCAGCTGGGCTACCTGTCGGACCGCGAGAGGACCGTGCAGGAAAACCTGATCGCCAAGGCGAAATACTATGACGAGGCCTACAAGCTGGCGCGCATGGTCAGCGAAAAGGGGATTGTCGAGGAAGGCCAGCGGCAGTTCGTCATCTGCTCTGGGGGTGGGCCGTCGATCATGGAAGCGGCCAACAAGGGCGCCAGCGATGCCGGGGCGGAAAGCATCGGCCTCAATATCGTGCTGCCGCACGAACAGGCGCCCAATGCCTTCGTGACGCCCTACCTCAGCCTCAACTTCCACTATTTCGCGCTCAGGAAAATGCATTTCCTCATCCGCGCGCGGGCCGTGGCGATCTTTCCCGGCGGCTTTGGTACCTGCGACGAGCTGTTCGAGCTGTTGACGCTGGTGCAGACCGGCAAGATGAGGCCGATCCCGATCATGCTGTTCGGACGCCAGTTCTGGAACCGGATCATCGATTTCCAGGGGCTGGTGGAGGAAGGCACGATCAGCCCGGCCGACCTTGAGCTGATCCACTGGTGCGAGACCGCGGAGGAGGCCTGGCACCACATTTGCGACTTCTATCGCCTGAGCGATCCGGTTACCGGTTGCGACTGATTGGCCTCCGGTCCTGCCTGAGCGTGTCTCTACCGCACCGCCTGGTGGCCCATCGGGCCTGCACCGGAACCGAAGCCCGGTGCCGCTTCCATGGCCCGGCGCACGAAGGCGCGGGCTTGGGCCACGGCTGCTTCGAGCTCAAGGCCCTGCGCCAGCAAGGTGGCAATGGCGCTGGCGAGCGTGCAGCCGGTGCCGTGGGTGTGGCGGGTTACGATGCGTGGGTCGCTCCAGATCACGGGCACGCGGCCGGGACGGTGCAGCACGTCCTCCACCATCGCTCCCTCGGCATCGCCACCCTTGGCCAGCCAGGCGATGCCCCTGGCATCCAGCGCCGCCGCGCCGCCAAGGGCTGCCAGTTCCGGCACATTGGGCGTGGTCACTGTCGCCAGGTCCATCAGCCAGTCGAACACCCCGATCGTCGCCTCGTCCGCCAGCACGCTGCCGCTGGTTGCCACCATCACCGGATCGAACACGATCGGCACGGGCAGGTCTTCCAGCCGGTCCGCCACCACTT
>CAZTED010000289.1:0-2058 GCA_964612175.1 uncultured Sphingomonadaceae bacterium
TGATGCAGGCGGCATGGAACAGCACGGGCAGTTCGAACATGTTGTTGTAATGGCGGGCTGTGACCACCACGCTTTCCGGCTCCCCCGAACCGATGTGCGCGCGGTAGTATTCCACCGAGACGCCGCTCTTCATGGCAGCCGAGCGCGCGGCGCCAAGTCGCAGGAAGGCAAAGAACGACAAGGCAACGACGACCAGCATCGGCACCAGCATGGCTGCGGGATTATCTGTGTTGAACATGGCGGCTGCCCCTCTCCTCTTCCCCTTGGGTCTGCTCAGCCGGAGAATGCACGATGCCGGCACCGGCGCAAGCGATGTCTGCGTCGCATGTGTGATGCTTGTCCAGCCGATGGAACGGCCAATCCGGATGCGCCAGACCCGTGGCCCCGATCACACCGCCGCAAAATCCCGGAGGGCGCATGGCAACGGACCATCGTTGCGCTATGCTCGGAACACCATGCCTCGCCGATCGCGCAAGAACCGCCCGTCCAACGTGATCCCCTTTCGCCGGCCACCTGCCAGAAGTGGCAAGCGACGCGGTCGTGGAGGGGACTTGGCTTCGACCATGACCTGGGGCCGCGCCTTTTTTGAGGTCCGGCCATTCCTGCTGCTGATTGCGCTCGTCACCGTGGCCACGATCCACCAGACGCCCGGGTTTTATGAGCCGCCAGGCTTCATGCTGGGGGAGGAGGAGATGGTGGACGCGCATTTCGTGCGGTGCGGCACGGGAATGGGGCGCACCTGCGTGAACGATGGCGATACATTCCGCCTGGGCGAGCGGCGCATACGGGTGGTCGGGATCGACACGGCCGAGCGAGACGCGCGCTGTCCGGCAGAGGCGCGCCAGGCCGAAGCCTCTACTCGCGCCCTCCAGGAATGGCTCAACCGCGGGCCGTTCACGGTGGTTGCCCGGCTTGACGATCCGGTGGACCGGTATGGCCGCGAACTGCGCATCATCCGTCGCACCCTGCCCGACGGCCGGGTGGAGCGACTGGCAGACTTCATGCGCGCGGAAGGCGGCGCGCGGCGTTATTCGGGCGGTTCGCGCAGAGACTGGTGCTAGGCCGCAGCCTCTCACCCTAGGGTCTGTTCAGCCGGAGAATGCACGATGGCAGGCTGGCTCGCAGAATTGCCGGTTGGCCTCCCTGACGGGAACAAGGCCCGGCTGCAGCCGTTCAGGAATGGCAGCGGAATTGACAGCGGGACAGGAGCAGCCGGCACATGACCACACCACAAGCAGCCGATCCCGATGCACCAGGCCCGCTGCCCCCGGTCAAGCCGCCGGCAATCCCCCCTGAATTCCCTGTTCCCGGCCAGCCAGACATGCCCGATGTCCCGGCGCAGCCCGATCCGGTCACCCCCCAGCCCGGCCCGCCCGAGACCCCGCCCCCGGCAGAGCCCGACCAGCCACTCGAACCCGGCCCCGAACCCGCGCCCTATACGCCGGAGGAATGGCCGGGCACCGACGGCCTGCTCGACCAGACAGGGCTGGACGAGGTTTGAGGCCGAGGAGCCTTGCGGCAGAATTGGGAACGTTATTGCGAGGGCGGCGGCTTGTGGAGCGCGGATAAGCGCTAGCTTCCCGTTACGTGCCACCCGATCCAGCCAATGGCCGCCACCTGCAACAACGCAATAGCCAGCAACTGGCCGCTGAAAGGCTGTTTGCGGGTCTTGTGCCGGAACAAGTGCCGTCCGGCATAGGCCCCCGGCGTGCCGCCCATGAAAGCGAGCCACAGCAGCGTCGATTCCCGGATACGCCACCCGCCCCGCTCCGCCTTTGCCTTGTCGATCCCGAAAGCGGCAAAGGCAAAGAAGTTCACCGCGATGAGGGCGGTGGTAATGTTTGCGGGCGTGGCGGCAGGAAGCATGGCAACAGGCTTATCCCGCCGGTGGTGGAAGCCGGGTTAACGCCTCCCCCGCTTGCGGGGGACCGGGGGTGGGCTTGCGAAAGGCTACTCCGCCGCCTGCACCCCGGTCCCGCCGAACATGTCGGGTTCGCTCGCCGCGTCGGTGGCTTCCACCTCGTTGGCGGCCTTGGCCTTCTGGCGGGAATCGAAGCT
>CAZTED010000290.1:0-2043 GCA_964612175.1 uncultured Sphingomonadaceae bacterium
CCACGCCATCTCCGGCGGGATGGATGATCACCGGGTTGAGGTCGATCTCGCGGATACGCGGATTGCCGGCCATCACGCGGCCCATCTGCACGATCAGGTCGGCCAGGGCATCGACATCCAGCGCGGGCGCACCGCGCCAGCCCTTGAGGATGGCCGCCTGCTTGAGCGACAGGAGGCCGTCGATCACCTGCTGCTTGCCCATGTCGGGCGTGAACAGCTTGACGTCCTTGAGGATTTCCGCCGTCACCCCGCCAAAGCCTGCCAGCACCACCGGGCCCCATTCAGGATCGGACTTGGCACCGACGATCATTTCGGTACCCATGCGGCCCATCTTCTCGACCAGCACGCCGTCGAGCACGATCGAGGCATCGTAGGCAGCGACATTGCCGAACATGCGCTCGAAAGCGGCGCGCACATCCTCTGCTGTCTTGAGGTTCAGCAGCACCGCGCCGGCATCGCTCTTGTGGCCCAGCGCGGCGGCCTGGCCCTTCATCACCACAGGGTAGCCGATGGCTTCGGCAGCGGCGACCGCATCGTCTGGAGTGGCGGCGAACTTGCTGTCGGGGAAGCTGATGCCGAGCGGCCGGAGCAGCTCCTTGGCCTTGTATTCCGGCACCACGCCATTGACCGCATCAAGGCCCGCAACCGGCAGCGGCGGCAGCGAGGCGTCGGTCAGGTCGCGCTTGGAAAGGTCAGCCAGGCGGGCGATCGCGCGATAGGCGCGTTCGGTGCTGGGGAACCACGGGATACCCACCTTGCGCAGCCCTTCGATGTATTCGGACGGCACGCGCGCGCCCTCGTCCACCCCGGCAAAGACCAGGGGCTTGGCAAAGGCGCCGTCTTCCAGCACCTTGATGATCCACGGGAACTTGATCTTGCTGGTGATGGGATCGGACTGGATGATCGATGCAACCACCGAACCGATGCGGTCATCTTCCAGCAGCGCGGTGAGGACCTTGGTGTAGATTTCCGGTTCCGAAAGGCCAAGGGCAGTGATGTCGGTGGGGTTCGACACCGGCACGAAATCGGGCAGGATCGCGCGCAGGGCGGGCGAGTTGTCGTCATCGAGATGGATGAGGTCCAGGCCGATATCCTCGGCAATGTCGAAGGCGAGGCCGCGCAGCGCGCCGCTCTCGCCCAGAACGGCCATGTTGGCCCCCGGCAGCGCCTTGCAGCGCAGCGCGATCTCGGTGATGTCGGCCAGCTCTTCCAGCGTATCGGCGAAGATCACGCCCTCGCGCGTGAGCTTGGCCTTCATCAGCGCATAGTCGCCCGCCATGGCCCCGGTGTGGGTGGCGGCGCTTTCCTGCGCCTTGGAGCTCTTGCCCGGGTGCAGCATGATGATCGGCTTGCCGGCAGCGCGGGCACGGCGGGCAGCGGCGATGAAGGCCTTGGGCCGGCGCAGGCTTTCCACGTACATGGTGATGACGTGGGTATCCTCGTCATCCACCAGCCATTCGACATAGTCCTCAACGCCCGATGCCGCCTCGTTGCCGGTCGAGACCGAGGTCGAGACATAGAGGCCGCGCGGGTGCAGCGCGGTCGCCAGCACGGCGGCCAGCGCGCCGGACTGGCTGGCAATACCCACGGCCCGGGTGCCCTTGGGCGGGGTCTGCATGTTGGTTTCGACGAAAGTCAGCGGCACGCGCGCGACATAGTTGGTGCAGCCCAGGCAATTGGGCCCTTCGATCACCATGCCGTATTCCTGCGCGATGCGGCCCAGTTCCAGCTGGTCGCGCATCCCTTCCTCGCCCGCTTCGGAGAAGCCGGCCGAATAGATCACCACCGCGCCGCAGCCGCGCTGCGCCAGTTCGCGCACGGCATCGAGCACGAAGGGCCGCGGGATCGCCAGCACGGCGCAATCCACGCCATGGGGCAGATCGGAAACGGTGTGATAGACCTTGAGGCCCAGCAGCTCGTCGCGCTTGGGGTTAACCGGGTAGATGTCGCCCGCGAACTCGTACTGCACCAGGTTGTTGAGCAGGGTCGCGCCCAGCGCACCGTGGCGGTCGCTCGCGCCGACAACCGCGACCGACTTGGGGC
>CAZTED010000291.1:0-2036 GCA_964612175.1 uncultured Sphingomonadaceae bacterium
GGCCCGTGGTATGCCAGCGTGCCGGGCCTGATCGTGATCGCGCCCTATGACGCGTCTGACGCCAAGGGCCTGCTCAAGGCCGCCATCCGGTGCGATGACCCGGTGGTGTTCCTGGAGAACGAGCTGGTCTACGGCAACAGCTTCGAAGTTGCCCAGCTTGATGACCACGTGCTGCCCATCGGCAAGGCGCGGATCATGCGCGAAGGCGCGGACGTGACCATCGTGTCCTATTCCATCGGTGTGAAATACGCGCTGGAAGCCGCTGAGAAGCTGGCCGAAGAAGGGATCGATGCCGAAGTGATCGACCTGCGCACCCTGCGTCCACTCGACACCCAGACGATCCTGGAGAGCCTTGCCAAGACCAACCGCCTTGTGGTGGCCGAGGAAGGCTGGCCGGTCTGCTCGATCGCCTCCGAGGTGATTGCTGTATGCATGGAGCAGGGCTTCGACCTGCTCGATGCACCGGTGATGCGCGTGTGCAACGAGGACGTGCCGTTGCCCTATGCCGCGAACCTGGAAAAGCTGGCCCTGATCGATGCCGCACGCATTGTCAGCGCGGCGAAGAAGGTCTGCTACAAGGGTTGATGCGGATGGGTGCCTGTCGGTTCGGTCAGCTGGAGAAGCTGGTCGAACCGAAGGAATCGCAGTCGGCAACGGTTGCCGGGTCTGAAGGGTCGCGCTGGTAGATGGCCGAAAGGTCGCGGCTGTCACGCACGGTGAAGCTGGCGGTCGACCGGATGCTGGTGGGCGCTCCGAAGGGGTTCCCGATCAGCGGCTCGTAATCGTAGGAAATCTCCACGAACATCACCGCCTCGTCGGCAAAGGCGATCACTTCCTCGCCAGGCGGACCCATTCCTGCAAAAGCGGTGTCGATGCCATCGCCTTCAAGGCCGTAGCTCGACTGGAAGTTCTTCTCGCCCATGCAACGCTGCCAGTGGATGTACTGGTCATCATCAGTGCCGGGCACCACTTCGAGGCTGCTGAGGATTACCCGGCCCCGGCCATAGATATCGAGGTGGGCCCCGGCCTGGATTTCCGCTCCGTAGAACAGGTCCTGGATATCACTTTCAAATATCCTGCGATCTTCCAGCTCGGACTGTTCGCCGATACGCGAGGCGTTGTCGGCAATATGCACGGCCAGCTGGTTGACCTGCATCTGCACGATCGCCCGGTTGGCCAGTTCCAGCCCGGTCAGGCCCAGCCCGAGCAGGATAGGCATGACCAGCGCGAACTCGGTGGCGGCAAGCCCGGCATCGCTGCGGGCAATGCGGCGCAGGAGGCGGGATGCAGGATTGGTGCGGTCCATCAGCAGTTTTCCACCGAGATGTTGGTTTCCTGTGTCCCGTAAGGCTGGTTGCGCAACACGGTGCGCGCCTGTGTCGTAACCCGGTCGGGCACGCCGATCATGCGGTGCAGGGGGAATTGCCGTTCATAGGTTACGGTAACGATGTAGATCACGGCATCGCGGGCACCGCCCATGCCCGCCTTTGCGCGGTCCTCGTCCCAGGTGTTGTTGCCGTTCACATCCTCGAACGGTTCGCCATCGTTGCAGACACCGTCGTTGTTGCTGTCCGTAAAGTCTTCCGGCCGCGCCACATCGGCGAAATCGGTATAGGCGCGGCGGGAGAAGGAGACGGTTGCCCGGGGCACGATGTCGTGCACCACGTCACGCACCCGCGCATCGATCTGTGCTTCGTTGAGACCGGCACCCTCGATGGTGGAATCGCGCGCCGCCTTCTGGATCGATCCTTCCAGCAGGGATGCGGTGTAGATGTTGTACGACAGGTCGAACAAGCCGATCAGCGCCAGGATGAAGACCGGGGCGATGAGGGCGAATTCCACCAGCGCCGCGCCGCGCCGGTCCCGGGCGAGGCGGCGCAGCAACCTGGCAAAGAGGGGCGGGCGGCGGTGCATCAACGCACGATCCGCAGTTCGCCCATGCGCCGGGCGATTTCGCTGAAAGTCGTCTCCAGTTCTGCGGCATCGTCTGCCACGAAGTAGCGTTCGGGGCCGGAGCAGGCTTCCATGACCGGGTT
>CAZTED010000292.1:0-2031 GCA_964612175.1 uncultured Sphingomonadaceae bacterium
GATTCGCTGAGATTTGTGCTGGGCGGCGCGCTGATCCGCGGACGCAACTGGAGCTAAGGTCCTCCGGCGGTCTGCACTTCGACGATGTCGATGTGAAAGAAGCCGGCCGGATGCGCCTTAAATGCCGTAACTAGCGGCACACAAAGCTCGCGGCATCCTCCACATTCCCGCCGGAGACGAAGCGTGCCACCTGCGGGTAAGGGCAAAGCGGACGGGTGCGGTTGGGGGCCCAGTCGGCCGGCAGCTCGGTGTTGACCGGCCCGGGATTGCCCGGCCCGCGGGCGCTGGCGAGGATCCGGTCGGGGGCGATGCCCTCCTCCACCCAGCGCACCAGCGGCGTGATCATGTCGAACTGGTCGGTGGCGGGGCCGAAGGCGCAATGCGCCATCCCCGGAACCGGGAAGACGCGGGCGAACTCCGCCGCGGTGCCGCCATGCGCGGCGTTCAGCTCGCGGAACCAGTTGATCGAGGTGCTCACGGAAAAGACCGCATCCGACACGCCGTGATACACCAGCACCCGACCACCGCGGCTGCGCAGCTGCGCCATATCGGTGGGATTGACCGGGTTCATGAAGGTCAGCGCTGACACCGGATATTGCGGCGTGGTGCTCGATGCGTAGCCCACCAACGTCTCGAGGGGCGTCGTCGTGAAGGCCCTGCGGTCAAAGCCTGTCATGCTCTCGGGTGGCGCCTTGACGATCATGCCGACCGAGAAGGCGCTGCGGGCTTCCGGGAGGGTGAATTCCCACAAGGCCCAGTTCGCTGCGCTCAGCCCAGGGTCGAAGGGAAAGCTCGAATAGACACGCCGCCCGTCCGGCAGGACAGCGCCGTTGTAGATCGAGCCAATCGCCTCTTTCTGGGCTTCGGTCAGGCAGGTGCCATCGCGGCCCGCCGGACAGGTCGGCACGTCGCGTCGTAGGTCGAAGGCCGCCTGACAGCCCGCCGTGTCCTGCACCATTCCATCCGCCACGCCATCCAGCGCATCACAGCGATTCAGGATGGCCCGGGCCACCATCTGGCGCTCGGCCGGGGTAAATGCTGTGCCTAGGTTGTTGGGATCGGTCGCTACCGTCAGGTAGCGCTGCGCGCCCCAGAGCTGGGCAATCGACGACAGGGGCAGCGTGAAAGCGGGCGCTCCGGCCAGGATGCCGTCGTACCACTCAGCGTAGCGCGTGGCCGCGACCAGCGCGTGGCGCCCGCCGTTAGAGCAGCCGCCGAAATACGAGCGGTCGGGGAACTTGCCATAGACGCGGCGGATGAGCTCCCTTGCCATCGGCGTGAGACTGCCGACCGCCTGGTAGCCGTAGTCCAGCCGGGCCTGCGGATCGGCGCCGAAATTGGCCTCGCCGCGGTCGCGGTTGCCGGCGTTGGAGCTCAACACCGCAAAACCCTGGTGCAGACCACTGGTGATTGGCCCACCGCCGAACTGGGCGAAGGCCGGCACCACCACGCCGTCCAAACCGCCATTGCCCTGATGGAAGAAGCGACCATTCCACTGCAAAGGCAGGCGCATCTCGAAATCAATGCCGTAGGCCCGGCCGTCAGCCGTGCTGGTACGTTCGTTCATCGTGCCGAGGACCCGGCAATGCGCCGCCACCGGCTCCCCACCCACCTGCCGCCCATCCACCTGATGCCCGCCCACCATGACAGCTCCGGCGGCGACGGTGGTGGCAGAGGTGATGGTGGTATTGGGCATCCCGGCCAGCGTGGACAGGAGACTGGCGCAATCGCCTGCGAAGCTGCCCGGTGTTGCCGGACCGAGCTGCGCGATGGGGCCAGGCGCGGCGCCGCGGCTCTGAACGCCGCTGGCATGGGCGCCAAGGGACAGGGTGACGATGGCAAGGCTGGCGAGGGACAGGGCGGAGGTGGCCCTCCTACCCCAAACTCGACATGCGTGCGTTGCCGTCCAGTGGCGCATGTCACTCCCCCCCTCGTCCCGTCTGAATCGACCGATATGGATCGGTGTGCGGATCGGTGGAGCTTGGAAGAGGTCCACTCGTTCATCAATACGGTCATTCCGCTTGCTCCCAT
>CAZTED010000293.1:0-2023 GCA_964612175.1 uncultured Sphingomonadaceae bacterium
ACCGCATCGGCGCGACCCGCCCCATGCTGCCCGATGTGCACATCCTGGGCCCCGCACCCGCACCCATGACCCTGCTGCGCGGCCGCTACCGCTATCGCCTGCTGCTGAACGCGCGCCGCAGCGCCAATGTGCAGGACGTGATCCGCCAGTGGCTCGGCGCGCTCAGCTTCCCGCAAGGGGTGCGGGTGAGCGTGGACATTGATCCGTATAGCTTTGTGTGACCTGGATCTTGCATTTCTGCGTGGTTCGTCAATGGTATGGCTTATGAAGAACAGCATCAGACAGTGGGCCTGGCACATGGCGCTGGCATTCGTCGCCAGCCTTGCACTCGCCATGCCAGCCACTGCGCAGACCTGGCACCGTGCCGATACGCGTAACTTCGTCGTCTATTCCGATGGCAGCGCGCGCACCCTGGAACAGTTTGCCCGCCGCGCCGAGATGTTCGATGCGCTGTTCCGGTTGTACTTCGGACTGGCATCGGAACCGCCCGCCAACCGTCTGACCATCTACATGCTGGAAGACGCAGACACCGTTACCGAGCTGGCGGGCGACCGGGGCAACTTGGCCGGCTTTTACCAGCCAACGAGCGAGGGCAGCTTTGCCGTCGCCATGCGCCAGGGCCGCCGTGACGAAACCGCGCTGTCCGGGCAAGCGGTGCTGTTCCACGAATATGTCCACCACCTGATGGCGCGCTATTTCACCTTTGGCTACCCTGCCTGGTATCGCGAGGGCTTCGCCGAATACTTTGCCACCGCCACCTTCCGCGATAACGGCAACTGGACGCTTGGCGCACCAGCCAATTATCGCGCCATCGGCCTCAGGCACGTGGATATCCCGCTGGAAGCGGTACTGTTCGGCGATCTGGAAACAATGAACTCGGCGCAGCGCGATGCCTATTACGGGCGGTCATGGCTGATGGTGCACATGTTCGCCAACGACGAGGCCCGCAAGGTGCAATTGACCGATTATCTCGACCGCGTGGGGCGCGGTGACGATCCGCAACAGGCCTTTGCTGCCACCTTCGGCGATGTGGACGAACTGAGCCGGCAACTGGACGATTACATGGACGGCCGCCTTCCCTTGCTGGTATCGCAACAACCCATTGCGATTGCCGGAACGGTCACGGTCACCCAGTTGACCGGCCTTGATGGCCAACTGGTGCCACTGGAGCTGGAGCGCCGCGTGGGAAATCAGGTACAGGCCGCGCGCGACGCGCTTGCCGTCCTGGCGCAGGACAATCAGGAGCACTTGCCGACACTTGTTGAACTGGCCCGGGCCGAGTTTGAACTGGCAATGCAGGCGCAAGAGCCCGATTTCACCGCCGCCGCTGCGGCAACCCAGGCCATCCTTGCCCGCGATCCCGCCAACGGCCCAGCCAACCTGCTCGCCGGCCGCATCACGATGGGACGCCACCGGGCAGATCAACACGAGGGCAAGACCGATTGGGCAGCGGTCCGCGCCCAGCTGGACCGCGCCCGCCAAGCCGATCCCGCTGATCCGCTGCCGCTATCGGGGCTTTACGAAACCTACATGCTTGAAGGTGAGCAGCCTCCGGTTGAAGTGGTCAATGGCCTAGGCAATGCCCTGCGCATGGCGCCAGAGGCGACCGACATCCGCGTGCAGCTGGCCTATGCCATTGCGAACGAAGGGCTGTACGACGATGCTATCAGGCTGGTGGAGACGCTTGCATCCGATCCGCATTCCGGCGGAGTGGGGCGCGAACTGGTCGACCATCTGAGATCGCTGTCGGGCCGCTGAAAGGACGTCCAAGCGATTTCATCTGCAATCACATGTTTCTCTTCCTCCCGTTGGCCTTATGGTGGAACTGCCCGAATCGTACCGTTTGAAGGGACTGAGATGCGACTGATACTTGCCATGATGGCGGCCCTGTTCATGGCCCTGCCCGCACAGGCCCAGACCTGGCATGAGGCGGAGACCGACCATTTCATCATCAGGTCGCAGGATTCGGAGGAAGCGACGCGCCAGTTCGCCATGGAGCTGGAGCGGTTCGACATGGGGCTGC
>CAZTED010000294.1:0-2019 GCA_964612175.1 uncultured Sphingomonadaceae bacterium
TCCTGCTCACCGTGGGGCCGGCCTTCTTTGCCATTTCCGCCCAGGCCCCGCTGGTCCAGCGCTGGTATGCCGCGCACCCCGGGGCGGGCAATCCCTATCCGCTCTACGCCGCCTCGAACCTTGGCAGCTTTGCCGGGTTGCTGGCCTATCCGCTGCTGCTCGAGCCATCGCTGCCGACCAGCGCGCAGAGCCTGCTGTGGGCGGCCGGCTATGGCCTGCTGGTGCTGCTGGTGGCAGGCCTTTTCCTTGCCCGCAGGGACCTGGCAGGGCCGGCGGCCTCACCCGCAGCGGAGCCCGCATCGCAACCCGAGGCTGACGAGCATCCCGGCTGGCGGCGCATCGCCCTGTGGCTGGCGCTCTCGGCCGTGCCTTCGGGGCTGATGCTGTCGACCACGACCTACCTCACCACCGATATCATGGCCATGCCGTTGCTGTGGGTCATCCCGCTCGGGCTCTACCTGCTCAGCTTCTCGCTCGCCTTTTCGGAGAAGCGCGGGGCGGCGGGCTTCCTGGTGCTGATCGCGCCGGTCATCCTGCTCGTCGATGGCGGGATCGCGATGTACACGGCGGGCCGGGCTGACCTGGTGGCGGCCGTTGCCTCGATCGTGCTGCTGTTCGTGATCGCCGTTGCGCTTCATGCCCGGCTCTACGAAACCCGGCCCCCGGCCGCCGGGCTGACGCGGTTCTACCTTGTCATGTCGGCGGGCGGGGTGATCGGCGGGCTGTTCGCCGCATTGCTGGCACCGGTGCTGTTCGACTGGACCTGGGAACATCCGCTGCTGATCCTGGCTGCGGCGGTGCTGGTGCCGCTCGATCGCTGGGCGCACCTGCTGGGCCATCGCTTCAGCAGTGACCGGGCGCGGCGGATCGCGCTCTATGGCGCGCTGTTCTCGGTATTCATCGGCGCCAGCTGGCTCTACCGCCGCGAACTGACGGGCGGGTTGGCGGACCTCCTGATGCTGGCCATGTTCGCCGCAGTGGTGGTGCTGGCCATGGTGCTGGCGGCCCGGCGCTGGTCTTTCGTTGCGACCATGCTGGTATTGCTGCTGGCGCTGGGCGGGGTCAACCAGCTGAACACCACCATAGCCGGAGAGCGCGAGCGGAGCTATTTCGGCATCTACTCCGCGCGCGAGGACGAGGCGGGCAACATGCTGCTGATGCACGGCACCACGGTGCACGGCATCCAGCGGCCCGGTGCTGCGGAGCGGCGCGAGCCGACCACCTACTACAGCCCGGAATCGGGCATCGGCATCGCCATGCTCAAGGCCCCTGCCATGTTCGGATCCGATGCCAGGATAGGCGTGGTCGGGCTGGGTGTCGGCACTCTGGCCTGCTACCGCCAGCCGGGCGAGAGCTGGACCTTCTTCGAGATCGACCCGCTGGTGCTGGAATTCTCTCGCCGCGGCCAGTTCACCTTCCTTGCCGATTGCGCCCCGCAGGCCCCGGTGGTGATCGGCGATGCGTGACTGGCGCTGGAGGACATGCCGCCGGCCAGTTTCGACCTGCTGGCGATCGATGCCTTTTCCTCTGACGCGATCCCGCAGCACCTGCTCACCCGGGAAGCGCTGCAGATCTACTTCGAGACGCTGGCAGACGACGGGCTGGTGATGATCCATATCTCCAACCGCTTCGTCGCGCTGCGCCCGGTGCTGGCGCGACTGGCCGAGGAGGAAGGCCTTGTCGCCGCCGTCCGTTCGCACCAGCCGGCCGAGCCCGATGCGGCGATATACCCGTCGAACTGGGTAGCCATCGCGCGCGATCCGGCCCGTCTTGCCGAACTCACCGAAGGGGCTGAATGGCAGGACCTAGGCAATCCCAGAGGCAAGGTCTGGACCGACGAATACGGCTCCATCCTTCCCCACCTGATCTGGAGGAATTTCCTGTGACCAGCGATCCCCGCTTTCCCGGCGCCACCATCCTGGCCTTTGCAGGCAAGTATCCGCAGATCCACGACAGCGCTTTCGTCGCCCCCGGTGCGCGGCTGATCGGCGATGTCACCATCGGGCCGGAGGCGAGCGT
>CAZTED010000295.1:0-2013 GCA_964612175.1 uncultured Sphingomonadaceae bacterium
ATCGGTCTCCAAAACCGAGGGTCGTAGGTTCGAATCCTATCGCCCCTGCCATTTTGTTTGCGAGGGCCAATCGGGGCCCTCGTCCCCGATGCAATTCCCGCCAATTCGTTCCGGGGTACCTGCGGGCGCGCGCTTGCGCCGTGGTTCGGCTGGTCGCCAAACGGGGGGTGAGATCCCTTCGAACCTCACCCGTCATCCCCGCTCAGTACTGGTCCGGCTCTTCCGGCGTGTCGCGCAGGTGGTCAGGCCCTGCCTTGCGGTCGCCCTTTGCCAGCTTGAACACCACGCCCGAAAGCAGCGCCAGCGCCAGCAGGTTGGGCAGGGCCATGGCCGCGTTTGAGATGTCGCCCAGACGCCAGACCAGCGTCAGGTCCTGGAAGCTGCCGATGAAGACCGCCAGGCACCAGATCACCCGCCAGCCGATGTGCAGCATCTTTTCTCCGCCGCGGGTGGACCCCGGCACGCGGTCATAGATGAAGGTGATCGCCCGCTCGCCATAGTATGACCAGGTGATCAGGGTGGTGAACACGAACAGGATCAGCGCCACGCTGGCCACCACCGTGCCCAGTGAGACCCCGCCGATGCCGAAGGGGAAGGCCGCGCCAAAGGCGCCGCTGGTCATGGCAAAGCCGGTCAGGTCCGATTGCCAGGCGTGTTCCACCGGGCTTCCGGCATGGGTGAAGTTGCCTTCCACCGTCAGGATGACGAGAGCGGTCATTGTGCAGATGATGATGGTGTCGATGAAGGTGCCGAGCATGGCCATGCGGCCCTGCTGCTCCGGATCGTCGGTCTGCGCCACGGCGTGGGCGATCGGGGTGGAGCCCTGCCCCGCCTCGTTGGAGAACAGCCCGCGGGCAACACCGGCGCGGATGGCGATGATGATCGCCGTCCCGGCAAAGCCGCCACTGGCCGCCTGCGGGTTGAACGCGCCGTAGAAGATACGGCTGAAGGTTTCCGGGATGTCCTGGATGTCGAGCAGGATCGCCACCATGGCCAGCACGACATAGGCGCCGGCCATGAACGGCACGATCTTCTCCGCCACGCTGCCGATCGACTTGATCCCGCCGATGATGACCACAAACACCGCTACTGCGGCGATGACCCCGCCCAGCCATTCCTCGATCCCGAACAGCTCGGTCATGCCGTCGGCCAGGGCATTGGCCTGGATGGCGTTGCCGGTGACCAGCGCGGAAAACAGCGTGCCGATGCAGAACACGATGGCGAGCCAGGTCCACTTCTTGCCAAGCCCCATCATGATGTAGCTCATCGGGCCGCCGCGCCAGGTGCCGTCGCTGGTGCGCTCGCGATAGCGGATTGCCAGCGACCCTTCGGCAAAGGCCAGGGCCATGCCGATAAGCGCGGTGATCCACATCCAGAAGATCGCGCCCGGCCCGCCCAGCGTGATGGCGGTGGCCACGCCCGCCAGGTTGCCCGTGCCGACCTGGCCGGACAGCGCGGTGGAGAGCGCCGCGAAGGGGCTGATCTCGCCCGCGCCGGCACCCTTGCGGCCCTTGAACAGGCCGGCAAAGGCGCTGCCCAGCTTGAGGATGGGGTAGAACCGCAGGCCCGCCATCATCCACAGGCCCACGCCGAACAGCACGATCACCATCGGCGGGAAGGGCAGCAATTCCTCGCCGTTCCACATGCCGGCCCAGATGAAATCGGACACGTTGGTAACGTGGTCAAGGAATGTGGCTGGTTGTGCTGCGCTGGCCAAGATGGCGCTCCCCCCGGTAATGCTGACGGTGTGATCCCTCGAAGTGCCGGAGGCTAGTCCCCGCCGCGTCGCCTGACCAGCCCCGATGTTGCGCCTGAAACGAAATGGTGCGGGCCAGGTGCCCGGAACGTGCCAGGGCGGCCCAGAACGGGGCGGGCAGGGGCAGCTTCGACGCCGCCATCTTGCCAATCCTGATGCACGGGCCTAAATAGCCGTGCGCTTCCCGACATCGGAGCATCAAAGCCCCTCCCGGTCACATGGACCGGGGCGGCGATGGTCCTATGGCGAAAGGCGTT
>CAZTED010000296.1:0-2007 GCA_964612175.1 uncultured Sphingomonadaceae bacterium
GCATAGATGCCGAAGCGCGGGCGCAGGTACTGGCCCAGTTCCATGTTGGCCGTGGGATAGCCGATTGTGCGGCCGCGCTTGTCGCCGTGGATCACCGGCCCGCGAATCGCGAAAGGCCGGGTCAGCAGCCGCGTTGCCAGCTCGCACTCGCCCGCCTTCAGCGCGTCGCGGATGCGGCTGGAGGAGACGACCTGCCCGTCCACCCGCACCGGCCCGACCTGCCGCGTGGCGATGGAGCAGGTCGCACCGACATCGCGCAGCACGCCGATGTTGCCGCCGCGCGCCTTGCCGAAGGTGAAGTCCTCGCCCGTCACCACGCCTGCCGCACCGATATGCTCGCCAAGCAGGCCGGCGACGAAATCGGTCGCCTCCATCCCTGCCAGAGCGCCATCGAAATGGAACACCAGCATGGCATCTGCCCCGGCGGCAAGGAACAGTTCCTGCCGCTGGTCCAGCGTGGTCAGACGGAACGGCGGCACGTGGGGCGCGAAGTGGCGCACCGGGTGGGGGTCGAAGGTGGCGACAATGGCCGGGCGACCTTCGGCCCGTGCCCATTCCACCGCCTCTGCCACCACCGCCTGGTGGCCAAGGTGGAAGCCATCGAAATTGCCCAGCGCCACGATGGCGCCGCGCAAGGCTTCGGGCATGGGATCGCGGTGGTCGAGGCGTGTGGCGGATTGCATCAGGTCGCGCTTCCAAAGTCCATGGGCCGGATTCCTTCGCCAAGCACGCGCAGGGCATTGCCGCCCATGGCCGCGCGGATTTCTTCCTCGGTGAACCCGGCCTGCATCAGCGCCTGGGTCACCTGCACCAGCCCGCCGGTATCGAAGCGGGTGGTGACCGATCCGTCGAAATCGCTGCCCAGCGCCACGTGCCCGATCCCGACGAGGTCGCGCACATGGCGCATGGCCCGGGCGATGGAGGCAGGCGAGGTGTCGCATACCGCGCCATCCCAGTAGCCGATGGCGACAAGCCCGCCGGTGGCAGCCACGCCCCTGATCTCGTCATCCGAAAGGTTGCGGTTGGCATCGCAGGTCGCCTGCACGCCGCCATGGCTGGAGACGACCGGGCGACGGGCCATGGCCAGCACCTCTGCCACGCAGGCGTGGCTGCAATGGGCAATGTCAACGATCATGCCGCGCCGCTCCATCTCGCTGACAACCTGCCGCCCGAAAAGCGTGAGCCCGCCCTTGGCCTCACCGTGCATCGATCCGGCCAGTTCGTTGTCGAAGAAGTGGGTGAGGCCGGCCATCCGCACCCCGGCATCATAGAGCACCCGGAGGTTGCCGATCTCGCCTTCGAGATTGTGCAGGCCCTCGACCGACAGCATCGCGCCAACGCCGCTTCGGCCACCGGCCCGCCAGTTCAGCAGGCCCTGCACATCATCCGGGCCGTGGATCTGGAACAGCTGGTCGCGCGCCTCCTCCACCGCACGGTCGAGCTTTTCTGCGTGGAACAGCGTGCGCTCCAGCAGCGAGGTCCAGGTGGATGGCGGCTGCAGCTGCGCGAAGGCCAGCAGCGTGATGTTGTCGCGCGCGGTTGCACTGTTGCGCTCGTAATTGAGGCCGGCGGGGCTCTTCGTGACGCTGGAGAACACCTGCAGCGCCACGTTGCCATCCACCATGCGCGGCAGGTCCATATGGCCACGATCCGCGCGCTCCAGCATGTCGCGCTGCCACAGCAGGGTGTCGGAGTGCAGGTCTACTATCGTCAGCGTTTGATGCAGCGCCAGTGCCTCGGCGGACACTTCGGGCAAGGGGCCGCCGTCGATGCGGTTGAGGTCACGCTCCACGATACCGGGGGCAAGGGCGAAGAAGGCGGCGGCGATCAGCGCCAGCGCCAGCAGCCCCTGCATCAGGCGCTTCTTCACCGCACCCGCTCGTAGGTGACGAAGTCAAAAGGAGGCCAGCCATCGGCGGCAGGGTGCGGCTCGCGCGCCACTTCCACCCACGCGCCCGGGTCGGGCAGCGGCATGAACACCTCGCCTTCGGTATCCTCGTGCACTTC
>CAZTED010000297.1:0-2004 GCA_964612175.1 uncultured Sphingomonadaceae bacterium
CGAGGAATTTGCCGAGGCTCATGCCAAGACCATGGTGGTGCGCGACTGGCTGGGCACGTGCCTGCCCGCCGCCGGCGTTGGCTGCGCGATCGAGCGCGGGATGCTGCGCCGGCTAGCGGCGCTGGAGGAAATGCACGGGCGCGGTCCCTTCAATGTCGAATCGCTGACCGAGGATTACGAACTGGGCATGCGCATTCATGCCCAGGGCGGGCGCTCGCGGTTCCTGAGGGTGCGTGGCGAGGACGGCTCGCTCATCGCCACGCGGGCCTATTTCCCTTCGCGGCTGGACGAGGCGGTGCGACAAAAGGCGCGTTGGGTCCACGGCATCGCGCTGCAGGGGTGGGACCGGATCGGCTGGAGCGGGGGCCTTGCCGAAACGTGGATGCGCCTGCGCGACCGGCGGGGGCCGCTGGCGGCGCTGGTGCTGGCCTGCGGCTATGCCTTCTTCCTGCTGTTCGGGCTGTTCACACTGCTTGACGGGCTGGGCATGGAGCGGCCCTGGGCGGCCGATCCCTTGCTGGCTACGCTGGTGCTGGCCAATCTGGCGAGCTTTGCCTGGCGTGCACTGCTGCGCCTTGCCTTCACTGCGCGCGAGCGTGGCCTTGGCGAAGGGCTGCGCGCTGTGCTGCGCATTCCGGTGGCCAATGTGATCGCCATCATGGCTGGCCGCAGGGCGCTGGCCGCCTATTGCCGGAGCCTGCGGGGCGAGGTTCCCGCGTGGGACAAGACGCGGCACGAGGTGCATCCCGCCGCGCCTGCCGCTGGCCAACAGATGGGGCTGGCTGCATGAGGCTGCGTCAGCCCCTCCCCCCGGTCCGGCGCGGCAGGCGAGGCCAGCCGCTGGTTGTGCTGGGGCTTGTCCTTGGTACCTGGGGCCTGATGCGCGTGGCGCCTGGGCCATGCCGGCCGGACTGGAGCAAGTGCAGGCAGTCACTGTCCCGCCCTATGCCATGCATGTGGGCAAGGTAGCGGAGGGGACGCAGGCGGCCGCCCCGGCAGCAACAGGTTATAGCGCGGCGCTGCCGCGCGGCTTTGCCGATCCCGCCGGCTGGCAAGCCGCCCCACCGCCGCCCGCCCTGCCGCAGGCCGGGTGGAGCGCGCCTGCCGCTGGCGGTTCAGGCGGGTTGGTGGAGCAGGCTGGCGCCAGGTCCGGGCCGGTTGCCGCTTTCGAGCCGGTGTCCGCACGCCTTGCCGCCGGCCATACTCTGCTGATGGCAGCCGGTTTCTCGCGCATGGAACTGCCGCCCGAAATCGCCGCCTTCCTGTCCCGTGCGACCTTGCCTGGTCCGCAGGCCGGCCCGGCCATGGCCCGGGTGCCAGCCGGTTCGGCCCCTGGCTCGACCACCGATCCGGCCCGGGCAGCTGCTCGGGCATCCCGCTGGAGCGCCGATGGCTGGCTGCTGTGGCGCGACGACACGACCACGCCGGTCACTTCGGGCCGGCCCTCCTATGGCCGCAGCCAGCTGGGCGCGGTGGTGCGGTATGAACTGGCACCGGTTTCGGGCCATCGCCCGCAAGCCTACTTGCGCGGGTCCGCCGCCCTGCAGGGTGCGCGCGAGCAGGAAGTGGCCGCTGGCCTGTCAGCCCGCCCGCTTGGCCGCGTGCCGCTGCGCGTGGCGGCCGAAGTGCGCGCCGGTGACCGGGCGAGCGGTTTTGCTGTGCGCCCCGCTGCCTATGCGGTGACAGAACTGGCCCCGCAGCAATTGCCGGGCCGGCTGGTGGCCGAGGCCTATGTTCAGGCAGGCTATGTCGGCGGGCGCGGCGCAACCGCCTTTGTCGACGGGCTGGCGCGGGTTGACCGCTCGCTGGCGGCGACCGCGCGGTTCGACCTGCGCGCCGGGGCTGCAGCATGGGGCGGGGCGCAGGACGACGGGGCGCGGCTCGACGTCGGGCCCAGCGCTTCGCTGGCCTTCCGCCTGGGAGAGGCGCACGGGCGGCTGGCGGCCGATTATCGCTTCCGCGTGGCCGGCAATGCCGAGCCGGCGAGTGGCCCCGCGCTCACAC
>CAZTED010000298.1:0-1991 GCA_964612175.1 uncultured Sphingomonadaceae bacterium
CAAAGATCCTGTTCTTCTTCTTCTGCTTCAGCTGGGTCATGGCGACCGTGCCGCGGTACCGGTATGATCAGCTGATGCGCTTGGGCTGGAAGGTGTTCCTGCCGCTGAGCCTTTTCTTTGTCTTCGCCGTATCGGGCTACCTGATGGCCACGGGGCACTATTTATGACTACCGTCGCACACCTCATCAAGTCGTTCACCCTGTGGGAGTTCGTGAAGGCGCATGCCCTCACGCTCAAGTACCTGTTCAAGCCCAAGGCGACGATCAACTATCCGTTCGAGAAGAACCCGCTGTCCCCGCGTTTCCGGGGCGAGCACGCGCTGCGCCGTTATGCCAATGGCGAGGAACGCTGCATCGCCTGCAAGCTGTGCGAGGCAGTGTGCCCGGCGCAGGCGATCACCATCGAGGCGGAACCGCGCGAAGACGGCAGCCGCCGCACCACGCGCTATGACATCGACATGACCAAGTGCATCTACTGCGGCTTCTGCCAGGAAGCCTGCCCGGTGGATGCCATCGTCGAAGGGCCGAACTTCGAATACGCGACCGAAACGCGCGAGGAACTGCTCTACGACAAGGCGAAACTTCTGGCCAACGGGGACAAGTGGGAGCGGGCGATCGCCGCGAACCTTGAAGCCGATGCGCCCTATCGTTAAGCGCGCGGGCAATTGAACGGGGACTCATGATCCACACTCTCGCCTTCTACCTGTTTGCGGTGATGGTTATCGCCTCCGGCGCGCTTGTCGTGCTGGCCCGCAACCCGGTGCATTCCGTCCTGTGGCTGATCCTGGCCTTCTTCAACGCCGCCGGCCTGATGGTTCTGGTGGGGGCGGAGTTCATCGCCATGCTGCTGGTGATCGTCTATGTCGGCGCGGTGGCGGTGCTGTTCCTGTTCGTCGTCATGATGCTGAACATCGATTTTGCCGAACTGCGCGCCGGTTTCATCAAGAACGCGCCGCTGGGCGTGGCCGTGGCGGTGATCCTGCTGGCGGAAATCGTGCTGGGCGTGGGTGCCTACCGGGTCGGCCTGATCGAGCTTGGCGCCCCTGATGGCAGCGCCGCGCCGATCCTTGGCGAAAGCAATATCGAGAACATCGGCGCGCTGCTCTACAGCCGCTATGTGTTCCTGTTCGAAATGGCGGGCATCATCCTGCTGGTGGCGATGGTCGGCGCGATCGTGCTGACCCACCGCGAAAGCCGCGCCACCCGTGCCCACCAGAACATCACGAAGCAGAATATGCGCCGCCCGGAAGATGCGACCGAATTGAAGCAGCCGGAGAGCGGCAAGGGGGTAGAGCTGTGATCGGCGTCGAACACTATATCGTCGTCAGCTCGATCCTGTTCGTGCTGGGCGTGCTGGGGATCTTCCTCAACCGGAAGAACGTGATCGTCATCCTCATGGCGATCGAACTGATCCTGCTCTCCGTGAACATCAACCTGGTCGCTTTCAGCGCCTTTCTGGGTGATCTGACCGGCCAGATTTTCGCCATGTTCGTGCTGACCGTTGCCGCTGCCGAAGCTGCCATCGGCCTTGCCATCCTGGTGATCTACTTCCGCCGCCGCGGCACCATCGCCGTCGATGACGTCAACCGGATGAAGGGATAAGCCCGTGTCCTCCTCCATCCTGATCATCGTTTTCGGGCCGCTGCTGGCCGCAATCATCGCCGGCCTTGGCAACCGCGCCATTGGCAACACGGCTGCAAAGCTGGTGACGACCGGTGCCCTGTTCCTGTCCTGCGCCCTCAGCTGGCCGATCTTCCTCGGCTTCGTCATGGGCACGGAAACTGCCACCGTGGTCCCGGTGCTCGACTGGGTGCGGTCTGGCACCATGGAGTTTGACTGGTCGCTGCGGGTCGACACGCTGACGGCAGTCATGCTGGTGGTGATCACCAGCGTCTCGGCCCTCGTCCACCTCTATTCCTGGGGTTACATGGACGAGGATCCGGACCAGCCGCGGTTCTTCGCCTACCTGTCGCTGTTCACCTTCGCCATGCT
>CAZTED010000299.1:0-1986 GCA_964612175.1 uncultured Sphingomonadaceae bacterium
TGCTCGATCCGGTGCTGTTCGGCGCAGGGGTGACGCTGGAGGACACGCTGCTCACCGCCCGGCTCGACGGCCCGTTCGCCGAAGTCGATGCGCCGCACCGCCTGACCGTGGGTCGGCTGGTGGCGGGCACGATCGTGATGACCGATATCGTGCAGCAGGGCACGCTGCGGCGCGAGGGGACACGCTTCGTATTGCCGCTCGATGGCAGCGTGGGGCGGGTTGTCAGCGGCGGCGCCCTGTTCGATCCGCGGCTGGCGGGCGGGCGGATCGGAGGGACGCTGACACTGGCAGGTAACAGCCTGACTTCGGACGACCTCGCCATCACCTTTCCCGGGCTTGCCGGCCGGCTGGGGTTGGTGGCCGATCTCGGCACGGGCGCGCTGCGGGCGACCGGGCCGGTGCGGATCGATCGCCTGCCCTTCGATGGCGTGGGCCTGGTCGACAGCACCGCCCGTATCGATTTCACGCTCGGCGGTGGCCGGCCCTGGGCTCTGGTGGCGCAGCTGGACGGGCGGGTAGTCGAGGTTACCAATGCCACGCTGGCGAATGTCGCGGGCGGCAATATCCGCTTTGCCGGCGGCATAGCGCTTGGCCAGGCGCGCCCGCTTGCCTTCAGCAGCCTGCGCATCGATGCCGACAGGCTGCAGGCCTCGCTCGATGGCCGGGTGGAAAGCGGGACGACCACGCTGGTGGGCAGCGGCAGCCATGTCGATTACGGCCCGTTCACCATCGAGGCGACCCTGGCCGGTGACGGGCCGCGCGCAGTGCTGGTGCTGGCCGATCCCTATCCTGCCGCTGGCCTGCGCGACGTGCGCCTGGCGCTGGAGCCGGAGGGCGATGGTTTTGCCGTGCTGACCTCTGGCCAGTCAATGCTCGGCCCCTTCGACGGCGCGCTGGGCGTGATTGCGCCGGAGGGCGGACCGGTGTCGATCCTCATCCACCGGCTCGATGTGGCGGCCACGCGGGTGCAGGGCCAGCTGCAACTGGTCGAGGGCGGGATCGATGGCGGCCTCGCCCTGACCGGCGGCGGGGTAGATGGCCGCATCGGCCTTGCCGCGCGCAGGCAAGGGCAGGGCTTCGATATCGAACTGACCGCCCGCGATGCCGGCTTTGGCGGTGAAAGGCCGATCACCATTGCCCAGGGCCACCTCGATGCACGCGGCTTCATTGCCGCCGGGGGCTCGACGGAAGCGACCACGGTGGAGGGTACGCTGCGCGCCGGCGGCATTGCCTTTGGCAACCTGTTCATCGGCCGGATGGCCGCCAATGCCCGGGTGACAGACGGCGTGGGCACTTTCGATGCTGCCATCTCGGGCCAGCGCGGAAGCCGGTTCGAATTGTTGCTGAACGGTGCGGCCACCAGCCGGCAGGTGGCCCTTGGCGTGCGCGGATCGTACCAGGGGCGCGCCATTGCCATGCCGCGCCGGGCGGTGTTCACCCATACTGCCGATGGTGGCTGGGAGCTGGAGCGGGCGCAGCTTTCCTATGGCGGGGGCTTTGTCATCGCCAGCGGCCGGATGGGTGGCGGGCAGCCGCTGGAGGCGCGGCTGGCGCTGTCCGACCTGCCGCTGTCGCTGGCCGATGCGGTGACCGGCGATATCGGGCTGGGTGGCACCGTGTCGGGCGTGGTGGATTTTTCTGCCGGCGAAGGTGGCGCGCCGGTTGGCGAGGCGCGGCTTATCGCCCGCGGGCTGACCCGTTCCGGCCTGCTGCTGACCTCGCGCCCGGTCGATGTGGCCTTAGTGGCGCGTCTCGATCCCGCCCTGCTGCAGGCGCGGGCAGTTGTGGAGGACGAGGGCGAGGTTCGCGGTCGGCTTGATGCAACGATAGCGAACCTGCCACAGGGCGGTGCTCTGGCCGAGCGGGTTTACGCCGGCGACCTGCGGGCGCAGCTGCGGTATGATGGCCCGGCGGAGGCTCTTTGGCGGCTGGCCGCGATCGACCTGATCGACATTGCCGGCGATATCGACATTGCGGCGGACGTGC
>CAZTED010000300.1:0-1970 GCA_964612175.1 uncultured Sphingomonadaceae bacterium
CCTATGGTGGGCGCGGCACGCTCTCCGACGTGCAGACTCCGCGCTATGGCCAGCAAATCCTCGACATCATCCTGCCGTTCTGACCCATGCACCTGCTCCGGCTCGCCACCATCCTCGTCGCGGTCGCCCTGGTCTCCACCAGCGCGTCAGCCCAGCAGCAACAGCAGCAGCAACAACGGCCGGCTGTCCAGCAGGCGGCTGCACGCCCTGCTCCGCCTGCCAACCTGACCGGGGTCCGCATCAAGGACATCGCGGATATCGAGGGCGTGCGGGACAACCAGCTGGTTGGCTACGGCCTGGTGGTCGGGCTGCCAGGCACTGGGGACAGGCTGCGCAACGCCGTCTTCACCCGCCAGTCCCTGATCGGCATGCTGGAGCGCCTGGGCGTCAATACGCGCGACCAGGAAACGCGGCTCGACACCCGCAACATCGCCGCCGTGATGGTCACGGCGAACCTGCCCGCCTTCTCCCGTGCCGGCAGCAGGATCGACGTGGCGGTTTCGGCACTCGGCGATGCGACCAGCCTGACGGGCGGCACCCTGATCGTCACGCCGCTGTTGGCGGCGGATGGCCAGGTCTACGCCGTGGCCCAGGGCGCGGTGGTGACCGGCGCCATCAGCGCACGCGGCGCGGCCGGGTCCGTCACCCGCAATGTTCCGACCGCTGGCCGCATCGCCAACGCGGCCGTGGTGGAGCGCGAAGTTCCGTTCAGCTTCGGCGGTCGCCCCGAACTGCGCCTGGCGCTGCGTAATCCGGATCTTACGACCGCTCGCCGCATGGCGACGGCGATCAACGGCTTCGCGGGCGCAGGCACAGCCACCGCCACCGATCCCCGCACCGTCGTCGTCTCCCTCGCTGGGCGTGATGCGGTGGGCCTCACGGCGGGGATCGAACAGCTTCGTATCCTGCCTGACCAGCCGGCTCGGGTGGTCATCGAGGAAGCCTCCGGCACCATCGTCATCGGCAGCAATGTCCGCGTGTCCACGGTTGCCATCGCCCAGGGCAGCCTGACGATCCGCGTGACGGAAACCCCTGTGGTGAGCCAGCCGGGCGCCTTCAGCGCCGGAGAGACGGTGGTGGCCCCCCGCACCAATATCGAGGTGGAAGACCAGTCCAATCGCAGGCTGGCCTTGCTTCAGGGTGGCGTAACGTTGCAAGATCTCGTTTCGGGCCTGAACGCGCTTGGGGTTGGCCCCCGCGAGATCATGACGATCCTGCAGACCATCAAGGCTGCCGGGGCGCTACAGGCCGAGCTGGAGTTGCGATGACGACCCCCGCCCTGACCACACCGGTCGCCACAGCGGCCACGCCCCTGCTGCCGCAGGCCGGTGCCACCGACCTGAAGATGCGCCAGGCGTCCCGCGACTTCGAGGCGCATGTGATCGGCGCGCTTCTGCAGCCGATGTTCGAGGGGCTCGGGCAAGGTGGCCTCTTCGGCGGCGGTTCGGCCGAGGCACAGTGGCGACCGATGCTTGTCGCTGAATATGGGCGCGTGATTGCGCGCGCCGGTGGCCTCGGACTGGCCGATTCGGTGTTGGCGACGCTCCAGCACATGCAGCATGCGCCGGGGCGGTGATCATGCTGGCGGATCTGGCAGAAGCCCTTTCCGACGCGCTCGACCGGGAAACCGCAGCGCTTCGCCAAGGCGATTATGATGCGGCTGCTCGGCTGGCCCCTGCCAAGCTGGCGGCGCTGAAGGCGTTCACGGAGGCCGCGGCCGACCCTGCTGCCGTCCTTGTGTCCCCCCCGCAGGCGGACGACGAGGCGGAAGAGCACGCTGAGCCCGAACAGGGCCGTGCCGATCCGCGGGATGTGCTCGATCGGTTGCGCGACGCCGCGCTGGCGAATCGTGCCGCGCTCGAAGCGGCCCTTGTGGTCCAGGGCCGCATCGTGGAGGTCGTGACCGGCGCCCTCAGGGCACAATCCGGCGGGCCTGTGGGCTATGGCGGCGCAGCCCCGGCGTTGCCGGC
>CAZTED010000301.1:0-1958 GCA_964612175.1 uncultured Sphingomonadaceae bacterium
CTGGCCGGACATGCGGTTCGAGCGGCTGGGCGGCAGCACCAAGGGAACGCTGGTGGGCCGCAAGCTGGCCGGTGCCGAGATCGTGCCGTTCCCGAGCAAGGCCCGCGCCCCGTCACGGTGGAAGCGGGCGGCAGCCATTGCCGCCCTGCTTGCCACCGGCTGGATCGGCAACGACCTGTCGCGTGATTTCGCCCGTCCGGCAGAGGCGGCGAGCTTCATCGACGAAGCGGATGCCTCGCTCACTGCCAGTCATGTGCGCCAGCAGATGGCTTCGCAGGTGGAAAGCGCGGTGCTGGACCGGGCCGAGATCGCGCGCATGGCCGGCCTTGCCATCCCCGCGCTGCCGGCTGGCTGGCAGGTCACCGATGTGCAGCTGTTCCCTTCCGACCATGGCGTTTCGCTGACCGTTTCGCTGGTGACGCAGCAAGGCGAGCCGGTGGCGCTGTTTGCCAGCCGCGCGGAAACCCCTGCAGGCAGCCTGCCGCTGGTCGCCCGGCGACAGGGGCGCTCGCTTGCCTACTGGGAGGAAGGCCCCTTCGCCTATGCCCTGAGCGGCGACGTGCCGTCTGCCGACCTGCTGGTGCATGCGGCGGGAATGGCTGCGGGGGATTAGCCGCAAGAGCCGGCTGGCACGGCCCGTTCGCGGGCGCTAAAGGCAGGGCATGACCGATCTTGTCTATTCGATCGTGATGCTGGGTGCCGTCGCCATGCTGGCGGGGGCCTGGTACCTCTATCGCAAGCTGGGCACCAACCGGCAGTCCATGCTGATGGTGATCCTGGCGCTTGTGATGCTGGGCAACGTGGTGATCTGGTCGATCCCCAGCAGTGGCGGGGGTGACGCCGCCCAGGGCAGCGCCACCCCATAGCGCCCCTCCGAAGGCGGCTAGTCCTCCGGAATTGTCCAGCTGACCGTGCCGCGCCAGGTTCCTGCCACGGCGGCTCCGCTGTTGTCGGTGCCTGCGCGGAAGCGGGCACGCCGTTCGATCAGGCGGCAGGTCGCCCGGTCGAGCGCCTCGAACCCGCTCGACGCGGTGATGCGGCACTCGTCCACCCGCCCATCGGCGTTCACGCCGAGGGTATAGCCGACAATGCCTTCCTGTTCGCGCACGATGGCGGTGCGGGGATAATCGTCATTGGTAACCCAACCTGCCGGGCCGTTTGCGGGGACGGGCGGGCGCGGCGTGAACAGCGGCACCGGCGGCTCCGGCGGGCGGGAAGGGCCGACCGGGAGATCGTTCCTCACCACCAGCTCCACCTCGCGCTCGTGCGGGATGTCGAAGGTGGTTTCGACCGGACCCGCGCGGTTGATGTCGATCGGCGTCAGCGGCGCGGTGGGCGGGGTGTAGCGCGATTCGGTCGGCTGCGGTTCCGGCGTGGGGGCCGGATCGGGCGGGGGCGTTTCGGGCCGGGTGTCGAAGGCTACGACGTCGTTCTCTTCGGGGACGACGAAACCTTCCACGGCCAGTCCGGCAACGAGCCCGGCGGCAAGCGCCAGGTGGACCAGTGCCACGCCGGTAGCTCCGGCGATCCGCTTGTGGGTATGCTGGTGGTCGAGATAAGCCATTATGCTTCACTCCTTTCCCGCACGGCCCGCATCTTCGTCGGGTCCGTGTGATAATGTAACATTACATCTTGCGACAATTTGTTACAAGTCCATTCGTTCCGCGACATGCGCGGAGCGAAAGGCGACCGGGAATGGAGCGGCGATCAGGTGATCGGGCAGGCCGGATCGAGGCGGAAGTCGAGGTACCTGTCGACCGACGCCTTGAGGTCTTCGAGTTCGTTCTCGAAGAAGTGGTTGGCCCGCGGGATCTCGTCGTGGTGGATGGTGATGTGCTTCTGCGTGCGCAGCTTGTCGACCAGCTTCTGCACGCTCACCGGCTGGACCACCGTGTCCGCCGTGCCCTGGATGAAGATGCCGCTGGCGGGGCAGGGGGCAAGGAAGCTGAAATCGTACA
>CAZTED010000302.1:0-1939 GCA_964612175.1 uncultured Sphingomonadaceae bacterium
TGCGCCTGATCATCGGGCGCGACATCTTCACGCAGAAGTACAGGAGCATGCTGGAATGAGCACGGCCGCGCCCTCCGGTTGCGCGGGCGTTGCGCTTGGGTAGAATGGCGCAATGGCCGTCCTCCTTACCGAAGCACAACTGTTCGATGTCCGCGACAGGATCCGCGCGATTGCCGAGCGGCAGATAGCCCTGCACGGTCCCGCCGCAGTGTCCCTGCGCTCGATCGCAAGCGAGATGGGTTGGACGGCGGCATCGCTCTACCGTTATTATTCAAGCAAGGCCGAACTTCTCGATAGTGTGCGGGCTGCCGCCAATGACCGGTTTTCCGAGGCCATCGAGGCCGCCTATGCCAGCAGTAGCGACCTGTGGCAGCGATCGCGCGCAATCGGCGATGCCTATGCCGAGTTCGCCCTGGCGGAACCGGCAGCCTACCAGCTGATCTTTGCCTACGAGCAGGAGGACGCCGGGAAGTCAGCCCAGCTCAGGCTGGCCGAACAGCGGTCGAAGCGGACCCTGACGGGATATGTGCGCGACATGGTGGAAGCCGGCCTGCTCGATGGCGACCCCGAGCTCATCGCCCACGCCTGGTGGGCCGCGATGCACGGGCTGGTGGTCTTGCGCATGTCCGGCAAGCTGGAGGATTCCCCGCCGTTCGAGGTGCTGCGCCATGCCGCGGCGCAGATGATCATGCGCGGGGTCCGCTCCAGCCCGGCAGGACCGGCATCAGCCGATCAGTGAGCCGCCGTCCACCAGGATATCGATCCCCGTGGTGTAGGACGCGGCATCCGACGCAAGGTAGAGCGCCGCCCCGGCGATATCGTCCGGGATCCCCACGCGCCCGAGCGGAATCTGCCTGATCTCGCGCTCCACGGATTCGGGCCGGCTGGTCAGCACTTGTGTTGCCGGCGTCTCGACCAGGCCGGGGCTGATCGAATTGACCCGGATGCCGTATCGCGACCAGTCGCGGGCAAGCGCCCTGGTCATGTACAGCAGGGCCGCCTTGGACGTGCCGTAGGCGACGAGCCCGGTGGTGGCGCGCAACCGGCTGACGCGGTGCCCGCCGATCGAGGCGATGTTGATGATTGCGCCGCCACCATGGTCCTTCATGTGGCGCGCCTCTGCCCTGCAGCACCAGAAGGGCGCAGAGAGGAAACCGTCGATCGAGCGCTTCCATGCATCGACCGCGCGTTCATCGAAGATGCCGGAGGCGCCGGCCGGCTGCATGGCATTGTTGACCGCGATGTTGAGGCCGCCGAAATCGGCCACGACATCGGCAATCATGGCATCGACCCGCTCCGGATCGCGCACATCGCACTGGTAGAACCGGGCCTCGGCCCCAAGGGCCTCCAGTTCGGCAACCGTCTGCGCGCCAGCCTCGATGTTGCGGTTACCGCATACTGCGACACTGGCGCCAGCCTCGGCAAAGCTGCGGGCGATGCCCTTGCCGATGCCACTGGTACCGCCGGTGACCAGGGCTACGCGGCCCGTAAGGTCGAAGCTTGCCATGAATCTTGGTCTCCCGGGATGATCAGGGGCGCCCTGCAACCGGCGCGGGGCGGTCCATCGCCTCCCGGCACTTGCTATACTAAACACTGTTTGGTATGCAACCGGAAACAGGCATTACGCGGAGAGCCGGCATGGCAGGGACCTATCGCACGATCAGCGTGGAAAAGCGCGGGGCGGCCGACTGGCTGACGCTCAACCGGCCCGATGTGCTCAATGCCCTTTCGCTGGAAATGGCGGGGGAACTGAACGACTATTTCGGTCGGCTGTACAATGATCGCGAGACCCGGGTCGTGGTGCTGCGCGGCGCGGGCCGGGCATTCTGCGCCGGACTGGACATCAAGGACAGGGCCGAGAGCGACCGCTCGGCCGATCCCCACGGTGGCGGTTTCGGCTTCCAGGGCTTCCTGGCCGATGTCTACGTCAAGATGCGCC
>CAZTED010000303.1:0-1926 GCA_964612175.1 uncultured Sphingomonadaceae bacterium
GACGGGTGAGCCGGCGATGGTCTTCACCCTCCACACCTTCACCTGCACCGACGAACTGAGCTGCAACGGCTTTGGCGGCTACATGGCCGGGGCGACCAGTTCCCTGTCGAGCCGCTATTCGCTGCAATGGGACCGGGATCACTGGCTGTTCACGCGGGATGACCGGCTGCTGGGAGACAAGTAGTGCCCGGAATCTCCGAAGCCGAGGCCGCCAATGAACTGATGCGGCTGGCTAAGGCCATCGCGTACCATAACCGGCTCTACCATGCCGAGGACACGCCGGAGATTACCGATCCCGAATTCGATGCCCTGGTCCGCCGCAATGCGGAGCTGGAAGCGGCTTTTCCGCACCTCGTCCGGCCCGACAGCCCGAGCCGAGCCGTGGGGCACGAGGTCGCCGCCTCGCCCCTGAGCAAGGTGGCGCACGAGGTTCGCATGATGAGCCTCGACAACGCCTTTGCCGACGAGGACGTGGCCGAGTTCGTGGCGCGGGTGCGGCGGTTCCTGAACCTGGCGGAGGACGCGGAGCTGGCCTTCACCGCCGAGGACAAGATCGACGGCCTGTCCTGTTCGCTGCGCTATGAGAA
This sequence comes from uncultured Sphingomonadaceae bacterium, assembly GCA_964612175.1. Classification (GTDB taxonomy): domain Bacteria; phylum Pseudomonadota; class Alphaproteobacteria; order Sphingomonadales; family Sphingomonadaceae; genus Alteraurantiacibacter. Next base: position 588 of record CAZTED010000303.1, read on the forward strand.
CGGCGCACTGGTCCGCGCCGCCACCCGCGGCGATGGCCAGGTGGGCGAGGACGTGACCGCCAATGTCGCGCACATCGCCGACATACCCCAACAGCTCGGCGGCAACGTGCCCGCCGTGTTCGAGATACGCGGCGAAGTCTACATGGAAAAACAGGCATTTGCTGCGCTTAACGCGGCGCAGGAGGCGGCCGGCGGCAAGCTCTTTGCCAACCCCCGCAATGCCGCTGCCGGATCGCTCAGGCAGAAGGATGCCGGCGTCACCGCGCAGCGCCCCTTGCGTTTCCTGGCCCACGGCTGGGGGGCGGCGAGCAGCATTCCCGGTGATACCCAGATGGCAGTGATGCGCGCCATCGAAAGCTGGGGCGTGCCGGTCTCGCCCGACCTGGTTTTGTGCAGTTCGGTGGCCGATATGCTGCAGCAATACCGCAGCATCCAGTCCCGCCGCGCCGGGCTGGATTACGAGATCGACGGCGTGGTCTACAAGGTCGACCGGCTGGACCTGCAGGAACGGCTGGGCTTCGTGGCCAAGGCACCGCGCTGGGCCATTGCGCACAAGTTCCCGGCAGAGCGGGCGGAAACCACGCTGGAGGCGATCGACATCCAGGTGGGGCGGACCGGCAAGCTCACCCCGGTGGGCCGGCTTGCCCCGGTTCTGGTGGGCGGGGTGACGGTGACCAACGTCACCCTGCACAACCGCGACGAGATCGCCCGGCTGGGTGTCAGGCCGGGGGACCGGGTGGTGATCCAGCGCGCCGGTGACGTGATCCCGCAGGTGGTCGAGAACCTCACCCGCGAAGCCGGGCGCGATCCCTATGTTTTCCCGAACCACTGCCCCGAATGCGGCAGCGAGGCCGTGGCCGAGGAGGGCGAGGTCGATGTCCGCTGCACCGGCGGGCTGGTCTGCCCGGCGCAGCGGACCGAACGCCTGAAGCACTTCGTCAGCCGCGCCGCGCTGGATATCGATGGCCTTGGCGAAAAGACCATCGACGAATTCTTTGCGCTGGGCTGGCTGGAAAGCCCGGCCGATATCTTCCGTCTCCGCCGCCGCCGCGCCGAGATCCTCGGGCGCGAGGGGTGGAAGGACAAGTCTGTGGACAACCTGTTGGCAAGCATCGAGGCACGCCGCAGCCCGGATGCGGCGCGGCTGCTGTTCGGCCTCGGCATCCGCCACGTTGGCGCGGTGACCGCGCGCGACCTGATGAAGCGGTTCTGCACCCTGCCGGCCCTGCGCGATGTGGCCGGGAAGGCCCATGGCGGCGATGCCGAGGCGCTGGCCGAACTGACCGCCATCGACGGCATAGGCGGCGCGGTGGTGGAGGCGCTGGGCGATTTCTTCCAC
>CAZTED010000304.1:0-1923 GCA_964612175.1 uncultured Sphingomonadaceae bacterium
AATACCTGAACCCGGAAGCGGCCGACCATGACGGCAGCCTGCCGGAAGACCAGGACGATACCGCCGAAGAAGGCAAGGACGGGGAATAATCTCCCCGGCCCTGTCGGGACGACAAACAAGGCCCCGCCGGAGCGATCCGGCGGGGCCTTTGCTTTGAGCGCCCCTGCCTAAATGCAAACAATTCGCAATTGCATCAATGGCGTTGATCACATATCCTTTCTGCGAATCGATCGCAAGAAGGGTGCCCATGTACGATCCTCCTCGTCGTCCCTCCGGCAAGCTGCCGGCTTCCCTCGCTCCGGCCATCGCCATTGCCCGGCTGGCGCAGGTACCGCGCCTGTGTGACCAGGAGGCCATCGGCCAGGTCGTGGTGCGATCTGTCCGCCTGCTTGCCGTGACCAGCCGCAAGGGCCGCGATCCCCTGCCCCACCTGGTGCAGCGCTTCGCCTCGATCGAGGCGGCGCAGACCTTCATCGCCTTTGCCGACAGGCTGGGAACCTGCTGGCCCGAACGGGTCACTGTGCTGCGCCCGTGCTGCGGCTTGCTATCGCCTGACGAAGCGACCATCGCCGCACTTGCCACGCAGGCCATGTCCGGCAACCGGGATGGCTTCGCCGGCCAGCTTGCGGGCCTCGTCAGGCCCGACCGCCACGATGGCCTGTTCGACCTTGCCGTGCGCATGGTGGCGAGCATGCAGGCCGGCGGCCTGCCGGACGAGGGCTACTGGTCCGGGGGCTGAGCAGGGGCAGGGCTGGTTCGGGCGGCTATCCGATAACTCTTGCAGTGGCGCACGCACCAACCCATGCTCTTCGCATGAAGCCTTTCAGCATCTGCCTCCTGCCCTGTCTCCTTGTCGCGGCCTGCGGGGAGGACGCCGCGCCACCAGAACTACCAGAACCACCGGAAACGGCGGTTGCATCCGCCACTGTCGAGCCAGCGGCGGATGTCGCAATCCTTGATTCCGCAGTTCTCGTGGGCGAATACCGTGTGGCCGGTATCGATGGCGAGCCGTTTGACGAGAGTTTCGGCATTGCGCTGTCCATTTCCGCTGTCCCGTCGGTCATCAGTTTCGACGAGGAATGCGGCACCTTTTCCTGGGCCGCAGATTTGGAAGGTGGCGTGCTGTTCACCAACCGGATGCCAGCCGAACCACGCACCTGCGACACGCCGATCCACCCCCGCCTGCTGCAACTGGCTGCAGTAATCGATGCCGCCGACCACGCCGTGCGCACCCCTGCCAATGGAATCGAGCTGTCTGGCGGCGGGCGCAGCGTCCTGCTGTTTTCGCAATAGGGCCACCGGCATTCCTTACCGCGCCCAGGGGCCCTTGAGCGCGCCGCGTGATTCACCCATTCTGTGCCGCAAAGCACAACGGAGCTTCCCTGATGACCGACACCGCCGTCCTGTTCCAGCCGTTCACCTCCCCCAAGTTGCAGTTGTCCAACCGCATCGTGATGGCACCGATGACCCGCAACATGGCGCCCGATGGCGTGCCGGGCGATGCCAATGCCGCCTATTACCGGCGCCGTGCGGAGGGCGGAGTTGGCCTGATCCTGTCGGAAGGAACCGTGGTGGACCGGCCCGCCAGCCGTAACATGGCCCACATTCCGTTCTTCCACGGAGAAGAGGCGTTGGCCGGATGGGCCAAGGTGATCGCTGCCGTGCACGCCGCGGGCGGCAAGATGGGTCCGCAGATCTGGCATACCGGCGGGGTCAGGGCCGAACCATCGTTCCAGCGTCCGCCGCCTGATACTCCAAGCGGCCTTGTAAAGCCCGGAAAGGTGGTGGGCGAACCGATGAGCGAGGAGGCGATTACCGATACCGTGGCCGCATTCGGCAAGGCCGCCCGCGCTGCCCGGGCGCTGGGGTTCGATACGGTCGAGATCCACGGCGCGCACGGCTACCTGGTTGACCAGTTCTTCT
>CAZTED010000305.1:0-1921 GCA_964612175.1 uncultured Sphingomonadaceae bacterium
TCGCCCAGCAGGATCGCGGTGCCGCTGGGGGCATCGACCTTCATGCGGTGGTGCATCTCCACGATCTCGATGTCCCAGTCCGTCCCCAGCCTTGCGGCTGCCTCTGCCACCAGGTGGGCGAGCAGGGTGACGCCGAGCGAGGTATTGCCGGTCTGCAGCACCGGCACGGCGCGGGCGGCGTTGTCGATCGCCTCGTGATGGCTGGCATCAAGCCCGGTGGTGCCGACAAGGATCGGGATGCCTGCGCCGATTGCGGCGCACAGGTTGTCCTTCAGCGCGGCGGGCGCGGAGAAATCGACCAGCGCGTCGCTCGCATCGGCCAGGCGGGTCACGTCCTCGCCCTTGTCTGCGCCGCCCGAAACCGTGTGCCCTGCGGCGGCGATCGCCTGCGCCAGCGCCTGCCCCATGCGCCCCGCGCTGCCGATGATGCCGATACGTGCCATTGTCATTCCCTTGTTCGTCGTGCTTCATGGGCGACATGCCAGAAACGCGCAATTCCATTCGCAACATCGTGATCCTGACCGGTGCGGGGATCAGCGCCGAAAGCGGCCTCAGGACCTTCCGTGCATCCGATGGCCTGTGGGAAGACCACCCGGTGGAGGAAGTTGCCACGCCCGAAGGGTTCCGCCGCGATCCGGACCTGGTGCAACGCTTCTATGACGAGCGGCGCGCGCAGGTCCGCGCCGCCAATCCCAATCCCGCGCACCTGGCGCTGGGCCGGCTCGACATGGCGTGGAAGCCCGTTCGAAACAGGGGCGAGCTGCTGATCGTCACACAGAACATCGATGACCTGCACGAGCGCGGCGGCGCGGCCCGCGTGCTGCACATGCATGGCGAGGCATTGAGCGCCTGGTGCACCCTGTGCGATGCCCGCCACCGCTGGACCGCTACCTTGCGTGATCGCCCGCCGTGCCCGGCCTGCGGGCAGGCGGCGCTGCGGCCCGACATCGTGTGGTTCGGCGAGATGCCCTACCGCATGGGGGAAATCTTCGCGGCGATTGCCCGGGCTGACCTGTTCGTTTCCATCGGCACCAGCGGCGCGGTCTACCCGGCGGCAGGTTTCGTGGAGGAAGCGCGGCGGGTGGGGGCCCGAACACTGGAACTGAACCTTGAGCGCAGCCTTGGCAGCGCAATGTTCGATGAAACCCGGCTTGGCCCGGCAAGCGAGCTGGTGCCGGCCTGGGTGGAACAGATGCTAGGCGGCTGAGCCACAGGCCCGACAAGCCGGGTCCTTGGCAATTGCCAGCGTGCGCATCCCGGGTTTGAGGCCGTCGAGCAGGTGCAGCTTGCCCCATTGCGGATCGCCCATCTGGTTAAGGCCCCCTTGGGCAAGCAGGATCCGCACAGCCTGCATCGCGGCGAAGGTGGCGGTCCAGCCGGCCATGGCCCCCAGCATGCCATCGTCCGCGCAGGTGTCGCAGTCATCCGCATCGAAGGCATCGCCGACATAGCAGCGATAACACGGGCTGGCGGGCAAGTGCCCGGCAAAGGCGCCAACCTGCCCCTGGAAGCGGCCAACGGCGGCCGAGAGCAGGGGCACGCCGGCTGCCACGCAGGCATCCGATACGGCAAGGCGGGTGGCGAAGTTGTCGGTCCCGTCCAGTGCCAGGTCCACGCCCGCCAGCATGGCCGGAATGCTTTCGGCCGTGATGCGGGTATCGCTGATCACCACTTCCAGCGCGCGGTCGAAGTTCGCCACCCACTGGCGCGCAGCCACCGCCTTGCCGTGGCCCACGTCGCGTTCGGTATAGATCGTCTGGCGTTGCAGGTTGCTGGTATCGACCGTGTCGTTGTCGACCAGCGTCAGCCGGCCGATCCCCGAGGCAGCGAGGAACTGCAGCGCCGGGGCACCGATGCCGCCAAGCCCCAGCACCAGCACATGGGCCGCCGCCAGCCGCGCCTGCCCCGCGCCGCCGATCTC
>CAZTED010000306.1:0-1921 GCA_964612175.1 uncultured Sphingomonadaceae bacterium
ACGAGGCTGAGGCGGACGCGCCCAAGCTCGGGCGGATCGAGCGCGACTTCGACCGCGCCAGCCGGATCGCGCGAAACCTCGGCCAAGGCGACGGCGATCTGCCGGGCCGCCTGCGGCGGCAGATCGGGGGGGGTGGCCCGGTCGCCCGGCGCGACCATGGGCTGGGGCGTAACGGACGCCAAGCCAAAGGGCGGTTCGGACTCGGGCCCGGCGATCAGGGGAAAGGCCTGAGGCGCGCGCGGCCCGCCCAGGCCGATCTCGGGCCGCGGCTGTGCAACGGCAAGCGTAGCCATGACCTGCGGAAAAACGGCAGCGATGGGCGTGGGGCCGGAGACAGGGGTGCCATTTGGCGCGGCATCGACCTTGGAGGGTGGCGAAGTTGGCCCGCCCTGCGCGACGGGAATGTCCGGCAGCGTGGCAGCAATGGGAGTTGGGGGCATCCATGCCCCTTGGCTCGTCGCCCTGTGCATCACGGGTACGGCCTTGGGGGCGATTTCCGGCGCACGGATCGCCAGCGGAAGTTCAGGATGCGCAGGCTGCGCACCGTGCCTCATCGCTTCGCCCGGCGCGGCCAGAATCGCCACTGCACCCGGAGGGAGGGGCAACGCGCGGCCAGGCACAGGGGCGACAGGCATGGGCAACGCCATCGCGGCCCGAGGGTTGAACACGACATCTTCGACCGGCACGCTTACCCCTTGCCCACCGATCGGCGAGGGAACGGGGATGACGCCGGGCGTCTTCGCAGCAGACAGTGCGCTTCCGGTCCAGGGCCTGGGCCGATCCACGTCCTCCGACAGGTTTGCCCTTGTCTCCGCACTTGTCCCCGCAATCGCTGCCGTGACGGTGCCTTGCGCGGCTGTAGAGGCCGCGGGCGGGACATTCTCGGGCCGGGCACGAATTGCCTTCGGGTCAGCCGCCGCTTGTGGCGCGACGGCCAAATGGGCGGAAGGGACAGGCGCCGGCCTCATGCCCCCTGTCTTGGCAGACTTTGTTTCCACGTATTGGCCCAGGATAGCTTTCCCTGGTGCATCACCATCCGCCGTCATGACAGCCGGCACCCCCGCACCATCGCCGATGCGATCAGTCGGCACCGGCTCGGTGGGTTCGATGATGCCGGGCGATGGGGCAAGGGCATTCCCGCGACCAGCCAGCGCGAGAGCGACCTCCCGCCCAATCGGCGTCGGGTCGCTTGGCATGGCGCCAGGCCGGGGAGGATGTGCCACCGGCGCGGCTGCGGCTTGAGGGTCGGGTTCGCCGATCTGGGGAGATGCCGAGTTGGCCGAAGTGACCGCAATCGTCTGTCGTGCTGGATTCGGCGCAGCGAGGGTAGCCCCCCCGATCCCCGTCGCGGCAAGGGGTTTCGCGGCTGTCGTGACGGGGCCCGAGGGCTGACTGTCGGGTGTGGGCAGGAAAACTTCGGAGTGCGGCATCAGGGCCGCACGCCCTGCTTTCTGCAGCGCTGCATCGGGCAGGGGCGCATCCGGGCCCGGCTTGGGCACTTCGAGGACCACCCCGGCGGCAGGAACGGAAGGCGCATCCGGCAGCAGCCTGTCCGGAAGCCAGGCCCCGGTCGGATCGCGCACGGGCAGAAGCGCAGGATGCGGGTTCACGGCCGGGTGTTCCGGCACTTGAACCGTCATGGCTACGACGGTTTCGCCACCGGATGGCTGTGTCAACATTTCTGCGGCCAAGGCCATGGGCACCGTCTGACCCTTGGGCGCGGCGGGGGGCGGCGAGGCGGCCCAAGCGCGCGGATCAGGCGATGCACCGTCGGTAACGGCCAATGTCGCCCTTGCCTCCTCTCCCGCGAAGGCGGCGAGGAATGCGTCTTGTTGCGCCACCTCGGCTTGAGGCGTTTCGGGCAAGGTTCGGCTGTCGCGCCCGGTCTGCAGCGGCAAACCGGCCATGGCCGTGAGCAGAT
>CAZTED010000307.1:0-1875 GCA_964612175.1 uncultured Sphingomonadaceae bacterium
GGGTTGAAACGATCAGTGTCTGCTTTTCGGACATTGTCTGCTGCAAACGTTCAACAAACAGGCGCTCCGTCTGGCTGTCCATGGCGCCGGTGGGTTCATCGAGGAACAGCAGGTCGCAAGGGGTCAGGAAAGCGCGTGACAACGACAGGAATGACCGTTGCCCGCCGGAAAGGCGGCGGCCCTGCTCGCCCACCTGCCGGTCGAACCCGGTCTCGTCCTTGGCAAGGTAGGCTGCAGCCCCGCTCCTGTTCAGGGCAGCGAGGATTTCCGCATCACTGGCCCCGGGCTTTCCGATCGCGATATTGTCCTTCAGCGAGCCGGTGAAAAGGCTGGCATCCTGGCCCACGAAACGGAACGATGCCCGCAATTCCGCAGGCCTGAACTGCCGGCTGTCGACGCCACTGACATACATCGCGCCTTCACCCGCCTCGTAGAGCCCGCACAGGACCCGCCCCAGGGTGGACTTGCCCGAAGCCACCCGGCCGATGATCGCGATCTTCTCACCCGGCGCAATTTCGAGGTTTATCCGGTCGAGCGCATTCACCGAGGTTTCGGGATAGGCAAAGCAGAGGTTTTCGAGGCGGATCGAATGCCCCGCAGCCACTGCGGGCAGGGCCATGCTGCCGCGTTGCCGCTCGTCCTGCTGGGCGAACAGGTCCTCGATCGAGGCCAGTGCGTCTCGTGCCTGCCGACCACGGGTAAGCAGGAAAGCCAGCTGCCCGGCCGGGGCAAGCGAGCGCGAAGCCAGCATGACGATGGCGATGATGGCACCCATCGTGATCTCGCCGGCGGCGAAAAGGTAATAGCCACCAACCACCAGGGCCACGCTGGAAAACTGCTGGAATGTCGTGGCAAGGGTCACGGCCAGGGCATTGATCCGGCGCAGGCGCAGTTGCGAAGTGCTGCCCATCTCGGCCAGCGACTGCCAGCGGCCCAGCATCGCCCGTTCGCCCGAAATGCTCTTCAGCGTTTCCGCGCCAGCCATCGATTCCACGAGCATAGTCTGCTGCAGGCCATGGTCAGCCTGCGCATCGCGCGAAGCGTCGGTTACCTTGCGTTGCAGGTACAAGCCGGCAACCGCCATCATTGCGATGACAACGATCGGCACCAGCGCAAGCCAACCGGCAATGTAGGTAATCACGGCGATGAACAGTGCCAGGAAGGCCACATCGACAATCGTCACGATCGTGGTCGAGGCAAAGAAATCGCGGACAATCGCATACTCGTTGACCCGCGCAGCGAGCGCGCCGGTGCTGCCGCGCCGTTCGCTCATCGGCGAGGCAAGCAGGCGGGAAAAGATCTTCTGCGACAACTGCAGGTCGAGCCGCTTGCCGATCTGGTCAACAACGGCAGTGCGCGCCGAACGCAGGGAAAACTCCAGTGCGAATGCCAGCAAGACGCCGGTGGCCAGCACCCACAACGTAGCTTCCGCCTGGTTGGGGATGACGCGATCATAGACGTTCATGGAAAACAGCGGCAGGGCCAGGGCCAGCATGTTGACGAGCAGGGAGGCAAGCAGGATCGGGCGGAATGCCTTGCGCTCCTTGCGCAGTTCCGACCAGAACCAGTGCCCCCGGGCCTTGGCATGCCAGGGTGCGGCTTCTTCCCGCAGCATGTCGGGATTGCCGGTTACGGTCACCAGTTCACCGCCATAGCTGGCGGCCAGATCGGCGGCCGGCATCCACTCCGCCTGCTCCTGCCCGGCGCGCCAGACCAGCAGGTCACGATCGGCAATGTCCATCACGGCAACGACAGAACCGTCATCGAGACCGACCAGGGCCGGATAGAACTCGGGCCGGACAGGCAGCTTGCGGAGCTGGTGCCTTTCCCAGTTCAGTCCCACAAGATCGAGCGCCGCACCCGCCTGGTGGAACG
>CAZTED010000308.1:0-1794 GCA_964612175.1 uncultured Sphingomonadaceae bacterium
GCCACGGGCCAGCTCTATGCCTGCCTTGGCGGGGCGGAGATGGTGGACCTGCGCGGCGCGCTGCGCTCCGATGATCCCGATGCGCGGCTGGCCGATGCACTGGACGAGGCGATGCGGATCAAGCCCGAACGCCATCACTTCCGCATTGCCGAAGGGGCAGCGCCCGCGCAGCCGCGCCACATGTCGGTGACGGGGGGCTGAGATGGGCGTCAGGCTGGTCTTCCTCGGCAAGCTGGCCGATCTTGCCGGCGTTGACGAGCGCATGGTCGAGGCCCCGCTCGACTGGCCGGGACTGCTCGCCATCCTGCAAGGCCCGCTGGCCGAAGCGGTGCGGCAGGATCGCACGCGGATCGCGCTCAATGGCGCGCTGCTGGCTGACAAGTCCTCGCTTGGCGCCGTGGCGGGGGACGAGGTGGCCCTGTTGCCGCCGGTGAGCGGAGGCTGACATGGCGCGCGACGTCCGCCTGCTGACCCGGCCGTTCAATCCCGGCGCCTTTGTCGGCCCCTTCACCAACAGCCACCCCGGCCTTGGCGGCGTCTGCACTTTCGTGGGCGAGGTGCGATCCGACGAAGGGGTCGAGGCGCTCGAACTGCTGCATTACGAACGCATGACGCTGGCCGGGATGGAAGCGCTGGCCGATGCGGCCATCGAACGCTTCGGGCTGATGGGCCTGCTGGTGGTCCATCGCAGCGGCGTGATGGAGCCGGGCGAACCGATTGTGCTGGTTTCCGCCGCCGCCCGCCACCGGCGCGAGGCGATCCAGGCGGTCGACTTCACCATGGATCACCTGAAGAGCGATTCGTGGTTCTGGAAGCGCGAAAAGCGCGGTGGGATCTGGAACTGGATCGAACCGCGCGAACAGGACCGGAGCGACCTTGCCCGCTGGGGCTGAACCTGTCGCAGCCATGATGGCCAGCCAGAAATTTTCGACCGGACAATTTTGACCGGCGTCAAGGCGAATCGCCTTCCGATTCGCCATTCCTTCCCTTGTCGAAAAGGAAGGATCACCGATCATGGCCCAGAAATTGAACCGCGCCACCATCGCCGCCCATGCCATCGTGCACGAGGCTCCGCCGGCCCAGCGCGAACCGCACATCGTCGATCGCAATTTCGAGCTGCCCCGCGGTCTCTATATCGCGACGGTCGGCTGCTACCTCACCTTCCTTGCCACCACGGCGCTCGCCTTCAGCCATGCCGAGCTGATCATCCCCATGGCGATCTTCGTGCTCATCATCCTCGCCGGGTTCGGCGTACCCACGATCTGGACGAAGCTGGCACCCCAGGCGCCGGCCAGGGCCAAGTCATGGGCACGTTTCCAGCGCGAGGGCATTGTCTCCCTTACGGGGCATAACACCGCAGGCGCCGCAACAGTGCAGGTTCTGATCCTCCCTGTCCTGATCGTCGTCTGGGGTCTGGCGGTTGTGACCATTGCCGCCCTTGTGCGCTGACCCTGATCGCACGCGACAGGTTCTCGCCAGTTATGCCTCGTTGGCGCGGGATCGGTTTCGGCCGGTCCCGCGCTTTACCTTTGCAGGTTAGGGGGTCCTAGCCGCCGAGCTGGCCCAGCAGGGCGGCAATCAGGCGATCCTCCTGTTCCACCAGCGCCGTCACTTCCGCCCGCGCGGCCTGGCTGCGGGTAATGTCGCCGCCGGAGGTGTGCGCTTCGGCATGGATGCGGTCGATATCGGCGAGCACGATCATCGCGTCGCTCCGCATCGATTCGAGGCCGGCAATGGCCACCTGCGCGCGCGCCCAGCCATCGGTTCCAATCGCACTGCCCGCCGCGCCAGCCA
>CAZTED010000309.1:0-1787 GCA_964612175.1 uncultured Sphingomonadaceae bacterium
CTGTGGACCGAACTGGAAGCTGCCGGCCTCGGCACTGCCAACCTCGACCGGATCGACGATATCATCGCCTGCCCGGGCCTCGACTATTGCAGCCTCGCCAATGCCCGCTCGATCCCGGTGGCGCAGAAGATCAGCCAGCGCTTTGCCGACAACGGCAAGGCCGACGTTGTGGGCGAACTGAAGCTGAAGATTTCCGGCTGCATCAATGCCTGCGGGCACCACCACGCCGGCCACATCGGCATCCTTGGCGTCGACAAGAAGGGCACCGAAAACTACCAGCTGCTGCTCGGCGGCTCGGAAGCGGAGGACTGCTCGCTCGGCAAGATCACCGGCCCCGGCTTCGACGAGGCGGGTATCGTTGACGCGGTAGAAAAGGCGACCGACGTCTATCTCGCCCACAAGCAGGATGGCGAACGCTTCCTCGATACCTATCGCCGCATCGGCATGGAACCGTTCAAGGAGGCGCTTTATGGCTGATGCAATCGGCACGGGTGCAGATGACGTGCAATTCCGCTTCCGCGACGATCCGCAGGTGGACCATCCTGCGGTGACGGTGGATGCGTTTGTCGACCAGTCGAACGCCACCGCCGTCAGGATCGAACCTGGCGATGATGCCCGGGCGCTGCTTGGCCATCTCGACCGGCTGGCCCTGGTGGAAGTGAACTTCCCCAAGTTCGGCGACGGGCGCGGCTATTCGTCCGCCCGCATCCTGCGCGAAGCCGGCTATACCGGGGAACTGCGCGCCGTGGGTGACGTGCTGGTGGACCAGGTCGCCTTCATGCGCCGCTGCGGCTTTGACAGCTTCGCGCCCGCAAAGCCGCTGGACGAGGCCGATGTCGCGGCCGCCTTCCGTACATGGCCGGATGTCTACCAGCCCACCACCGATGGCCGGGTGCCGATCTGGAAGCTGCGGCATGGCTGAAGCGGCTGCCCGCCCCATGGTTCGCGAACGGGACATTATCGACACCGCGCCCGCGTTTACGCAGGCCGATGCCGACCGCCTGAACGCGCGCTTTGCCGGCGTTGATGCGGGCAGGATGCTGGCAGAGCTGTTTGCGGAAGGGTCGCTGGGCCGGGTTGCCGTGGTTTCCAGCTTCGGCACCGAGAGCGCGGTATTGCTGCACCTGGTTTCCACAGCCGATCCTTTGGTGCCGGTGATCTTCGTGGACACGATGAAGATGTTCCCCGAAACGCTCGCCTATCGCGAGACGTTGACCGGGCTGTTCGGCCTCGCCAATTCCTCCGTCGTGCAGCCCGACCCGGCAGTGATCGCGGCGAAGGACGAGAACGGCCTGCGCTGGAGCTGGGACCCGGACGGGTGCTGCGAAATCCGCAAGGTCGAACCGCTGGCGCGCGCCAAGCAGGGCCTCGATGCCTGGATCTCGGGCCGCAAGGCGTTCCAGTCGGTCACCCGCGAGAACCTGCCGCGCTTCGAGATCGAGAACGGGCGCCTCAAGATCAACCCGCTGGGCGACTGGACCAAGGACGACCTGGAAGCCTATTTCGCCGCCCATGACCTGCCACGCCACCCGCTGGAGGCCCAAGGCTACCTCTCGGTCGGCTGCGCGCCGTGCACCAGCGTGGTCAAGCCCGGCGAAGACCCGCGCGCCGGCCGCTGGCGGGGCTGGGACAAGACCGAATGCGGGATCCACACCCCCACGGGGACCGACAGCAAGGACGGCGAGCTGCCTCCGGGATACGAACCGTTCCTGTAATGCACCCTGTGCAGGACTTGTGTTGCGCCAGACGCAACACGTCTTGCAGTAATCGCGTTTGGGAGAATCGGG
>CAZTED010000310.1:0-1777 GCA_964612175.1 uncultured Sphingomonadaceae bacterium
GGGATCGAGCAGCACCGTGCCGCGCCCGATGCGCCGGCATCCTATGTGCTGGGCGACAACGGCTACCAGCGGGAACAGGACGTGATCGCCCTGTTCGAGGCCTATGGCTTCGAACTGGTCGCCCGCAGCGAGATCAACGCCAACCCGCTTGACCCGGCCAACTGGGAACGCGGCGTATGGTCGCTGGCGCCCAATTTCGGCGGCGCTCCCGAAGGCAGCGAGGAACGCGCCCGCCGCGCGGTCATCGGCGAAAGCGACCGCATGACCCTCCTGTTCCGCAAGCGTGCTTGAGAAGGCCGGGGGCAGCCGCTAACTGGCGGGGATGACCAAGCTCACCGTCGCCGCGCTGCAATTGCCCCTGGGTTCCTGGGACGAGGCAGAGAACATCGCCGCCGTTTCCGCGCTGGTGGAGGAGGCAGCGGCCGATGGCGCGCACCTGGTCCTGCCGCCGGAGCTGTTTTCCGGCCCCTATTTCTGCCGCGAGGAGAAGGACGAGTACTTCGCGCTTGCGCGGCCGACTGCCGAGCACCCCTCGGTCATTGCCATGCAGGCGCTGGCGGCGAAGCTGAAGGTGGCCATCCCCACCAGCTTCTTCGAGCGCGACGGCCACCACTATTACAACACCGTGGCCATGATCGGCGCCGATGGGCAGATCATGGGCACCTACCGCAAGAGCCACATCCCCGACGGGCCGGGTTACGAGGAGAAGTTCTTCTTCCGCCCGGGGAATGATGGCTTCAAGGTCTGGGACATTCCCGTGCCCACCGGCACCGCACGCATCGGCGTGGGCATCTGCTGGGACCAGTGGTACCCGGAAACCGCCCGCTGCCTGGCGCTGATGGGGGCCGAAGTGCTGCTCTATCCCACGGCCATCGGGTCCGAACCCAAGGACGCCGAGATGGACACCAGCCGCATGTGGCGGCGCGCCATGGTGGGCCACGCGGTATCCAACTGCATGCCCGTGGTGGCCGCCAACCGCATCGGCACCGAAGGCCCCGATTACCTGCGGCAGCGGTTCTACGGCCACAGCTTCATCTGCGACGAGTGGGGCGATTATCTTGCCGAATACGGCGCCGGGGAGACCGGCGTGCTGCTGGCCACGCTCGACCTGGAGGCCGCCCGCCGTCACCGCGCCAGCTGGGGCTTCTTCCGCGATCGTCGCCCGCAGCTCTACGGCCGCATCGCGGAGGATATCTGAACACCAGCCACTACCTCGTCGCGCTGGGCTCCAACCAGCGGCACCCGCAGCTGGGAAATCCGCGCGCGGTGGTGGCGACCGCGGCCCGTATCCTTGATGGCACGCTGGGGCGGGTGCTGGCGTGCTCGCCGGTGATCGAGAGCGCGCCCGTCGGCCCCTCGCTGCGCCGCTATGCCAATGCCGCGCTGTTGCTCGAAAGCGCGCTCGCGCCGCATGACCTGCTGGACATGCTGCAGGCGGTGGAGGCGCAGCTTGGCCGGGTGCGGCGCGGCCAGCGCTGGCGCTCGCGGGTGATCGACCTTGATATCGTGCTGTGGAGTGGCGGGACGGTGAATGATGCCGACCTTGCCGTGCCGCACCCGCTGTTCCGGGACCGGGACTTCGTGTTGCGCCCGGCGGCAGCCATCGTGCCGGCCTGGCGTGATCCGGTGACGGGGCGCAGCCTGGCCCAGCTCCTTGCGCGCTTGACCCGCCGCCGCCCCCTGCCTAGGTGACCGCTCCAGCCCCGCCATGCGCGGGCACGCGTGGGCCCGTAGCTCAGTAGGTAGAGCAGCTGACTTTTAATCAGCGGGTCACAGG
>CAZTED010000311.1:0-1768 GCA_964612175.1 uncultured Sphingomonadaceae bacterium
ATCCCACCGCCGGCCATATCGAGACCGCACAGGACGGTGAGACCTGGTTCCACGGGCTGGGACTGTGATGACCGGGAACCACGGCCCGTTCGCATCGAGCGAAGTCGAGATATGGCACGCAGGTGTCTCGACTTCGCTCGACACGAACGGAAGGAGGGGCTGAAATGAAGGAAATCCCCCTCTTCCCCTATGACATCTTCACGCCCGAAGCCGTGCGCAACGCCCGCGCGGTGGACGACGAGGTGCGCGAATTCGCGCCCGCCGTGCGCCTCCACGATGGCACGGTGATGATCGCCCGTCACGAACACGTGACAGCCGGCCTGCTCGACTGGAAGAGCTTCTCATCGCGTTCGCGCCCGTGGCACGATCCCAACAGCCCGCGCCCCGAAATCCTCCTGACCGACGATCCGCCACGCCACACGCAGGTGCGCAAGGTTGTGCAGGATGCCCTGTCGCCGCGCGCACTGGAGAAGACCCGGCTGGTGTTCGAGGCGGCAGCGCAGGAATTCGTCGACGAGCTGCGGGCCAGGGAAGGCGAGGTGATCGATGCCGTGGGCGAGATCACCCAGGCCTACATCTTCCGCGTGCTGCCCGACGTGCTGGGCCTGCCGCAGGAGGGCCGCCACCACATGCACGGCTTTTCGCAGATGGTCTGGGCCACCATGGGCCCGCCGGGCGAGCTGTTCGACGAGGCGATGAGCCACGATTTCTCCGCCGTGATCGAGTGGCTGGGCACCGCTTGCGACCGGGACGCGATCGACCCCGAAGGCATCGGCGCGGAGATCTTCCGGGCGGCCGACCGGGGCCAGGTGACCATGGAAGAGGCCAAGCTGCTGTTGCAGACGATCCTTTCAGCCGGGGCCGACACCACCTACCTCACCATGGCCAATGCCATCCGCGCCTGGGCCCTGTTTCCCGACCAGTACGACAAGCTTCGCGCCAATCCGAAACTGCTGCGCAACGCCTTCGACGAATCGCTGCGGTGGGATTCGCCCAGCCGCATGGCGGGCCGCATCACCACCTGCGACGTGCAGGTAGGCGACCTGGTGGTCCCCGCCGGCACCCGCTGCGGACTGATGTTCGCCGCCGCCAACCGCGATCCGCGCTATTGGTCGGACCCGGAGAAGTACGACATCGAACGGGACAACAAGCACTCGCTCGGCTGGGGTTACGGCGTCCACGGATGCGTTGGCCGCACCCTGGCCCAGACCGAGGCGCAGGCTTTCCTCGGCACCATCGTGCGCGAGGTGGCGGGTTTCGATATCGCCGGCGATTACGAGCCGTGGATGACCACCGTGGGCCATGGTCCGATGAGGCAGCCGGTGCGGTTGCGGTTCGGCTGAGCCGATGGAATCTCCCACTCCAGCGCCGGTTACCCGGATCGACGCAATCCGTTATGCCCGGCACGAACGGACGGCTGCGGCAAATTTTGCGCGCCCGGTGGACGACCACGACCTGCCGATGCCGCTCGACTATTTCGTCTGGGCGATCCACCGCCATGGCCATCCGCCGCTGATCGTCGATACCGGTTTCGGGGAACAGGCTGCTATGGCCCGGGGGCGCACCATCACCCGCAGCGTGGTGGACGGCCTGCGCGCTGCCGGGATCGACCACCTCCTGGTGGAGGACGTGATCCTGACCCACCTGCATTACGATCATGCCGGCGGCATCGGTACCTTTCCCAATGCCCGGTTCCACGTGCAGGATGCCGAGATGGCCTTCGCCACCGGGCGCCACGTGTGCGACCACGGCGTGCGCGCGCCGTTCG
>CAZTED010000312.1:0-1764 GCA_964612175.1 uncultured Sphingomonadaceae bacterium
GCGATGGCGGGGCGCGACGGGTGGCAGAATGGCGCGTGCTGTTCCTCTCGACCGGGGAGGAAGGGCTTTCTGATCGGCTGGCCGAGGCGCGCGGCGGGCCGCGCCGGGTGCGGGCGGGGCAAGAGGTGCGGGTGTTGGACCTACCCGCCGAGGCCGGGCCGCTGGGGCTTTTCGAGACGCTGCACGGCTTCGCCAATGCGGCGGCGCTGGCGGATCATCTGAGGGCCGCCACCGGCCGCACCTACGGCACCGCCGGGCGGGCATGGCTGGCACACCTGGCAGCGGACCCCGAGGGCATGGCCGCCAGCGCGCGGGAGGTGATGGGGGGCTTCCTGGCCTCGCATGTGGGGAAGGACACGGGCGGGCAGGTTCGGCGCGCGGCGGGCCGCTTCGCGCTGGTGGCAGCGGCCGGCGAAATGGCCGCCGGGTGCGGCATCCTGCCCTGGCAGCCGGGGGAGGCCGAGCGCGCGGCGGCGGCTTGCTTCAAGGCGTGGCGCGCGGCCCGGCCGGGCGGGGATGGCGCGGCCGAGGATGCGGCGGCGGTGGCGGCGGTTCGCGCCTTCATCGCGCTTCACGGCGAAAGCCGGTTCCAGCCGCTACGGGACAACGATGAAGCTGCGGAAGCGCGGCCTGTGATCAACCGGGCCGGCTGGAAGAAGAAGCACCTAGAGCATGCTGTGTTTACACGGAATCGTATCCTGAGTTGACGAGGTAGTTGGCGCATTCGGTTGGGCTGACGAGATCGAGGATGGCGCCTGCCTTTCGCCAGGTGGCCTCGACAGTTCGCTGCTCTGCGGCGCGCATGAGGTGCTTGAGCTTGGCAAAGAGTTGCTCGATCGGGTTCAGGTCCGGGCTATAGGGCGGCAGGAACAGCAGGTGAGCACCGGCCCGGCGGATGGCATGGCGGGCGCGCTGTCCCTTGTGGCTGCCGAGGTTGTCGAGAATGACGATGTCGCCTGGTGCAAGCGTCGGCACCAGCACCTGCTCGACATAGGCGGCGAACAGGTCGCCGTTGATCGGTCCGTCGATCACGCAGGGCGCATCGACGCGATCGTGCCGCAGGGCGGCGATGAAGGTCAGCGTCTTCCAGTGGCCGTGCGGCACGCGCGCATCCAGTCGTTGGCCGCGCAAGCCCCACCCGCGCAGCGGGGCCATGTTCGTCTTGATCCAGGTCTCGTCGATGAAAACCAGCCGGCGTGGGTCGATCTTGCGCTGGTGAGCCTGCCAACGGATGCGCTTGAAGGCGATGTCAGGGCGCGACTGCTCGGCGGGCAGCACGGTTTTTTTTGAAGCTCAGTCCCTCGGCGTGCAGGAACACCCACACCGCACGCCGGTCGGTCTTGATACCGCGTGCCGCCAGTTCCGCTGTCAGGCCGCGCGTGGTGAACGGGCCTTCGGCGACGCGCGCCCGCAACCACTCGGCGTGCTCGCCCGTCAGGGTACGCGGCTTGTGGCCGCCTACTTGATCAGGAGCGAGCGACCCCGTCTCGCGCTGCCGCTTTCGCCACTTCGACACGCAGGATGGACTGATCCGCAGGGCAGCGGCGATCTCGCGGATCGTCTCACCCGCCTCCGCACGCTGTACCGCGCGCTCACGCAGGTCCTCGGAGTAGGGGCGCATCCAGGCCGGCCTCCTTCGCCCAGCCCAGAGCTTGAATCAGATCTCAGACCGTTTCGGAATCCCGATTCCGATCAAACACAGCGTGCTCTAGCCTCGTAGGCGGCCCGCTTGGCCTCGTAGTCCGGTCGGGCAGCGTCAGCCTC
>CAZTED010000313.1:0-1763 GCA_964612175.1 uncultured Sphingomonadaceae bacterium
GCGGCAAGTATGGCGTGGGCAAGCGCATGCCGATCAAGGGAACCCGCACCCTGCTGAACGCCGTGCTCGACGGGTCGCTGGACAACGTCGAATACCGCGTGGACCCCAACTTCGGGTTCGAGGTTCCGGTGAGCGTGCCCGCGCTCGAGGCCGCAGGCGTCGATACCCGCATCCTCGACCCGCGTTCGACCTGGGCCGATGGCGCCGAATACGATGCGACCGCGCAGAAGCTGGTCAAGCTGTTCATCGACAACTTCGAGCAGTTCGCGGCCCATGTGGACGAAGGTGTGCGCCAGGCGGCCCCTGTCGCCGCCTGACGGAACAGGCATTGATCAATCAGGGGGCGGCGCCGCGAGGTTGCCGCCCCTTTTGTTTTGACTTGCGCCAATGTGCAGGCGGTCCATCATCGGCATACGGGAGTCGGGAAAACCCAAGGGAGAATTGACAATGAGCATCCTCGATGAAGTCCTCAAGGGCATTACCGGCGCACCGGACGACGTGGTGAACCTGGCGGAGAAGGTGGGCATCTCGCCCGCGATGGCGGAACGGGCGATTGCGGCGCTGGGCCGTTCGCACCAGATGCAGGGCGATACGGTGGATCTGGCCGCCGCACAGACCGGGCTCGACCCATCGGTGCTGAGTTCCATCGTTGGCCATATTGGCGGCGAAGGCTCGCTCACCAGCTTTGCCACGATGCTGGAGAACAACCCGCAGGCCAAGGGCCTGCTCGACATGCTTGACCGCGATGGTGACGGCAACCCGCTGAACGACATTGCCGGCTTTGCCAAGGGCCTGTTCAACAAGCAGTAGGCAACCGGCGGGCGATCCGGCCGGGTGGCCATTTTGCGCTCGTATGGAACGCCAGGGGCGCCGGGCCATGTCCGGCGCCCTTTCGCATCGTCTTGCACCGTGCCGCTGTTTGTTGTGGCGTCCTGCCACCTCTGCGTAGTATTCCGCACCCAGGGGCATGACAGTGCGGCGCGGCCGGTTGCTTGCGGCCCGCCCTACCGGAAAAGGCGCCTATGACCTCACGCGACATAACCGGCCTGCTTCCCTTGCGCGACGATGCGGGCGGCAGCGCCGCGGCACCGGCCTGGCGCGACCGGCTGGCTGTCTGGGCCTATGGCTCGATCAGCTGGCCATTCCTGGCCTGGAGCCTGTGGGGAGGCACGAAGGCGAGCAAACGCCGGCTGCTCGCGCGGGTCGGGCTGGCCGGTGATGCCCTGCCGAACCTTGGCAGCTGGAAGGCGGATACCGGCTTCCTCCACAGGATCGTTGATGCGGTGGAGGCCTTGCGCCCGCGCAACGTGGTGGAACTGGGCGCCGGCGCCAGCAGCCTCGTCTGCGCCCGCGCCCTGATGCTGCATGGTGGTGGCACGCTCCACAGCTATGACCAGCACGGGGGCTTTGTCGAAGCCACGCGCGAATGGCTGCAGCAGGAAGGGGTTTCTGCACGCCTGAACCATGCGCCGCTGATGCATCATTCTGCCGGTCGCGCGGGGCAATGGCCCGGTCGATGGTACGACCTGCCGGACCTGCCTGAGACAATCGACCTGCTGATCATCGACGGCCCGCCCTGGACGATCCACCCGCACGTGCGCGGCGCGGCAGAAGCGCTGTTCGACCGGCTGTCGCCCGGGGGCATGGTGCTGCTCGACGATGCCTCTCGCCCGGGCGAGCGGGTTATCGCCCGGCGCTGGGCGGCAAGCTGGCCGGACATGCGGTTCGAGCGGCTGGGCGGCAGCACCAAGGGAACGCTGGTG
>CAZTED010000314.1:0-1735 GCA_964612175.1 uncultured Sphingomonadaceae bacterium
CGGTCGACGGGGTTAGGATTCTCCAGGCCACGAAGGGCATATCGCGGAAGGCCGCGTGCAAGCAGGTCGCCGCCGCCCTGACGAAGATGGGCGTGAAGGTTGGCCGGAAACCGATCGATGCGACCCGGGTGGTGGGGTGGTGCGCCGGGCGCCTGCCAGGGGTGAAGCGATGACAATTGCCCGCGTCGAATGTCATCGGCCGCGGAACGATCTTTCTCTGTGAGCGGCGGGAAATGGTTCCTCCCGCTCATGGAGAAAGATACAGTGACTAACCATAGTACCGAAGCGGCTGCCTTGCTCGACGAGGCGTCCGCTGCGTTCAGACGGCATCTGGTCATCAGCCAGGAGCAGTCGGTGGTGATGGCGGCTTGGGTGCTGCACACCCACGTCTACCCGTACTTCAAGCATACCCCTCGCCTGGCAATTACGTCGCCGGAAAAGGGCTGCGGGAAGTCCACCGTCATCAATCTGCTGGGAGAACTCTGCTGCCAGCCGATGAAGATGGATAACGCCACCGAGTCCGTCATCTTCCGGCTCATCGACGCGACCAAGAAGGGCGACAAGCCCGGCCTGACGCTGCTGATCGACGAGGCGGACACGTTCGTACCCAAGCAAGAAGGCATTCGGGGCCTGCTGAACAGCGGCTTCGAGGAATCCGGTGCGGTCTGGCGATCTGTCAGGTCGGGCCAGGACTTCGTACCGCGCAGCTTCCATGCCTTCGCACCTGTCGCCATCGCCGGGATCGGCGTTCTGCCTGATACCGTCATGTCGCGATCTGTCCCCATCTATCTGCGCCGCAAGATGAATGGAGAGCGGATCGAAAAGGTGAAGAACTACCGCCCGGCTTTGGCAGAACTGCGCGGTAGGATCACGAAGTGGGCTGAGGCTGTCGACTTCAGCACGCGCCCGGACCCGGAAATCCCGGACGAGTTTGGTGATCGGGAGGGGGACATCTCGCTGCCCCTGCTCGCCATCGCGGATCTTGCTGGGGGTAGCTGGCCGGATCTGATGCGTGAGGCCCTGCTTCGACTCTTCGCCTCGAATGAGACGGAGAGCACCAGCGGCATGCTGCTGGCGGCGGTACGAAACATCTTCACGCAGACTGGTGCGAGCAAGCTGCCGAGCAGCGACCTCTGCGACCACCTCGGGAAGATGGAGGACCAGCCCTGGCCCGAGTTCAACAACGGCAAGGTCATCACGCCGCCGCAGTTGGCTCGTTTGCTGAAGCCCTTCGGGATCAAGCCCCGCGACATCCGGTTGGACAGCAAGGCTGGCATCAAGGGCTATCAGCGCGCGGACTTCGTTGACGCGTGGAGCCGCTACCTGCAACCCGAGACTGACGAGGAGGGACCGGACACCACCACCTAACCGCTAACCAACATACCGCAGGCAGGAGAGGCTACCCTTCGGGGTGGCCCCCTGCTCCCTTTCCGCTTCCCTTTATCTCCGGAATTTGCCGCTACAACGCTACAAGTCGGCGGCCTTCACGCATGCCCGCCGATCCTCGCGCCTCACCCGGGATGTAGCGGTGTAGCGGCAAATCCAGAGGATGAAGGCGGACGCCGTATTGCATCACGCCACCCACTCCGACATCTGCCCCAACCCGACTTGCTTGGTACTCCAGTGCTGGGGTTCCGAGCGTGTCCTCTCGAACAGGGTCGATCATTACCCCAGCGTTGTGCGCACACCGCGCCAAAAGGCGTTGGTGTCGGCTATGCCGGCATCGTTCCTTTCG
>CAZTED010000315.1:0-1726 GCA_964612175.1 uncultured Sphingomonadaceae bacterium
ATGCCTTGCGCGATCAGGTCCACCACGTCGTTCTCGCGCGCGGTGAGCAGGCTGGAAAGGTCCTGCGTGCGGGCAGGGGTCTGCGGGCTGCGCAGCGCGGCATCGACAAGGCCCAGCGGTATCGCGGAATGGCCGGCCAGCACCTGGCCGATGGCAGCCTTCAACCCGTCGATCGCTGTATCCTTCAGCACGTAGCCTGCCGCCCCGGCGCTGATGGCTTCGCGCACGTAGGCGGGCATCTCGTGCAGTGTCAGCATCAGCACCCGCACCGGCAGTCCCAGGGCGGTGATCTGCCGGGTGGCTTCCAGCCCGTCGATCCCGGGGCCCAGGCGCACGTCCATCAGCACCACGTCGGGCAAGAGGTCGGGCACCAGGCCCACTGCTTCCTCGCCACTGGCGGCAAGGCCGACAACCTCCATCCCGCTGGCGGACAGCACGGCCTTGAGCCCTTCGCGGGCGAGCTGGTGATCGTCAACGATCAGGATGCGCGGCGCAGCCTCGGTCATTGCGGACCCGGCAGGTAGGCGGTGACGCTGACCCCTCCTGCTTCACCGGCCCGCCATTCGAGCCGGCCACCGATCGCCGCCATCCGTTCGCGCATGACAGCAATACCCACATGGGTGCCAAGGGGTGCCTGCAGCGATACCGGCCGGGCCGGGTCGAGGCCCTTGCCGCTGTCGCAGATGCGCAGGTAGCCGCCTTCCTCGTCGCTTCCTGCGCCCAGTTCCACCGAAACGAGGCATGGGCCCCCGGCATGCTTGCGGATGTTGGCCACGGCTTCCTGGGCAACGCGGAACAGCGCCGTTTCCACCGTTTGCGGCAGCCGGGCCATTGTCCGGTCAAGCGACAGGCGCACGTCGAAGCCGTCCTGCTGCAGGCTTTCGGACAGGGCCTGCAGGGCTGCCTTGAGGCCAAGGTCATCCAGCAGGGTGGGGCGCAGGCCGCCGATCACGGCGCGCAGTTCGCTGACGAGGTCGCGGGCGATGGCCGCGAGCTGCGCGCGGTCGGAGGCGCGAATGTCCTCCCCGCCGGCAGGCCCGGCCCCTTCCAGCATCCTGACCAGCGCGGTGGCCGTCTGGGCCACGCCATCGTGCAGATCGTGGCTCACGCGGCGGCGTTCTTCCTCCTGCGCGCTGAACAGCTGGCTGACGAGCGATTCGAGCCGTTGCTCGCGCTCCTGCAGGGCGGCGAGCAGGTGGGTGCGTTCCGCTTCCCGGGCGATGCGATCGGCGGTGGCGCCCATCAGTTCGAGGTACATGGCAAAGGTGGTGCGGTCCTCGGCGTCGTCCAGCTGCTCGACCGTGGACAGCCCCTCGATCACGATCCAGCCCACGCGCTCCTCGGAACTGCCGGGCGCGGGCAAGGGAATGGCGCCTGGCGCCTGCTGCCGGGAAAAGCGCGCGGCACTGCGCCCCACGAAGTAGGCGAGCCGTTCGGCACAGTGCTGCATTACCATGTCGAGCGTGGCGGCATCCGCCTGCGCCAGGTCCTGCCCGGCAGTGAACAGCAGGCGCATGCGTGCGCTGCGCGCTTCCGCGGCCCGGTAGAGTTCACGCAGTTCCGCTATGGTTTCCACCTGCGGGGGCAAGGCGACGAGGGTCTGACGCATGGGATCTACCTAATCGTTCGGCCGCAAACTGCATAGGCCATCCGACCTAGGCCGGGAGGCCTGCCAAGCGGCTGATTATTTGGCCTGTGACCAGCCCTATCTGTTGTTTTGTCAGCG
>CAZTED010000316.1:0-1721 GCA_964612175.1 uncultured Sphingomonadaceae bacterium
GCGCTCTCGCCCGCCTCCACGCCGAAGCGGCGCTGGAACTGCAGCGCCTGGAGCGAGGGCAGCTGCACCAGGGCAAAGGCATCGGCCAGCCAGCTGGTGGCCCGCAGGGCGGCCGGATCGCCGTCCTCCCCCTCGGGCGCCTGTGTCACCAGCATACCCAGCGGCAGGCTGGCGAGCGAGCCGCCGGCAGCGATGTAGAGGTGGCGCGATCCGTCGATCCGCCCGGCCACCGGGGCGATCAGCTCGGTATAGAGGCGGAAGGCGGTGTCGCGGTCGAAGGGATAGGCGCCGGCGCCCTCGCCCTCCCACTGCTCGGCCTCGTCCACCGACACGTCGATGGAGGCGCCGACATCCCACAGGAGCCGGCGGACCAGCGCGTTGATGCCGATGGTGGTGAGGTCCGAACGGCCCCACGAATAGCCCTCGTCATCGATGGCAAGGACATGGGTGCCAAGGAAAGTGGGCAGGATGACAAGGATCGCGTCATCGGTCCCGTCGACCATATCGAAGGCATCGCGCAGCGCGATCGGCGGCGCACGCACCAGATCGGCATAGGCGGGAAAGGCCTGCTCCAGCGCTGCCGTCTGGCTGGCAATGGCGGCATCGGCCTCGGCCAGCCGGGCCTCCAGCGCGGCAACGCCCGCTCGCCGGTCCTGCCCCTCGGCGGTGAGCAGGGCATTGCGCTGGTCGAGGAGCTGGCGATACTCTTCCGAAAGCTCCTCCAGCGCCACCACCCGGTCAAGGATGTCGCCGCCCTGCCGTGCCGCCAGCGCCCGCGCCGTGCGCCGCGCCACGGCGGCGCTGGCCGGGGTATCGGCCACTTCCTGCGCCGCTTCGAATACCTCTGCCGCCAGGGCCGTGCGGTCCACGTCAGGTAGGGCAAGCGCGTTGAAGGCGGCATCGATCAGCAGGTCGTAATAGGTCCGCTCCATCGCCGTCAGGTTGCGGGCCGCCGCCGCCCCGGCCCCGCCGGTCACGATCCTGCGGCGCTGGGCGCGCAGGTCAGCCACGGTGGCACGGGCCTCGGCAAGGGTCGTGGCCATGTCCCTGCCCGCAAAGCGGCGGGCGCTGGCGATGTTATGGCGCAGTTGCAGGGTTTCAGGGTGCTGCTCGCCCAGCAGAGCGGCCAGCCTTGGCTCGATCGCGGAAAGGGTGGCCAGTGCCTCTTCAGGGCGGCCCATGTTAATGAGATTGAGGGCGATGCCGTTGTCCGTGCGCAGGGTCTCGATATGGTCCTCGCCATTGATCCTTGCACGCCTTGCGCGGACATCTTCCAGCAGCAGCCGGGCTTCCTCGAACTGTCCCAGCGCCGACAGGTTGCCCGCCAGCCCTGAACGGGAGAGCAGCGCCAGCGGATGGTCTTCGTCCTGGGTCCGCGCGAGGATCGCGGCAGTATCGCGGTACAACGGCAGCGATTCCTCCCTCCGCCCTTGCGCAAACACCATTTCCGCCAGGTTGTGCCGGGCCACCAGGGTGGAGATGTGTTCGCGGCCGAGCACTGTCGCAGACAGGTCAAGCGTGTCGCGCAGCAGCCGCTCCGCCTCGGCCTGCCGGCCCAGCAGGTGGAGGGTGTTACCCAGTTGCAGGACCGGATAGAGCCCGTCCTCGTCACCCGCCTCGATCCGGTCGCGGCCTTCCGCTGCCAGCCCTGTCCAGATCCGCTCGGCCTCGCCGTATCGCGCCTGTTCCGACAGGACTTCGGCAAAGCGGGTCCGCGCGGC
>CAZTED010000317.1:0-1717 GCA_964612175.1 uncultured Sphingomonadaceae bacterium
TGAGGTTGGGAAGCGGTTCTTCCGCCACCAGCTGCATCATCGCCGGCAGGCCGCCACCCAGGAGCGCCAGCTGCTCGGGCGTAAGGCCCAGTTCGGCCACTTCCTCCTCGGTCGGCAGCAATTGCGCCGCCAGGAAGCTCTGCACATGGCCCACGCCCGATCCTTCGAGCATGGCATCGGTCGGGAAAGCCGGGGCAAGCGCAGCCAGTTCATCGCGGGTCAGCACGTTGTAGGTGAGCTCGGGAATCCGCATCATCTGCTGGTCCCACTCGATCTCGGCCACACGGCGCTCGAAATCGTAGACCACCTGCGCAGCGGCAGCCGGGTCGGCATAGCCCGCCTGGCCCAGCATGAAAGTGAGATACTCCATATAGGATGCGCGCAGGGCCAGGTTCTGCTCGGTATCCTCCAGGTAATAGTCGCGGTCGGGCAGGCCCATGCCGGAAAAGCCGACAGCCACCGCATGGGCATTGGGGTCAATGTCGTCGATCGTCACGCTGGCCGCAACCATGCCGGGGTAGCCCGGCTTGCCGAACAGCGCGACAAGGCTGGCAAGGTCGGGCGCGGAGTAAATCTGCGTCAGGTAGGGCCAGGTCGGAGTGAGGCCGGCCGCGTCAATCGCATCCTGGTCGAGGAAGGCATGGTAGGCATCGACCAGCCGCCGCTCCTGCGTGCCGGGGGCCGGGTTCGAGGCGACCAGTGCGGCCACCAGAACCTCGACGTCGGCTACCGCCTCCTCGCGCAGGTGATCGAATGCACCATAGCGCGACAGGTCAGCCGGAATCTCGTTCGCTGCCAGCCAGCGGCCGTTGACATAGGCATTGAAATCGGTGCCGGGATCGACTGCAGGATCGATCTGGCTGGTATCGACACCCCAGGTGCCGAAAGTCATGGAAGGTAGCGCGGGAGCCTCTGTCACCTCAGCCTGCTGTGCCGCGGCGGGCATGGCGACGGCCAGGGCAATGGCGGAAATGCCGGTAGCAAGCAGGGTACGGATCATCGGGTCTCTCGTAACAGGCGCGTGGCCGGGAAGGGCACGCGAATTGCGACTATGCCCAGGCAACAGGCGCCTGGATGTGCGAGAATGCTCTTTAACAACGCGTGGCGCTACGAAAACGCCGCTGGTCGGTTTCACTCGTTACTTGGTCGATTAGCAACGCCGAAGCCGTGCCTCAAGCCTGTCCATTGGTCGTAGCCGCCCCGGCATCGTCGAACTGCAGCGAGGCGAGCCGGGCATAGAGCCCACCCTTGGCGATCAGCGAGGCATGGTCGCCTTCCTCCACGATGCGGCCGGCATCCATCACCACGATCCGGTCGGCAGCGCGTACCGTGGCGAGGCGGTGGGCAATTACCAGCGTGGTACGGTCCTGCATCAGCCGTTCGAGGGCCTGCTGCACCAGGCGCTCGCTTTCGGCGTCGAGCGCACTGGTCGCTTCGTCGAGCAGCAGGATCGGCGCATCGCGAAGCAGCGCGCGGGCAATCGCCACCCGCTGCCGCTGCCCGCCCGAAAGGCGCGCACCACCTTCGCCAAGGTAGGTATCGAGGCCTTCGGGCAGGTCGGCCAGGAACTTCTCGGCATTGGCCGCGCGGGTAGCTTCCCAGATCTGTTCCTCGCTCGCATCCCACGCGCCATAGCGCAGGTTGTCGCGCGCGCTGGCGGCGAACAGGATGCCTTCCTGCGGCACCAGCGCCATGCGTCGGCGGATCGCGGCGGGAT
>CAZTED010000318.1:0-1713 GCA_964612175.1 uncultured Sphingomonadaceae bacterium
GCCAAGCGGCTGATTATTTGGCCTGTGACCAGCCCTATCTGTTGTTTTGTCAGCGGTTGTCGTTTCCGCACAGATCGCCAGAAATTGGAGAATGCAATGAAGATGTTTCGCCTGAAGGTCCTTGCCCTGGCCGCTGCAGCGCCGCTGATGGCGGTTGCCGCCCCGGTTGCTGTTCATGCCCAGGAAGCGGCTGCTACGGCAACTGCGGTCTACGCGCCGATCACCGTGGCCGAAGTCGAGGCCGCGCAGCGGGCCTGGGGTGAGGCGCTGGTCGCCATTTCCGCCGAGTATGAACAGAACGGTCATGCCGCCGCCAAGGCCCTGGCAGAGCAGGTACTCGATGCTGCCTATGCCTATCACCTGGGTCCGGTGCTGTTCAAGCCGACCCTTACCCTTGCCCCGCAGACCTTCCGCACCACTCGCGAAGGTGCCCTGGCCTACTTCGTGGGCGGCGACAGCAATTTTCCGGACACCGGCTTCGCCCTGCGCGGCTGGCGCGCCGTTGAGGCAGAGAATGCCGGCATCGTGATCACCGGCAACTCGGCGATCTCCATGGGCAATGTCCGCCTTACCGACAGTAACGGCAATGTCACCACGGTCGACAAGACCTGGGGCTATGTCCGTGGGGCCGACGGGCGCTTGCTCATCGTGCTTCACCACTCCTCGCTGCCCTACTCGGGCTGAGGC
Organism: uncultured Sphingomonadaceae bacterium; assembly: GCA_964612175.1. Classification (GTDB taxonomy): domain Bacteria; phylum Pseudomonadota; class Alphaproteobacteria; order Sphingomonadales; family Sphingomonadaceae; genus Alteraurantiacibacter. The sequence continues at coordinate 688 of CAZTED010000318.1, forward strand.
GAAACCGGCCGCGGGGCGCACCCCCACCCACCCCCTCCGCAACCCGCGGCCGGTACTTTTGCAGGACCATCCAGGCGGTCCTGACCACTCTCTCCCCAGACCAGGAACCCCCCACATGACTCTGAAAATTCCTGCCGCCCTCGCCATGTCGGCGACGGCGCTGCTCCTTGCTGCGCCTGCCGCAGCCCAGGATGCCGGTAGCATCCAGGTGAAGGCTTTTGCCACCGGCGTGCTCCCCGATGGCAAGATCACCGACGTGGTCACCGACGACATCGGCCTGCCGGCCCTGTCGCAGACCCGCGCCACCGACAGCTATGTGCCGACCGTGGCGATCGAGTATTTCCTCTCGCCCAGTTTCTCGATCGAGACGATCTGCTGCATTACCCCGCACGACGTGCGCGGTACCGGCGGGCTGGCCGGGGCTGAACTGATCGACGATGCGATCATCCTGCCCGCGACCGTCACCGCCAAGTATCACTTCGACCTTGGCGGGATTAAGCCCTACATCGGTGCCGGCCCGACCTACTTCTTCATCTTCGGGGAAGGCGTGGGCGCAGACGCCGCGACGCTTGGCGCGACCCGCGTCAACCTCTCGGACGAACTGGGCTTCGTGCTCCAGGGCGGCGTGGACTTCCCGCTCAACGAAGGTGGAATGGCGCTTTCGCTGGATGCCAAGCGCTACTTCATCGACACCACGGCGACCTTCAACGCCGGTCCGGCGGTGGCGCTGCGTTCGAAGCACGAACTCGATCCCTGGGTGATCAGCGCCGGGCTCGGCTTCCGCTTCTAAGGAGCCTGCCGCAGATTGCGCCGCCTTGTCGGCGGGTGCCCGGTCGCCGTGACCGGGTGCCCGTGGACGGGCGGCGCAAGGCGTTTCGGGCGCCGTTGGCAGGGCGCAGCAGGCTCAGTCGATGGTCGGCAGGATGTCGGCGATCCTGCCCACGATCTCATCGATGTGGGTCTTTTCCAGGATAAGCGGCGGGGACAGGGCGATGATATCCCCTGTCACGCGGATGAGCAGGCCCT
>CAZTED010000319.1:0-1686 GCA_964612175.1 uncultured Sphingomonadaceae bacterium
CACTGGCGGCATTCCGGGGTGTAGAGCGGGATCACGTGGTCGCCCGGCTTGACCGAGGTGACGCCCGGACCGACCTCGCGCACGATCCCGGCCCCTTCGTGGCCCAGCACGCTGGGGAAGATCCCCTCGGAGTCGAAGCCGTCCAGCGTGTAGGCATCGGTGTGGCACACGCCGGTGGCCATGATCTCCACCAGCACTTCGCCGGCCTTGGGCCCTTCGAGATCGAGTTCGACGATCTCCAGCGGCTTCTTGGCTTCGAAGGCTACGGCTGCACGGGTCTTCATTCGGTAGGCTCCTGGATAGTCTGAAACTTGGACCCGGTCAGGCCGGGCCGGGTCAGCCCCGCCGCGCGATCCCCGGGCAGGAATGGCGCGGCGGGGCCCGACCGGCTGAGATCAGGCAGCGCGCTGCTGGGCTTCGGCAGCGATGGCATCGGCAATCGCATCGCCATCGTCGTCCGGCAGGAACCACAGCAGCACCGCGCCCAGCACCGCGCCCGAACACATGATCAGCGACACGGTCAGCAGTTCGGAATTGCCCAGCCAGGTGAACAGGTAGCCGGCAATGATCGGCGAACCTGCCGCACCGAACCGGCCGACACCCAGCACGAAGCCGGTGCCGGTGGCGCGGGCATAGGCCGGGAAGCCACGGGCGAAGGCAGCGTAGTAACCCACGATCGCCGCGTTCAGGAAGAACATCGTGAAGAAGGCGGCAACGCGCCAGTCCCACAGCGATTCATGGCCCAGGCCGAACCAGGCCACCGCCCCCACGCCCAGCAGGGCCGCGCCGATGGTGGGGAACCTGATGTCGAACTTGCGCATCACGAAGCCGAACAGGAAGCCGCCCAGCGCACCGCCGATGTTGGCATAGGTCAGGCTGCTTGCAGCATCGGGCTGGCTGAAGCCGGCACCGGCCACGATGGTCGGGGCGAACTTCAGGATGTAGTAGAAGGTCAGCGTGTGGAACATGTAGCCGAAGGCCAGCAGCAGCGTGACCTTGCGCAGCGCGGGCTTGGACAGGATGTCGGTCACCTTGGGCTTGGGGCCGGCCTCCTGGATCACCGGCAGCGCATCGATCGCCGGCTTGCCATAGGCGGTCAGCGACTTGTTGAGTTTCTCCAGCGCGCCCTTGGGCCGGCGCGAGGCGTAGTAGGCAGGGGTCTCGGGGACCAGCAGCAAGACCAGCGGGATCATCGCCGCGGTGCAGATCGCGCCGAACAGGAACACCGCGCGCCAGTCATATTCGACCAGCAGCCAGCCCTGAGCGGCAAAGCCGCCGATCACGCCGCCCAGCGGATAGCCGATCACATAGAGCGCCATGGAGATAGACCGCCCGGTCTTGCTGGTGACTTCCGCCACCACGGCGTTGGTGGCGGCCAGCATGCCACCGATGCCGAGGCCGGTGATGAAGCGCCATGCGGTGATCTCGGTAATGGTGTTGCTGGCATGGGCATACCACATGCCGATCGCCATGATGACGAGGCAGCCAAGCATGCTGATCTTGCGGCCGTACTTGTCCGCGGCACCGCCAAGGATCACCGAACCAAAGCCCATGCCCACCAGTTCGGCCGACAGCATGATGCCCAGCGCATCGCGCTCCACGCCCCAGTCCGCGGCAATGCCGGGCGCGGCAAAGGCGCTCGACAGCACGTCGAACCCGTCAAGGGCGTTCAACAGCACCATCAGG
>CAZTED010000320.1:0-188 GCA_964612175.1 uncultured Sphingomonadaceae bacterium
GGCGGGCGCCACCTGGGCGGACAGAAGGGGATGAAGCAGGCGTTGGTAGGGCAGCCAGACGCTGGCCAAGACCGAAGGCGGGGATGAGGCCAGGCCGAGGCCGGGTGGCCCGGAGATCGACCCTGGGGTGGTCATGGACGGATCGGCCGGGATCGACAGGCCGCGCGCCTCCGCCAGAAAAGGCCCGA
>CAZTED010000320.1:288-1683 GCA_964612175.1 uncultured Sphingomonadaceae bacterium
GCGGCGGGCCAAGCGTAGACCCTCCCGGCTGAGCAGACACCGGTTCTGTCTTGAGGACCGACGGCGGCTCGGCTGCGCCATCAAGGACAGCCTCGGTGGCGGTGCCTGCGCCCAGGTCGGCCGGGATCGACAGGCCGCGCGCCTCCGCCAGGGAAGGCCCGAGCGGCGGGCCAAGCGTAGACCCTCCCGGCTGAGCAGACACCGGTTCTGTCTTGAGAGCCGAAGGCGGCTCGGCTGCGCCATCAAGGACAGCCTCAGTGGCGGTGCCTGCGCCCAGGTCTGAATCCTGGACGGCAGGCATCGGCTTATCGCCGACGGCATCGTCCGAAGGCAGCTTTGCCCGCAAGGCGCTCCGTGCGGACGGCTCACCACTCCACTCGATGGTCACAAGGCCCAGACCGGCCGGCGAAAGATCAATCGGCGGCGTCTCTTGCTGAGGAATGACCGCATGCGGGTGGGCAGTTGACCGGGGGCCCGCAGGCCCAGGCTCCGCCAATGCGGCAGGGAGCGCCGGGAGGGAACCCGCCACGAGAGGTGCGGTGGCCGGGGAAGCCGAGGACGCCGCATTCGGCTGGGCAGGCAGGGCAGACAGGGCAGCATTGGCCTCCCCGCTCGCGTTGTCCGTCTCCTGCCTTGCATTGGAGGCATCGAGGCCAACCCGGCCGGCGACCTGCAGCGGCTCGTCCTGGCCGCTGGAAGGGGCACCGGCCGCGATGATGCCAGAGAGGGTACCGGCGGCCACGCGAAACGCGCCCTCATCGGCGATCATGCCTTCGGGGGAAGTCTGGACGGCGGGGGCCACTTCATACTGGACCTTGGCCTGCGGCAGGAGGGCAAGGAAATCCTGACCACTAGGTTGTGCGTCGCCTGAGGCTTCGGCGGCGCCGACGCCGCGATGCTGGGGCGCTGATGGCGCCGATGATAAGACCTGCTGCAGCATGCCTGGTGAGCCCGCCAGTTTGTCGACCAGTCCCCGGAGTTGTCAGACAGCCCGGAGAACCCGCCCGGCTGGCCAACGCCCGGATCCGGATCGTCGCGGTCCACCAACAGCAACTTTCGGGCCAGCTTTGCGCCCTGAGCGAGCAGAGGTTTCCAACCCGTATCGGCATTTTGTGCCGGATCACCCGGCGCAAAGCGACCCTGCCCCCGCCCCGTTCACCGCTGCGAAACGCCTGCTCCCTGAAGTGGCATGGCACTTGCCTCGACACTGTCGATTGGACCACGGCAAAAGCGCGGCCCCGCCGCTGCGGATGGAAAGGGCGACAGCAACCATGTCTCTGTTCGGAGCGATGACGACAGCCATCTCCGGCCTCAACGCGCAGGCCTCGGCGCTGTCGAACATCTCGGGCAACGTGGCGAACAGCCAGACCGCCGGCTACAAGCGCCTGGATACGG
>CAZTED010000321.1:0-1673 GCA_964612175.1 uncultured Sphingomonadaceae bacterium
CATTGTAGTTCACTCCAGTTCGAAAAGGGGCCGTTCAAGGTACCCCAGTGCAGGCAGAAAGGGTCTGCCGGTCCCATGATCGGTTCCCGGCGAAGGCCGGGATCCCAGGTAATCTTGCACGAGGCCGAAGGAGGCCCCGGCCTTTGCCGGGGCGCACCTCTGGTCGATCAGCCGAGCAGTTCCTGCTCCAGCTTCTTGGCCATTTCCTCGATGTTTTCCGGCGGCCAGCCAGGGATGTCCATGCCCAGGCGCAGGCCCATGGAGCTGAGGACTTCCTTGATCTCGTTGAGCGACTTGCGGCCGAAGTTCGGCGTGCGCAGCATCTCGGCCTCGGTCTTCTGGACCAGGTCGCCGATGTAGATGATGTTGTCGTTCTTGAGGCAGTTGGCCGAACGCACCGACAGCTCCAGCTCGTCGACCTTCTTGAGAAGGTAGCGGTTGAGCTGGTTGGTGTCCGATTCCTGCGGCTCCACAGCGAGGCCGATCATCGTGCCGACCGGCTGCGGGATGCCATCGTCGAAATGGACGAACAGGGTCAGCTGGTCCTGCAGGATGCGCGCGGCATAGGCCACGGCATCTTCCGGGGTCACCGTGCCGTCGGTCTCGACCGTCAGGCTCAGCTTGTCGAAGTCCAGTTCCTGGCCGACGCGGGCGTTCTCGACCTTGTAGCTGACCTGCTTGATCGGCGAGTAGAGCGAATCGATCGGGATCAGGCCGATCGGCGCATCAACCGGACGGTTCGACACGGCCGGGACATAGCCCTTTCCGGTGTCGGCGGTCAGTTCCATGTTGAGCGTGGCGCCCTCGTCGAGGTGGCAGATGACCAGCTCGGGGTTCAGCACCTCGATATCGCCGGTCACGGCAATGTCGCCGGCCTTCACTTCGGCCGGGCCGGTGGCGGAAAGCTGCAGGCGCTTGGGGCCTTCGCCTTCCATCTTCAGGGCGATCTGCTTCACGTTGAGGACGATATCGGTCACATCCTCGCGCACGCCGGCGAGGCTGGAGAATTCGTGCAGCACGTTCTCGATCTTGATCGAGGTGATCGCAGCACCCTGAAGGCTGGACAGGAGCACCCGGCGAAGCGCGTTGCCAAGCGTGAGGCCGTAACCGCGCTCCAGCGGCTCGGCCACGAAGGTGGCCTTGCGCTTCTTGTCGCCGCCTTCCTTGATCTCGAGGCTGTTGGGCTTCTTGAGTTCCTGCCAGTTCTTCATATTGACGGACATGGACTTCCCCTAAAGGTTTGTTTCGGCGGCAACGGCCGCGGGCACGAAAGGTGCCGCGGCCGATGCGATTGACTGTGTTCGCGGGGCCGGCGAGCTCTTGACCCGCCCCGCGAGAGGCATTCGATCAGACGCGACGACGCTTGGACGGCCGCACACCATTGTGCGGGATCGGCGTCACGTCACGGATCGAGGTGATGTTGAAACCCACTGCCTGCAGGGCACGAAGCGCGCTTTCGCGGCCCGAACCCGGACCCTTGATCTCCACTTCCAGGGTGCGCACGCCGTGTTCGGCGGCCTTCTTGCCGGCATCGTCCGCTGCCACCTGGGCGGCATAGGGGGTCGACTTGCGGCTGCCCTTGAAGCCCATCATGCCGGCGCTGGACCAGCTGATCGCATTGCCCTGCGCGTCGGTGATGGTGATCATGGTGTTGTTGAAGCTGGCGTTGACGT
>CAZTED010000322.1:0-1638 GCA_964612175.1 uncultured Sphingomonadaceae bacterium
CACAGGGCATCGACATCGCATTCGATGGCATCGCGCAGGTACTGGTCGACCAGCACCGGACTGTCGCCCGACACGTTCACCGCCGTGGCGATGTAGTCATCCAGTTGCGCCTCGCTGTCGACGATCTCCATCGCCCGCCCGCCCAGCACATAGGACGGGCGCAGCAGCACCGGATAGCCGATGCGCGCGGCCACCGCAGCGGCCTCATCGCGGCTGCGGGCGATACCGTTCATCGGCTGTTTGAGGCCCAGCTTGTTGACCAGCTTGGCAAACCGCTCGCGGTCCTCTGCCAGGTCGATCGCGTCGGGCGAGGTGCCGAGGATGGGAACGCCCGCATCCTGCAGCGCCTGCGCCAGCTTCAGCGGGGTCTGCCCGCCGAACTGCACGATCACGCCAAGCAGCGTGCCGCGCGACATCTCCACGCGCAGGATCTCCAGCACGTCCTCTGCCGTCAGCGGCTCGAAATAGAGGCGGTCGGAGGTGTCATAGTCGGTGCTCACCGTCTCCGGGTTGCAGTTGACCATGATCGTCTCGTAGCCTGCCTCGGCCAGCGCGAAACAGGCGTGGACGCAGCAATAGTCGAACTCGATCCCCTGCCCGATCCGGTTCGGCCCGCCGCCAAGGATGACCACCTTCTTGCGGTCGGAAGGATCGGCCTCGTTCTCCGGCTGCCCAAAGCTGGGCGCTTCGTAGGTCGAGTACATGTAGGGCGTGATCGCCTCGAACTCGGCTGCACAACTGTCGATCCGCTTGAACACCGGCAGCACGCCCAGCTTCTCGCGCAGCTCGCGCACTTCTTCCTCGCTGGTGGCACCCGCCATGGCGCGCAGGGCATCGTGGAGCAGACCGGACCGCTTGGCCTGGGTCTCCCCCAGCCCGCCCGCAACATGGACCGAACGCACCGCCAGAGTGGCCAGGCGCTTGTCGGAAAAGCCCATGGCCTTGAGGCGGCGCAGGCCCGCGGCATCGTTGGGCAGGCCATCCTCGCCGATCTTGCGTTCCTCGTCGATGATCTCGGCAATGTGGCGCAGGAACCACGGATCGTAATGGGTGATCGCGTTGACTTCCTCCACCGTGAAGCCCTCGCGGAAGGCCTGGCCGACATTGAGCAGCCGGTCGGGCGTCGCCTTGCTGAGCGCGGCGGTAATCTCGTCACGCGTGGCGCCTTCCAGCGCCAGCATGCGGTTGAAGCCGTCCAGCCCCGTTTCAAGGCCGCGCAGCGCCTTCTGGAGCGATTCCTTGAAGTTGCGGCCAATGGCCATGACTTCGCCCACGCTCTTCATGGCGGTGGACAGTTCCACCTTGGCGCCCTTGAACTTTTCAAAGGCGAAGCGCGGGATCTTGGTGACCACGTAATCGATGGTCGGCTCGAAACTGGCGGGGGTGGCACCGGTGATCTCGTTGGTGATCTCGTCCAGCGTATAGCCCACGGCCAGCTTGGCGGCGACGCGGGCGATGGGAAAGCCGGTGGCCTTGGAAGCGAGCGCGGAGGACCGCGACACGCGCGGGTTCATCTCGATCACGATCAGGCGGCCATCCTTGGGATTGACTGCGAACTGTACGTTCGAACCGCCTGTTTCCACGCCAATCTCGCGCAGCACCGCGATGCTGGCGTTGCGCATGATCTGGTATTCCTTG
>CAZTED010000323.1:0-1636 GCA_964612175.1 uncultured Sphingomonadaceae bacterium
GCGATTACCCGCACCCGGATTCGATCTGGCCCAATTCGGTCGCCAAGATCGTCGAGCACATGGGCCATATGCCCCCCGAACAGGTGCTCGGCATCGTGGGCGGCAATGCGGCGAAGCTTTATGGGCTGGACCTGTCGCAGGCGACAACCCGCGCCCGGCTGCCGATCGGCGGGGATCGGGCGGCCGCCTGATCAGTCCTCGTGTTTGCCCCGGTGCGCCGGCATCGGGAGGAACAGTCCGACAAGCGGCAGCACGATCATCGCCGCGCCCGATGCCATGAAGGCCGTTATGATGCCGAAGTCCTCGGCAAAATGGCCCCACAGCCAGCTGCCGATGGCAATGCCGCCGAAGGTGACGCCGCTGACAAGGGAGGAGACGCGGCCCACCACCGCCTGGGTCGCCCACAACTGACCCGCCACCGCAAAGCCGGACAGGGCCTGCACCCAGCCCGCGCCTGCCAGAACCAGCAACAGCATGGTCAGCGGCAGGCCCGGCTCAAGCGCCACGCCCACCACGCCCGCGCCATAGATCAGGCCGGATGCCCGGATGATCACTTCGGCCGAATAGCGCGAACGGAACCAGGTGGCCGTGCCCGCGCCGATCACCGCCCCTACCCCCAGCGCCGCCAGCAGCAGGCCATAGACGAAGGAGCCGGCACCAAGCACCTCGTCGGCGAACAGCGGCATCACTGCCCAGGCGGCAGCACCGGCAAGGGTGAAGGTGAAGCCGCGCAGCAGGACCGCGCGCAATTGCGGCGAATGGCCGGCAAACCGCAGCCCTTCGGCCATCATCGGCCAGATCGGCCGGCGGTTGAGATTCTGTTCGATCGGCACCCGCCAGCGCCACAGCAGCGCGATCACCAGCGCATAGGCAAAGGCACTGAACACGAAGGCCCCGCTTGCCCCGGCAAGCGAGGTGATCCCCCCGCCCAGCGCCGGGCCGAAGCTGCGCGCCACGTTGAAACCAAGGATATTGAGCGCCACCGCCGCCGCCAGTTCTGTGCGCGGGACCGAAAAGCTGACCGAGCTTGCCGCAGCCGGGATCACGCAGCCCACCCCGCAGGCGAGCAGGGCGGTAAGACCGATCACCGCCACCGGCCCGGCAAGGTCCGCCTGCACCAGGGCAGCCAGCAGCACCGATACGGCCAGCATTCCGGCAATGGCCCACAGCAGCATGTGCCGCTTGTCGACCATGTCGCTCCAGGCCCCGGCGGGCAGGCCAAGCAGCATGATCGGCAGGTTGTAGGCGGTCTGGACAAGGGCCACCACGTCGGCCGGATAACCCAGTTCGGTCAGGTGCCAGGAAGCACCGACGGACTGCACCGTATTGCCAAGGTTCGCCAGCAGGCTGGCGCTGACCACCACGGCGAATGATCGATGGCGCAGCGGCCCGAACGTGGTGGTGTTGAGCATTACTGGCGGGTCTGCCTCCAGTTGCGCGGCTCTGCAAGGCGTGAATGCGACTTGCATCCAGTATCCTTTTAGGATACCGGCGAGCCATGCATCGTGCAGGCCAGAAGATCCGCCAGTGGCGCGAGGCGCGCTCGCTCACCGCCGGTGACTTCGGCCGGCTGCACGGGACCCCGGAACCCTGGCCCAGCCGCACCGTCTATGGCTGGGAGGCCAAGGGCAAGATC
>CAZTED010000324.1:0-1634 GCA_964612175.1 uncultured Sphingomonadaceae bacterium
CGGTCGAATGCCAAACCGGTGCGGTCGTTTCCGGCGATCAGGATGACATACGGTTTTGTCGCGGCATCGATGCCCTGTTCCATTGCCTGCGCCAGGAGCGTCGGCCCGGCCGACCTGCCGGCTGCAGCGCCGATGCCTTTGCGCAGACGAGACAGTTCGATCTCGCCGCGCAGTAATCGCAGCCACTCGCCGGGGTTGCGCAGCTTCGACCAGTAGCGCGCACGAATCGCCTCGGGCGGGGGTAGGGCAGGCGAATCTTCCGACGCCTCCTCCTCGAAAGTCCATGGATTGGACAGCACCAGCGCATCGCACTGGTCGCCGCGCATCAGCATCAGCGCGCTGGCGGCATCACAATTGCCGAAGGCGACGATCCGGCTGACTTGTGGGCAGCAGTCCCGAAAGGCGGCGATGGCGGCAAGGATATCCTCGCGACTTTCACGAAATCCAAGGTTCTGGCCGCTGCTGTCACCCACGCCGCGGCGGTCGAAGCGGAGTACCGGGAAGCCCGCCGCCGCGATCCGGGCGGCCAGCTGCGCCTGCCCGCCAAAGGCGCCGCTGCGCACTTCGTTGCCGCCGGTCACGATCAGCAGGCCGACACTGCCGGGGGCCGCATCCAGTGTTGCGGCCAGCGTCTCGCCATTGCAGGCAAAGGTGAAATGGCGCCTGGTCATGCGCCCATCCCATCAGCGACGATCCGGGCCAGGGACTCTGCCTGGGACGCGTCGTGCCCCGGCTCGGCGCGCAGCCACAGGCCGGGGCCGCCGAGGTCGCTCTGGGCGATGGTAACGAGATCGCTCGCGGGCAGTTCCGCCGTGGCCAGTCCGGCAACCATGCCGGCACCCAGCCGATATCCCGCCAGCATCAGCCCATCGCTTTGACCGCGCGCCAGCAGCTCCTCGCCAGTCTCGGCAGTCCCCGCTTCCCTGGCGGCGATCACTGCTGCCCGCAGCAAGGCCCGCAAGGCCGATTTGCCCGCCACCGGAGCATAGGCCCAGCCCGGCAGGGCGGGTGCCACATTGGCAGCGGCGCGGATCGTCAGCACATGGGTGCAGGCGAAATGCTGCGCGGCGGCTGCGACAGCGGCTTTCCAGCTGGCCAGGTCCTGCCCCTCCAGCGGTGCCAGGCTCTCGTTGCAGCCCGGCATGTCGGGCAGCACGCTGGCCAGGCCGCGCCGTTCCAGCGCCCGCATCACTTCCACGGTGAAGTGCCGCAGCTTGTTGCCCTCGTCGAACCAGGCGGGAAGCACCAGCAGGCGCGGACTGGTGGGCGGCCCGAAGGCCACGGCCAGTTCCTCAGCTCCGCCGGGTGCTGTCCAGCCGAGCAGGTCCATCGCTGTCAGCCAGCCGCCCGCTTGGCATTGGCGAATGCAAGCAGCGCGCCGAAGGTTTCGAGCATGTCGCCGCCCACCTCCTCGTCATCGATCATGATGTCGAGGCGGTCCTCGATCTCGGTGAGGAGGCCAGCCACTGCCATCGAATCGAGTTCGGGCAGGTGGCCGAACAGGCCGGTGTCGCCATCGAAGGCAGCCACCCGCTCTGCGGAAAGGCCAAGGACGTCTTGCAGCACGCTGCGCAGGATGAGGTCGGTATCGGAAGTATCGGACATGGAGCGGCCTCTACCCAGCGTGCGCGGGG
>CAZTED010000325.1:0-1600 GCA_964612175.1 uncultured Sphingomonadaceae bacterium
GCTTTGACCGGCGCTATCCGACAGAGGGGTAACACAATGATCCGCAAACTCTTGTATGGCACCGGGGCAGTGATCGCCTCGGGTTTCGCCGCTACCGCGGCCTGGGCGCAAGAAGCGACCGAGGCCGTCACTGATGCGGCCGCCGATGTGGCGGCCGAAGTTGCCGTGGAGGCCGCACCCGCCGCTGCCGCCGCATTCGTTCCGACCGCCGAAATGGTCAACAAGGGCGACGTGGCCTGGATGATGGTCGCCACAGCCTTCGTGCTGATGATGTCGGTGCCCGCGCTGGCGCTGTTCTACGGCGGCCTGGTGCGTACCAAGAACATGCTGTCCGTGCTCATGCAGGTCCTCACCATCGTCTGCGTGGCAGCGCTGGTGTGGTTCGCCTGGGGCTATTCGATGGCCTTCACCTCCACTGGTTCGCCCTTCCCGACCCTGGTGGGCGGTTTCGACAAGGCGTTCCTCGCCGGGGTTGACGTGACCACCCTGGCAGCGACCTTCTCCAACGGCGTCTACCTGCCTGAGCTTGTCTTCGTGATGTTCCAGATGACCTTCGCCTGCATCACGCCGGCGCTGATCGTCGGTGCCTTTGCGGAACGCGTCAAGTTCACGCCGCTGATCATCTTCGTGGTGGCATGGCTGACGCTGGCCTATTTCCCGATCGCGCACATGGTCTGGTACTGGGCTGGCCCCGATTTCCTCCACGCCAATCCGACCGACATGGGTCTGCTGTGGGGCTGGGGTGCGCTCGACTTCGCTGGCGGCACCGTGGTGCACATCAACGCAGGCATCGCCGGCCTGATCGGCTGCCTCGTGATCGGTCCGCGCATCGGCTTCAAGACCGAAGCCATGCCCCCGCACAGCCTGGTCATGACCATGATCGGTGCCTCGCTGCTGTGGATCGGCTGGTTCGGCTTCAACGCCGGCTCGGCTCTGGAATCGAACGCCTTCGCTGCGCTCGCCTTCATCAACACCTTCGTGGCCACTGCGGCAGCGGGTGCGACCTGGGCGATCATCGAGCAGATCGTCCACAAGAAGCCGTCGCTCCTTGGTGGCGCTTCGGGTGTGGTGGCCGGCCTGGTCGCGATTACCCCGGCGGCGGGCTTTGCCCACCCCGGCACCGCGATCATCCTGGGTGCCGTTGCCTCGATCGGCTGCTTCTTCTTCGTCACCACGGTGAAGAGCAAGCTGAAGTACGACGACACGCTGGACGTGTTCGGCATCCACGCCGTCGGCGGCATCATCGGTGCGATCGGCACCGGTATCGTGGCCGACCCGGCGCTGGGTGGCCAGGGCTGGATCGACTACACCGCTCCGGTGGCCGTCGCCGGTGTCTATGACATGGCTGGCCAGGTGGTCACCCAGATCTGGGCGGTCGGCACAACGGTCCTGTGGACTGGCGTGGTATCCGCGGCCCTGTTCCTGATCCTGAAGTACACCATCGGCCTGCGTCCCACCGCCGAAGTCGAGACCGAAGGCCTCGACATCCGCGAGCACGGGGAGCGCGCCTACAACTACTGACAAGCTTGGCGGGGCCGGGACCCTTCTCCTCCTCTCCCCCCGGTCCCGCCTACCGACGTTCCTCCTGCGAACGCACAAA
>CAZTED010000326.1:0-1589 GCA_964612175.1 uncultured Sphingomonadaceae bacterium
CCGCGTTCTCGTTGATCAGCAGGCTGGCCGATGTGTGGCGGCAGAACAGGGTGAGAAGGCCGGTCTGCGTGGCCGTCGAAGCGAGCCATGTGGCAACATCGGGCGTGAACTCGACCAGCGCCTTGCCGGGGGTGGGGATGGTGAAGGTTGTGGTGTGATGGGCCATGGGGTGGGTTTAGCGGGTGTGTTGCAGATTGGGGAGGCTGCCGTGTGTTGGTGAAAGCGTGATGGGCGTGCTGGTTCCGCTTTTGAGCGATCCTTCGATGAGCCTGAGGAAGTCGGGGTGTGGGCTGACTGCGGGCAGATCGGCGTATGAACAGGGTTGAGCCGAGATTTACCCACGACCGGGATTCTGGCGCTTTCGGCCCATTGCGGTCATTGGCCTGGATATCACGACGCCGCCAAACGTGCAGTCGTTACAACGAGCTAGCTGTGGCACTTTGACTCCTCTACCGTCAGGATTGCTACTGCGAGAGGTGAGATATGGTGGCGGCAATCGACCAAGATCTGGTGCGGGCCCACAGGCGGACCGAGGCTGCAGAGGGCTGGCCACTTTTGCGGTCTTGCCCCAACACCTCCGCTGTGCGCCTTGTGCGCTATCTCGATAGCCTGTCCAAGGCGGAAATCGGCGCGTTACTGGATCAGTGGGAAACCCACGATGCCTTGCCGAAAGTGGACTATGCCACGATCGAAGAAGCGGATGCCGCATTGCAACGTTTCCCCGCGATCGTCGCCTACAACACCGCAATCGTGCAACCGGTCCGCAGCATCATGACGGTGCCGATCAAGACGGTGGCGGCCAGCCTTGCCGATATCGGGGGCACGCTGGAGGACTGGGCGCGCATGTTCCATTTGGAGCCGGAGGGCGTTTTGCTGCGTCCGCCGCTGGTCCGGGATCTGTCCGACCTTGTGCCCGTGCCGCCGCGCGTGCTGCGCAAGGTGCTGGAAGGTGCCGCGAAGCTTGGTTTCGACGCACGGGCGGAAAGAGTCGATGCTGAAGAAAGCCGGTATGTCAGCAAGATCGACGGTTGGGATGTCACGCTCGACGTCCAATTCGCCTCCAACAAGGGTTGGAAAAAGAACCACCAACTCGACTATCGCCTTTGGGTCCAATCGCCTGCCGGAAACCGGGTCCGGCTGGACGGCTACGAATCTCTTTGGAAGATTCCGTCGACCTGGAACTTCATCACCGTCGAAAACGCGGACCGCTCGGTCGCTCATCTGATGCGCCTGGTCAGGCTTTTGCAGAGCCTGGTGCGGGACGAGAAAGCATAGGGCATCCCGCCAGGCGTGGCGTCGCTGCAGTGGCCCAAAAGCCAGCGTGGGATGCATCGCTGCTTTCGCATTTCGACCGATCCATCAAGCGCAACTCGCGGCACCCGACAGTCACTATGTCACAACGCCGCGAACGTCAGCTTCGGGGTCGCTAGCTGACGCTCCGCTTACGGCTTGAACCCCAACGACAGCTCCCCTGTCCGCCGTCAGCGCGTGGCTCGACCGCCCGGAGGAGCGCTTTCCTACACCCTCCTGCTCCGCCTAAAATCGCGGCGGCTCTTTTGCACCGTGCAACCCCATCACCACACCCGCGC
>CAZTED010000327.1:0-1576 GCA_964612175.1 uncultured Sphingomonadaceae bacterium
AGTTCCAGCGCATCGCGGCAGCGGTTGGTGATGAAGCGCACGGTCACGTCCAGCATCACCATGGCCCGCAACATCCAGCGCCGCCGGGCCGGCCAGTCGCGCGTGGCGTGGAGCAGGGTATCGAAAGCCACCCCCTTGTGCTCGATCTCCTCCACCGCGTGCCAGCGCCACAGGTCCGCCTGCTCGCTGTCGCTGCCGGTGAAATGGCGCGGGTTGGCAAGGAACTGGTGCGCGAACATGGCGGTGAAGTGTTCCAGCGCGGTGGTGATGGCCAGCCGCACGACCGGCGGGTGCTGCTGCGTCATCTCTACCAGTGTGGCGACCCGGGCGTCGATCGCGGCAAGGTCATAGCCGGCATCGGCGGCGGCGCGGTTGAAGGCGAGGTGTTCGCGGCTGTGGTTGACTTCCTGCCGGATGAAATCGCGGATTTCCGCCTCCAGCCGGGGCGGCACGCCATCGCGGTGGGCCTTCACCGCCTCGATGAACATGGCCTCGCCGCGCGGGAAGCTGGCCGACAGGGCGGTGAACCAGGCGGTCGCCACCGGATCGCCGCCAGCCCACCAGTGCGCCAGCGGTGCTTCGCGCCCGAAGCGCCGGTCGCGCACGATCAGGGAAAGGTCGGCCGGGGCCATGCCCTGCGGCCTCCCGGATGACTTGCCGCCATCCGTGGCAGGCCCTAGGTCGAAGGGAGATGTCGTGCTCATGCTGCGGAAATGGGATTAACTGACAAGTATGTCAATAAGGAAGCGCCTCTCGCCCGAGGAAAGCCGTGCCGCCGCGCTCGCCGCCGCGCGCGAGCTCCTGATCGAGGCCGGCCCGCAAGCCGTGACGCTGAAGGCGGTGGCATCGCGGATCGACCGCACCCATGCCAACCTGCTGCACCATTTCGGCAGCGCCGCCGGGCTGCAGAAGGCGCTGGCAGCGCACATTGCCGGCACCGTTTGCGATGCCATCAGCGATGCCGTGCGGGCAACTCGCGGCGGCAGCGGCACGCCGCGCCAGGCGATCGACCTGGCGTTCGACGCCTTCGGCCGAGAGGGGGGCGGGGCGCTGGCAAGCTGGATGCTGCTGTCGGGCAACGAGGATGCGCTCGACCCTATCGTGGAGACAATCCACCAGCTTGTCGACGACCTGCACCCGCACGAATTGCAGCCGGGTGCCAACCGCCTGATGCACGAGGCGGCCTATACGCTGGTGTTGATGGCGCTGGGCGATGCCCTGCTGGGCGACATGCTGTCCGCCTCGTTCAACGTGGCAAGGGATACCGCACGCGATCAGGCGGCCAAGCTGATGGTAGATGCGCTGGTCAAATCCGGTGAAATGAAGCGCTGAGGCCCTCAGTTCTCGCCCGCACCAATGCTCATCCACGCGGGCACCAGGTCCGCCGGGATATCCTCCACCCGCAGGTGATCCACCGCCAGGCCAAGGTCGGGATAGGCCGCCACCTGCCGCGCCGGGGCCGAGCGATCCAGCGGCACCACCACCAGCCGCCGGTTGACCTTCTGCCGCCAGTTCATCCGTGCGGTGTTCTCCTGCCCGATATAGCAGCCCTTGGTGAAGCTGACGCCGTTGAGGT
>CAZTED010000328.1:0-1575 GCA_964612175.1 uncultured Sphingomonadaceae bacterium
TGCGGATCGCTTCGAGCGGCGCGCTCTTGTCGAACATGTCGAACCAGCCGATCTCCGCCTGCGGTGCCAGCTCCACCAGCTCTTCACCTGTTTCCCACCACAAGGGCTTGATCCCGGCTGGCAGGCGGCCTTCGAGGATCGGGCGGGCCTGGGCGGTGATGAGGGCAATGGTCATGGACGCACCTTGCTGCGCGCAACCAGGCGCACGATTTGGTTGAAAGTGAAACCAGTCAAGTGGCCCTGATGCACTCCCTGCGCGCTTGCCGCAAGCATTGTGCGCTGATCAGCCGGGCTTCCATTCCCATCCAAGCGGATCGCCGTCCATCACCTCGACCCCGCTTGCTGCAAGCTCATCGCGCAAGGCATCGGACGTGGCGAAGTCCTTTGCGGCACGGGCTTCCCGGCGGCGGGCGAGCGCTGCTTCGATCTCGTCCTCGGTCGCCGTGGCCGCCTTTGGCCGAAGGCGCAGCGCGGCACGCTCAAGCGACAGCACGCCCAGCCCCAGCACCGCATCCATTGCCGCCAGCGCCTGCAGCCGGTGCTCGGGATCCAGCTTCTTCATCGCCAGCACCTCCTCGAACACGGTGAGCGCCTGGGGCGAGTTGAGATCGTCGGAAATGGCCTCGTCGAAGCGGGCGAGCAGCGGCAGCAGGGCGCCACCGATCTCGCCGTGGGCCTCGTCCAGCGTCCAGCCGCCGGCCGGTTCTGCCGGCACGGCATCGGCCTGCTTCTTTGCCGCCTCGACCCCGATCAGCATCCGCTTGAGCCTTGTCAGGGCCGCCTCGAGACCCTCCCAGCTGAATTCCAGTTCGCTGCGGTAATGCGCCTGGAGGCACATCAGCCGATAGGCGAGCGGGTGGAAGCCCCTGTCGATCAGCAGCTGGAGGCGGAGGAATTCGCCCGATGACTTGCTCATCTTGCCAGAGCGTTCGACCAGGAAGTTGTTGTGCATCCACAGCCTGGCGCCGGAATGGTCGCTGCCGCAGAAGGCCTGGTTCTGGGCGATCTCGTTGGGGTGGTGGATCTCGCGGTGGTCGATCCCGCCGGTGTGGATATCGAACGGGAAGCCGAGTACCTCGCCGCTCATTACCGAGCATTCCAGGTGCCAGCCAGGCGCACCCCTGCCCCAGGGCGAATCCCATTCCATCTGCCGCGTCTCGCCCGCCGGGGTCTTGCGCCAGATGGCAAAGTCGGCCGCGTTGCGCTTGCCTTCGACCGCCTCGATCCGTGCCCCAAGACCATTGCCCCCCTCATCCGTCCGGGCCCGCGCGAGGCGACCGTAATCGGCCACGGTGGAGGTGTCGAAATACAGGCCGCTATCCAGTTCGTAACAGTGCTTTTCCGCAATGGACTTTGCAAATTCAATCATTTGCGGGACAAACTTGGTGGCGATCGTCCACTGCGCCGGCTGGCGGATGTTGAGCGCCCGTACATCTGCCCAGTAGGCCTGGGTATAGTGTTCGGCGATGTCCCAGATCGATTGCGCGCGTTCCGCCGCGGCCTTTTCCAGCTTGTCCTCCCCCGCATCGGCATCGTCGGTCAGGTGGCCGACATCGGTGATGTTGATCACATGGG
>CAZTED010000329.1:0-1574 GCA_964612175.1 uncultured Sphingomonadaceae bacterium
GGTGCGGAGTACGATGCGACCGCCCAGAAGCTGGTCAAGCTGTTCATCGACAACTTCGAGCAGTTCGCCGCCCATGTGGACGAAGGCGTGCGCCAGGCGGCCCCTGTCGCCGCCTGACGGCACGATCTGCATCGATCAATCAGGGGGCGGCACCGCGAGGTTGCCGCCCCTTTTTTGTTTTGACTTGCGCCAATGTCGGGACGGTCCATGTTTGGCATACGGGAGTCGGGCAAACCCAAGGGAGAACAGGCAATGAGCATCCTCGATGAAGTCCTCAAGGGCATTACCGGAGCACCGGACGACGTTGTTAACCTGGCGGAGAAGGTGGGCATCTCGCCCGCCATGGCGGAACGCGCCATTGCGGCGCTGGGCCAGGCGCACCAGATGCAGGGCGATACGGTGGAACTGGCCGCCGCAAAGACCGGGCTCGATGCTTCGGTGCTGAGTTCCATCGTCGGCCATATTGGCGGCGAAGGCTCGCTCACCCATTTTGCAACGATGCTGGAGAGCAACCCGCAGGCAAAAAGCCTGCTCGACATGCTCGACCGCGATGGCGACGGCAACCCGCTGAACGACATTGCCGGCTTTGCCAAGGGCTTGTTCAACAAGCAGTAGGCAACCGGCGGGCGATCCGGTCGGGCGACCGGCGGCTTCTTGCGCTTGTTCAGGATGCCAGGGGCGCCGGGCCATGTCCGGTGCCCTTTCGCCTTGTCTCGCGCCGTGCCGCTGTTTGTTGTGGCGCCTTGCCACATCTCCGTAGTATCCCGCGCAAAGGGGCATGACTGTGCGGCGCGGCCGGTTGCTTGCGGCCCGCCCTACCCGAAAAGGCGCCTATGACTTCACGCGACATAACCGGCCTGCTGCCCTTGCGCGACGATGCTGCCGGCAACGCCGCGCCACCAGTCTGGCGCGACCGGCTGGCCGTCTGGGCCTATGGCACGATCACCTGGCCAATCCTGGCCTGGAGCCTGTGGGGAGGCACGAAGGCGAGCAAGCGCCGGCTGCTGGCACGGGTCGGGCTAGCCGGCGATGCCCTGCCGAACCTTGGCAGCTGGAAGGCGGATACCGGCTTTCTTCACAGGATCGTGGATGCGGTGGAGGCAATACGCCCGCGCAACGTGGTGGAACTGGGTGCCGGCGCCAGCAGCCTCGTCTGCGCCCGCGCCCTGATGCTGCATGGTGGCGGCACGCTCTACAGCTATGACCAGCACGGGGGCTTTGTGGAAGCCACGCGCGACTGGCTGCAGCAGGAAGGGGCGTCTGCGCGCCTGAACCATGCGCCGCTGGTGCATCATGCAGCCGGTCGCGCCGGGCAATGGCCCGGTCGATGGTACGACCTGCCGGACCTGCCGGAGACCATCGATCTTTTGATCATCGACGGTCCGCCCTGGACGATCCACCCACAGGTGCGCGGCGCGGCCGAGGCGCTGTTCGACCGGCTGTCGCCCGGGGGCATGGTGCTGCTCGACGATGCTTCGCGCCCGGGCGAGCGGGTTATCGCCCGGCGATGGGCGGCAAACTGGCCGGACATGCGGTTCGAGCGGCTGGGCGGCAGCACCAAGGGAACGCTGGTG
>CAZTED010000330.1:0-1573 GCA_964612175.1 uncultured Sphingomonadaceae bacterium
CCAACGACCAGAAGATCCTCGACCAGATCCACGAGGATCCGCGCCGCGCCCGCGCCGCCGGGATGAGCATGATCCCCACCACTACCGGCGCCGCCCGGGCTGTGGGCGAGGTGCTGCCCGAACTCAAGGGCAAGCTCGATGGTTCGGCCATCCGCGTGCCGACGCCCAATGTATCGGTGGTGGACCTCACCTTCACGCCCGCGCGCGACACCACCAAGGAAGAGGTCAACGCCCTGCTCAAGGCCGCAGCCGAAGGCCCGCTGAAGGGCGTGCTCGGCTTCTCGGACGAGCCGCTGGTCTCGATCGACTACAACCACTGCCCGAACTCCAGCACCATCGACAGCCTCGAAACCGGCGTGATCGACGGCAAGCTGGTGCGCGTGCTGAGCTGGTACGACAACGAATGGGGCTTCTCCAACCGCATGGTCGATACGGCCGGCGTGATGGGCAAGCTGCTGTAAGAAAGCCGGAGTGAGCCCGTTCGTGTCGAGCGAAGTCGAGACACGTCTCTACGGCATCTCGACTTCGCTTGCTGCGAACGGAACAGGATAATGGCCTTCAAGACCCTCGATGACCTTCCCGCCGATGTCACCGGCCAGGTGGCGCTGGTGCGGGTGGACCTCAACATGCCCATGGCCGATGGCGAGGTGACCGACCTGACGCGAGCAGAGGCGGTCGCGCCGACCATCCTCGAACTGACGGGACGGGGTGCCAAGGTCCTGCTGCTGGCCCATTTCGGGCGCCCCAAGGGGGAGCGTAACTCCACCATGTCCCTCAGCCTCATCCAGGGCGCGCTGGAAAAGGTGCTGGGCAAGGAAGTGATGTTCATCCCCGAGGTGGCCGGCCCGGTTGCCGCGCAGGCGATCGACATCCTGCGGCCCGGCGATGTGGGCATGCTGGAGAACACCCGCTTCTGGAAGGGCGAGGAACGCAACGATCCGGAATTCGCGCAAGGCATTGCCGCCAACGGCCACTTCTACGTCAACGATGCCTTTTCCGCCGCGCACCGCGCCCATGCCAGCACCGAAGGGCTGGCGCACCTGCTGCCGGCCTATGCCGGCCGGTCGATGGAAGCGGAACTGAAGGCGCTCGATGCTGCCCTCGGCAAGCCGGAAAAGCCGGTTGCAGCCGTGGTGGGCGGAGCCAAGGTCTCGACCAAGCTGGCCGTGCTGGAAAACCTTGTCGGCAAGGTCCAGCACCTGATCATCGGCGGCGGCATGGCCAACACCTTCCTTGCCGCGCGCGGCGTGGACGTTGGCCGCAGCCTGTGCGAGCATGACCTGGCGGACAAGGCGGAAGCGATCATGGACGCCGCCGATGCCAGCGGCTGCACGGTCCACCTGCCCTATGATGTGGTGGTGGCAAAGGAATTCGCCGCCAATCCGCCGTCCTTGCGCACCTGCAACGTCCACGAGGTGGGCGCGGACGAGATGATCCTCGACGTCGGTCCCATGGCGACAGAGGCGCTGGGCGATGTACTCAAGACCTGCCGCACGCTGGTGTGGAACGGTCCGCTGGGCGCATTCGAGACGCCGCCTTTCGACCAGGCGACGGTGGCGCTGGCGCGCATGGC
>CAZTED010000331.1:0-1568 GCA_964612175.1 uncultured Sphingomonadaceae bacterium
TGGCAACCTCTGCCAGCGCATCGTGGGCATGGGCCTATGCGCTCTATTCGCTGTGTAACGGCGCTGCGGCCTGGGCGATCCTGAAGGGACGGATCTGACCGGGCGGGAAGCCGGGGACGGCCTGCATATTCGAACTGGCCCGATGCAAGGTCGATCTGCTAGCCCCCGTGGCCGATGGCTGAACCACTTATCCTGTTCCACCTCAGCGACATTCATTTCGGGCTGGAGGATCGCCGCGCGCTCGATTGGGTCAGGGCCGAGATCGCCGCTTGCTGCCCTGCAGCAGTCGCGATCACCGGGGACATAACCATGCGCGCCCGCCGGCGCGAATTCGCCGCGGCGGAACGCTGGATCCATGCCTTGCCGGTGCCGGTCACGGTGGAGCCGGGAAATCACGACCTGCCCAATTATCACCTGCCCTCGCGCTACCTCAATCCGCTTGGCCGGTTCCACGCCTTCCGCGAAGTGGTGGAGCGGCGGATCGAGTTGCCCGGACTGGTGCTGGTGCCGCTCAACACCAATGTCCCGGCCCAGCCGCGCCTCAACTGGTCGAAGGGCTGGATCACCGGCAAGGCGCTCAGGCACTGCCTCGACCAGATCGATGCCCTGCCGCCGGGAACCCGTGTTATGGTGACCGCGCATCATCCCCTGCGCGAGGCCGGCACTCACGGCACGGCACTGACCCGCGGGGGACGCAAGGCACTGGCCGAGCTCGCGCGGCGCAATGTCCTGGCCGTGCTGACCGGCCATGTGCACGATGCCTTCGACATCATGGAGCCGACCGCCAATGGCCCGGTGCGCATGATCGGTGCGGGTACCCTGTCGCACCGCCTGCGCACCACGCCCGCCAGTTTCAACGAGCTGACGTGGGATGGCCAGCACCTGTCTGTCCGCGTGCGCAACCTGCAAGGGCTTGAAAACGAGGCCATGCAGGTGGAAGAGATACCCGAGGATGCGGCTCCTCCCGAACAGGAAACAGGGCCTGCCGGGGACCGGGCCGCGTGATCGCGGGGGCTGCAACCGTGCAAGGGAGCGACGGGCGGGCCATGACGAACAGGATCCTGGTGGTCGAGGACGATCTCCTCAACCGCATGTTCTATCACGAGGCGCTGGGCGCGCGGGGCTATGACGTGTCCATGGTGGATGATGGTGCCGCCGTGCTGGCCGAGGTGGCGCGCTTCGCCCCGGACCTCATCACCATGGACATCCAGCTGCCCAACGTGTCGGGCCTGAGGCTGATCCGACAGTTGAAGCGCGGCGCGACGACCCGCGACATCCCGATTCTGGCGATCACCGCCTTCGCCGGCCGCGAGGAAGAGGCCCGCTGCCGCACAGCCGGTGCCGCCGCTTACCTCGCCAAGCCGGTGACGATGGAGCGGCTGGTGGGAACGGTGGGGGAATTGCTGGGCGGCTGACCCGGCTTCATCCAGAGGCGCCGGCAACGAAAAAGGGCGGCCCCGCGGGACCGCCCTTTCGTATCGGCAATGCCGAAATCGGTGGCTCTGCAGATCAGCGCTTGCTGAACTGGAAGCTGCGGCGGGCCTTGGCGCGGCCGTACTTCTTGCGTT
>CAZTED010000332.1:0-1561 GCA_964612175.1 uncultured Sphingomonadaceae bacterium
CCTGCCGGTGCCCGAGGCGGTGATTGCCGCCCGGCTGGCACAGGGTTCGGCCCTTTCCGGACGCGGAACCATCGCCTCGCGCACCGATGGCGCGATCAGCCACGACCGCTTCTGCGGAACCGTGCATGGCGCGGTGAGCAGCGAGGGCGCCGGTTTCATCGCTGCTCCTGCGCCTGAGGGCGGGACGATCCTGCTTGCCACGGCCGACGGCCAGCGGACCGCTGGCACGAACCTGGCCGGCGAACAGCGGGATGTGTGGCATTTCGAGAATGCCGCGGTGACCCGCCATGCGGACGACGTGTTCACGCTTGGCGCCTTTGCCCGCGTGGCCCAGATTGCCGGCGCGCTGGATGCGGCGCTGTCGCTGTCGGTGGGCTATGTGAACGAGCGCAAGCAGTTCGGGCGCCAGCTGGCAAAGTTCCAGGCGGTGCAGCAATCATTGGCAACTTTCGCTTGCGAGGCTGCGGCTGCCAATTGCGCGGCCATGGGCGTTGCGCAGGCTCTCGACCGGGGCTGCGCGGACTACGAGATTGCTGCGGCCAAGCTGCGCGCCAACCGTGCAGTCGGGGTAGGCACATCTGCGGCGCACCAGGCCCATGGCGCGATCGGCTTCACGCAGGAATACGGCCTGCACCCCATTACCCGCCGGCTATGGTCGGCCCGGTCCGAATTTGGCGGGGACAGCCACTGGGCCAGCCTGCTCGGCGGCCGGGTGGCGAAGGCTGGTGCCGACCGCTTCTGGGCAGACATGGTTGCACTGACCGACTGACCGACTGCCGGTTTCCTCGCAGGACCGCATGGACCGTTGCCGCGATGCGACCCCGTGCGGACCGGCCGGCCCCGGCATTTATCAGGAATACGATACCTGCGCCGGGATCGCCCCTTCAGGCTCATCGGTCCTTTCCAATCCATGTGTCTGGCACATAATGCAATGATGACCATGCGAGCGTCGCCATGCCTGTGGCGTTGACGCTTTCGCCCGTCAGATGGAGGCCAATGGCATGACGAGCAACTACGCACCGGATGGTGCAACCCAGCTGGAAATCTACAAGCGGGTGGCCCTGCTGAAAGCCAATGACGAGCGCAGCCGCAAGGTCATCATGACCGGGCGCCTCGTGATGCCCTATTACAGCTATCGCGGGCAGGAAATCATCCCGGCGGCGATGTCGACCGCGCTGACCGATGACGATTACATCGTCACCATCTATCGCGGGATCCACGACATGCTGGCCAAGGGCATGCCGCTCAAGGACCTGTGGGCGGAAATCGCCGGCCGCGTCGATGGCACCTGCAAGGGCAAGGGCGGTCCGATGCACCTGACCTATCCGAAGAAGGGGATCATGGTCACCACCGGCATCGTCGGCTCCTCCATGCCGATTGCCAACGGCATCGCCTGGGGATCGCAGCTTTCCGGCAATGACCGGGTGACCGTGGCGACCTTCGGCGACGGCGCATCCAACATCGGTGCATTCCATGAAAGCCTGAACCTGGCGGCCGTGTGGAAGCTGCCGGTGATCTTCCTGTGCCAGAACAACCTCTATGCCGAACACACCACATACGA
>CAZTED010000333.1:0-1559 GCA_964612175.1 uncultured Sphingomonadaceae bacterium
CGCCCTCGTTGATCGTAGGGTCGAGCGGCAGATGCGGCAAGGGGAGGAGGCCGAAGAGCACCGTCGGCACCTTCAGCGAATCCGTTGAGACCAGCATCCACCCGGTCAGCGGGGCGGCCAGCATGAAGGTGTAGAGCCCAACGTGGACCAGCTTCGCCAGCAGCCCCAACGGCCCCTTGTCCACCGCCGGCGGCGGCTTGTGCCCCAGCCGCCACACGATGCGCAGGACGGTCAGCAACAGGATGGTAATGCCCAGGCTCTTGTGGAACTGGACGATGGCAAAGCCGCTGATGTCCCGGGGCATCCCGAAGCCGATGCCGATCTCCACGGCCAGCGCACCCGCAATGATCCAGTGCAGCAGCATCGCCACGCGGCTGTAGCGTTCCCCGGCCGTCCCCAACATCCCTGTCCTTCCAACCCTTGTCCGATATGACGGCGTCCTTAGCGCAGCCTGTGCGCCAAGGCGAGCCACAGCCAGCTTCTATCCCGTGGTCCCGCACTGCCCGATCATCCGGTCGAGCACGCGGCAGGCGGCCGCAAGGTCGCCCTCGTCGATACCTGCGGTCAGGTGCCGGTCCCGGGCAAGGGCGAGTTGCTCCATCTTCACCCGAAGCGTCCGTCCGTCCGGCGAAAGGGCAATAGCGATTTCCGGCCCGCCGGGCCTGCGCCGACGGGTAAGCAGTCCCCGCTCCACCAGCGACTTGACCGCCCGGCTCAGCTGCCCACGGTCCTGCAGCAGCAGGTCGGCAAGGCCGTTCAGCGACAGCTCGTCATCGCCGGTGAGGCGGGTAAGGATCCGCCATTCAATCTCCGACAGGTCGAAATCGCGGCGCTGCTGCTCGATCATGCGGCGGCGCATGAGGCCGAACAGGTGGACGACCTTCATGCTCAAGAGGCTGTCAAGCGGCGGCGGCGCGGTGTGGGTATCCGTCGTCACAGGTACAGCGTCTCGCCGTTTTCGTTGACCGGGTTGCGGTCGTTCTCGGAACACTGGAACTCGATCAGTGCGCCATGCCGGTCGCGGCGGTAACTGACAGTCACCTGGTAGGGGCCGGAAAAGGCCAGCGGGTCGGTCATGGTCATCTCGTTCACCAGAATGTCGCGGTCATCGGGCGAAAGGCCAATCCGCTCGACCAGCCGGAACTGGTCCGAATGCTTGCCGCCCTCGCCCACTTCCAGACTATCCGAAATGCCGATGGTGTCGACCACCAGCGTGTCGCCTTCCCAGTGGCCGATGGAATGGCCATGAAAGCTGGGCGTCAGGTCCTCCGGTGCCGGATGGGAGCGCCCGTCGGTCCAGATCGTGCGGGTCTGCATCCAGGCTTCCTGGTTGATGGTGACGCGCCCGGGGGTGAACAGGAACTCGTAAGGGTATTGCGCCAACTGCATGATGCGCGGCAGGCCCGGCGGGCTGCAATTGGACCGGCTGCGCAGCTCGACGCCGTCGTTGGCCAGCACCTGGTCACGCCAGCGCTGCCATTGCTCCAGGTACGCGCCGGTCAGCGGCGGCTGCGGCATCGGCCCCAGTGCCGGGTCGCGCCGCTGCAGGAACCAGATCC
>CAZTED010000334.1:0-1556 GCA_964612175.1 uncultured Sphingomonadaceae bacterium
AGTGCGTGGCGCGCGGCTGGATGCTGCGCACCAGCGCCGACCTTACCCGGCACGCCGCGCAGAAGGCCAAGGGTTACCAGCACACCGGCGGAATCCAGCCCACTGCCGGCGAGGCCCATGTCGACATCAACACCGCCACAGCCGCGCGCATGGCCGAGAACACCTACCGCACCCATTTCCCCGATGGGCCGGGCTACAAGCGTTTCCTGATTTCCAGCTTCTGGCGCACCTTCTCGCCCCCGCCGCAGGATGTGCCGCTGGCCCTGTGCGACGGGCGCACCAGCTTCGGCGGCAGCGAGAAGTCCAACACGCTCTATATCGTCGACGAGTTTCCCGAAGGATCCGCGCTCACCGCGCCCGATCCGGAGGAGGGCAACAAGTTGGCGGCGACGATCTTCTCCTACCACCCCGGCCACCGCTGGTGGTACTTCCACGGGATGCAGGCCGACGACGCGCTGCTGTTCAAGTTTCATGACAGCGACCACACCCGCGCCTGGCGCTGCCCGCACTCGGCCTTCCACGATGCCAGCGAGCCCAACGCCAACGTGCGCGAAAGCATCGAGTGCCGCAGCGTGGCCTTCTGGGAGTAGTGCCGGGCTGGGAGTAGTGCCGGGCGGTCAGGCCGTCCGGTTCAGCCTTCGGGCGGGGCCAGCAGGCGGGCCAGCGCGGTTTGCAGTTCCCGGCCGTCGATCGGCTTGCCCAGCATCGGCGCGGCAAAGGCTTCGTCTGCCAGGCTGGCGTAGCCGGTGACGAAAACGAACGGCACGCCGCGCGCCGCCAGGGTTGCGGCGATGGGGTCGCTGCGATCGCCCCTGAGGTTCATGTCGAGCACTGCCGCATCGAGGGCATATGCCCTGGCCAGGTCCAGCCCGGTGGCAAGGTCGTAGGCCGGGCCCACCACCACCATGCCAAAGTCCAGCAGCAGCTCGCTGGTCATTTCGGCAATGAAGAACTCGTCCTCCACCAGCAGGACGCGCTTTCCGGCAAGCACGCTCATGGCCGGGCCTGCGTGACAGCGGGCAGCTTGCCGGTAAGCGTGCAGACCAGGCCGACCCGGTGGAATTCGAGATCCACCCCGCCCTGGAATTCGTGGGCCAGCGCCTGCCGGATCATCCGCGTGCCGAAGCCGGCCTGTTCCGGCGGGGTTACCTGCGGTCCGCCTTCCTCGCGCCAGGTCAGCCGGAATTGCGAGGTGTCAGCCGCGAGCACTTCCCATGTCACGTGCACTGTCCCGCCGTCCACCGACAGCGCGCCATACTTGACGGCATTGGTGCACAGCTCGTGAAGTGCCAGGCTCATCGTCACCGAGGTCTTGGGCGGCAGGACAACCAGCGGGCCGGACAGGACGAAGCGTTCGGCACTGCCGCAGGCGGCGGTAACGGTGCGCCCGATCAACTCTTCCAGGGATACCGGCTCCCACTGCGCCGTGGTCAGCAGCGAATGGGCCTCGGCCAGTGCCATCAGGCGCTGCTCGAAGGCCTGCATGGCATCGGCGGCATCTTCCAGCGAGCGGAAGGCGTGGCGGGCAAAGTGCTGGACGATGGCCAGGCTGTTGC
>CAZTED010000335.1:0-1555 GCA_964612175.1 uncultured Sphingomonadaceae bacterium
GCGGCAGGACAACAAGCTGGGCACGCTGTGGAACATGGTCGGCTTCCAGACCAAGATGAAATATGCCGAACAGGTGCGCCTGTTCCGCACCATCCCCGGCCTCCAGAATGCCGAGTTCGCGCGGCTGGGCGGAATGCACCGCAACACCTTCATCAACTCGCCCGTGCTGCTTGATCGTCAGCTGCGGCTGAAGGGGGCAGAACATATCCGCTTTGCCGGACAGGTGACCGGGTGCGAAGGCTATGTGGAAAGCAGCGCCATCGGGCTGATGGCGGGTATGATGGCCGCTACCGAACTGGCGGGCGAAGCATGGACCTCCCCGCCGCGCACCAGTGCCATGGGCGCTCTCCTTGCCCATGTCACCGGCGATGCCGAGGCCGAAAGCTACCAGCCCATGAACATCAACTTCGGCCTGTTCCCGCCTTTGCCGGACGTAAAGAAGAAGGCCCGCAAGGAAGCCTATACAGAGCGTGCCAAGGCCGATTTTACCGGCTGGCTGGCGCGGCTGGAGCGGGTGCCGGCGTAGCGCCTTCCTGCCTCAGCAGCGGCAGGCCGGCGTTGCGCGCGGTTGCGGCGCGCTGGTGGCGAATTCGACGGCGTTCAGCCACCCGTTGCCATCGGCATCCATGCCGGCGAAGCGGTCGGACGTGGCGACTGCCCATTCCTCGAAAGTCAGCAGGTTGTTGCCGTCGGTATCGAGATCGCGGAAGGCCCTGGTGCGGGATGACATCATCTCGGTGCGGGTGATCCGCCGGTCGCGATTGGTGTCGTAGCGGAAGAAGCGCTGCTCCTCACGGGTCAGCCGGGTGCTTTCGGGCGGTTCGGGGCCGCGCAGGCCGGAGACGTCCGCCTCGGGCAGGTCCCCCTCGGCCGGAGACGGGGCCACGCGGGCGGGCGGCGGTGCCCCCTCCTCAACCTCGGCCCGGCCCTGCATCCAGAAGAGCCCGATAGCCACTGCTACCAGCGCCGCGAATGCGCCCAGCACGATACGGTTCATCGCGAATCCCCCCCTGGCCACCCGGGAAAACCGGGCCATGCCACAAGGTTAGCGTCCGGTGAGGCCCACCCGCAAGGCGGCAAACAGCGCCCCTGCCCCGTCGAGCAGTTCCCCGCTGTCCCGGTCCAGCGCGCGCCGGGTCAGCACCAGCATCACGCCCAGCGGCCGCAGGTTGCGCGGCAAACGCTGGCGTACCGGTTTGCTGGCCTGCACAAGTCGCCGGGCTGCAGCCGCCTCCTCCTCGGTCCCCAGGTTGCGGGCAAGGTCCGCCAGCGCCCATTCGCGCGCGGCAGCGGCAGCCACGGCCTCGCAAGCGGGGGGCGCTAGCGATTGCCAGGCCAGCGCCCGCCCTTGCGCGAACTGTTCGATGGCCGCCATGGTCAGGTCTTCGGCAAGCAGGGCCTCCCACCCATCGACCAGCGGGACAAGGCCCTGCGCACCACCCGGCCAGTCGCGCAGGGTTTCCAGCAGCGGCTCCCCCGTTGGCCAGGCGGCAGGATCTTCGCCAAGCCGGTCCCGCCACCAGGCCAGCTTGATCTGCGCGATCACCGGTTCCCC
>CAZTED010000336.1:0-1551 GCA_964612175.1 uncultured Sphingomonadaceae bacterium
GACTGCACGTGGCCATCGCCCTGGCCGTTGAGCCAGAACCACAGGAAGCGCACGATTGGCAGAAGGCCCACGAGCGCGACGATAAGGCCCGAACCCACGAACACCCGCAGGGCGTTGTGGGTGGTATAGGCGCGCATGATGGTGACGCCCGTCTGGCTGATGAAGCCGGGGATCGACTTGAACAGGCGGCTGGGCCGCTTGGTCTCGTGCGTGCGGACCGGCACGGTGACGATGGCAAGGCGCTTGCGGCCCGCCTGGATCAGCATGTCGGTGGTATAGGAAAACTCGGTGGTGATGTTGATCCGCCGTGCCGCCTCGCGGCTGATGGCGCGAAAGCCGCTCACCGCATCGCTCACCTCGGTACCGGCCAGCCGCTGGACCACGGCGCTGCCCAGGCGCTGCAACAGCCGCTTGAACGGCCCGAAATGGGCGTTGTCGGCCACCCCGCGGTCACCCACCACGATGTCGGCCTTGCCGGCAAGGATCGGCTGGACGAGGAGGGCGATGTCGGCTCCTTCGTACTGCCCGTCGGCATCGGTGTTGACGATGATATCGGCCCCGGCGGCCAGGGCCGCATCGATCCCGCTGCGGAAGGCTGCGGCAAGGCCGCGGTTGCGGCGATGGCGCACGATGTGGTGCACGCCCCATTGCCGCGCCACCTGCGCGGTGCCATCGCTGCTGCCATCGTCGATCACCAGGAATTCGATGGTATCGACCCCGTCGATCCGGCGGGGCAGGCGGGCGAGCGTTTCGGGCAGGCTGCCGGCCTCGTTGAGGCAGGGAATCTGGATGATCAGCTTGGTCATTGGGCCCCCGGAAGGCAGGTCGCCTGACCCGCCCGTCAGGCCTTTGTTAAGCATGATGGTTTAACGATTGGTAAAACCCGCTTCCCCGGCATGCAGGATTTGCGATGCCTTGCCCAAGCGCCTAAGCGCGATGTCCAAAGGGTAAGGGGAACATCGATCCATGCACCAGTCGGACCGCGCCGGGCTGCTCTATGCGCTGGCAGGTTTCTGCACATTGTCGATCGGCGATGCCATCATCAAGGGCATGGCCGGCGAATGGCCGGCCACGGCAATGGCGACCACGCGATATGTCATAGGCTCGCTGCTGCTGGGCGCGCTGGTGGTGCGCCATCACGGCTGGGCGGGGCTGGCCCTGCCGCGGGATGGCCTGCAATGGCTGCGCGGCGTGGCCATCAGCACCTCGGCGGTCGGCATGTTCCTGGCGGTGTGGATCATGCCGCTGGCCGAGGCGACCACGATTGCCTTCACCCAGCCCGTGATCACCGCCCTGCTGGCTCTGGTGTTCCTCAAGGAACGTGGGCACCGCAGTACCTGGATCGCCACCGGCCTTGCCTTCATCGGCGTGTTCATCGTGCTGCGGCCCAATTTCGAGGCGGTGGGATGGGGCGCGTTGCTGCCCTTGATCAGTGCCAGCGGCATGGCGGTGGTGATCATCGCTAACCGTGCCGGTGCCGGGCGTGCCAGCGTACTTTCCATGCAGTACTACATGTCGGTCACGGCGATGATCATCCTGCTGCTGGCCACG
>CAZTED010000337.1:0-1530 GCA_964612175.1 uncultured Sphingomonadaceae bacterium
TCGGCCTTGCCGAACCGATCCTGCGCGCACTCGAAGCCAAGGGCTATTCCGAGCCCACGCCGATCCAGCGCCAGGCCATCCCGGCCCTGATGCAGGGTCGTGACCTCCTCGGCATTGCCCAGACCGGCACCGGCAAGACTGCCGCCTTCTCGCTGCCTTCGCTCCATCGCCTTGCCGCCAACCCCAAGCCGCGCAGCCCGCGCAGCTGCCGGATGCTGGTGCTGTCACCCACCCGTGAACTGGCGGCGCAGATCGCCGACAACATGGAAGGCTATGCCAAGTACCTCAACCTCTCGGTCCTGACCATTTTCGGCGGGGTGCCGGTGGGCAAGCAGATCAGCGCCATGGGCCGCGGCGTCGACATCCTGGTGGCCACGCCCGGTCGCCTGCTCGATCTCATCGAACAGCGCGCCCTGGTGCTCGACAATGTCGAGATCTTCGTGCTCGACGAGGCCGACCAGATGATGGACCTGGGCTTCATCAAGCCGCTGACCCGCATTGCCGGCCTGCTGCCGCGCCAGCGCCAGAGCCTGTTCTTCTCGGCCACCATGCCGAACGAGATCGCACAGCTCGGCAAGCGCTTCATCACCGATCCGGTGCGCGTCGACGTGGCCCCGCAATCGACCACGGCCGACCGGGTTGACCAGTATGTCACCTATGTCGACCAGAAGGAAAAGCAGGCGCTGCTGACCCTGACACTCAAGAAGGGCCTGGAAACCGGCGAGATCGAAAGCTGCCTGGTCTTCACCCGCACCAAGCACGGCGCCGACAAGGTCGTGCGCAGCCTGGTGGCCGCAGGCGTGGAAGCGGCCGCGATCCACGGCAACAAGAGCCAGGCCCAGCGCACCCGCGCCCTCGACGGCTTCCGCGCCGGCCGCGTGCCGGTGCTGGTGGCAACCGACATCGCCGCGCGTGGCATCGACGTTCCCGGCGTGTCCGCCGTGTTCAACTTCGAACTGCCCAACGTGCCCGAACAGTATGTTCACCGCATCGGCCGCACCGCGCGTGCCGGCAAGAGCGGGCTGGCGATCAGCTACTGCGCCGGTGACGAGAAGCCCTACCTGCGCGATATCGTGCGCCTGACCGGGGTTACCCCGGGCACCGCGCCGCTGCCCGCCAACTTCCTGGAACAGGCCGCCAAGCTGCCCAAGCCTTCAGCCAAGCAGCTGGGCGCCGAACACTCGGATGACAACCGCAGCGGCGGCTCCAACCGTCGCAGCCGCGAGACCGAGCGCCGCAATCGCGGCCCGCGCCGCCATCCCGACGTGGCCGTGCGGCCCCGCGGCGAGGGCGCTCCCCGCGCAGCTGAAGGTGCCAGGTCGCAGGGCCAGTCCGGAGGCCAGAACGGGGGCCAGTCCGGCAGCCAGAACCGCAATCGCCGTCGCGGCGGTCGTGGCCGCCCGCAAGCCGTACAGGGCTGATCCCGGCGAGACGCGAAAAAGGGGCCGGGGGAGCGATCCTCCGGCCCCTTTCGTTTGTCAGAAGCGGTTGTCCTTGGGGAACCCGGTGGGCGGCATCCGGCCCGCCGCG
>CAZTED010000338.1:0-1507 GCA_964612175.1 uncultured Sphingomonadaceae bacterium
CTTTCAGCGCCGACAGCTCCCGCGCGGTGGAGACATTGCCGATCCCCTCTGCCCGGCGTGCCGCCAGGTGCAGCCGCAGCGCCCCTGCTTCCAGCGCTGCGAGATCGCTCCAGCTATCGGCACCGGTCTGGTCGAGCAGGCGGGTGGCCGCGGCAAGATAGGCGCGCACCGTGTGGGGCGAGCGGCGTCGCGCATGGGCCAGGTGATCGCCCCAGGCCTCCAGCATCACCGCCCGGCTCATGCGCCGACCAGCGCATCGGGCACGATCCGCGGCAGGATCGCATCAAGCAGCGGCATTCCGGCAGGGGTAATGCCGATGCGCCAGCCATCACGCCAGGCAAGGCCCATGCCCGCAAGGTCATCAAGCGCCGATCCATCCACCAGCGCCGCCTCGTCAAATTTAAGGCGGCGGGCGAGGGCGGCAAGGTCCAGCCCTTCGGCAAGGCGCAGGCCCATCAGCAGGGCTTCGGATGCCTGTTCCGAACGCGATATCGCCTGTTCCAACTGGCAGCCCGAACCGCGCGCCTCGACCGCCGCCAGCCAGTTTTCCGGCTTCCGGTGCCGCTGTGTCGCCATCCCGCCCCGCCGCCCGTGGGCACCGGGACCGATGCCGATATAATCGCCGTAACGCCAGTAGACGAGGTTGTGGCGGCTCTCCTCGCCCGGGCGGGCGTGGTTGCTGATCTCGTAGGCAGGCAGCCCGGCTGCGCGCGTCAGTTCCTGGGTCAGTTCGTAAAGATCTGCCGCGGCATCATCGTCCAGCGGCACGAATTCACCGCGCCGGACCATCGTTTCAAACCGGGTGCCGGGCTCGATTGTCAGCTGGTAGAGCGACATGTGCCCGGTGCCGAAAGACAAGGCGCGGGCCAGGTCCGCTTGCCATTGTGCCGGGGTCTGGCCGGGCAGGGCATAGATCAGGTCGAACGACACCCGGTTGAAGTGTCTCTGGGCCACTTCAAGTGCTTTCAGCCCCTCCTGCGCATCGTGCAGCCGGCCAAGGAAATGCAGGGTCTCGTCATGCAGCGATTGCAGGCCGAGCGAGGCGCGGTTGACGCCGGCAGACGCCAGCGCGGCATAGTTGGCCGCCTCGACCGAGGACGGGTTTCCTTCCAGCGAGATCTCGATCCCCGGCGTAAAGCCCCACAATCGCTCTGCCTCGGCCAGCAGGGCCTCGACCAGCGCGGGGGGCATCAGCGACGGGGTGCCGCCGCCGAAGAACACCGATTCCAGCGCTTCTGTCGCCGCCAGTTCCGCCTCTGCCCGCATGTCGGCGATGAGCGCGGCCTGCCAGCGGGCATGGTCCACCTCGTCCCGGACGTGCGAGTTGAAATCGCAGTAGGGACACTTCTGCAGGCAGAAGGGCCAGTGGATATAGAGAGCGCGGGCCATAGGCCGTCAGCCTAGCCGCCGAACTGGTCTTTCACCAGCTTGGCAAAGGCATCGGCGCGGTGGCTGATGGCGTGCTTGTGTTCGGGATCGATCTCGCCAAAGGTCTGGTCCATGCCCC
>CAZTED010000339.1:0-1500 GCA_964612175.1 uncultured Sphingomonadaceae bacterium
GCCCCGGCAAGGCCGCCCGTGCAGCCAGCGCGATCTCGACCCCGGCGGCACCTGCACCCACCACCGCCAGCGCCCTCTCGCGGTGCTGGTCCATGCCCGATACCAGCGCAGGCCAGCTTGCCATGAACCGGTCGACCGGGCGCAGGGCCAGCAACCGGTCACCCAGCGGGGCAAGGTCCACAAGGTCCGCCTCGCCGCCCGTTGCCAGCGAGAGGATGTCGAAGGCCATGCTCTTGCCGCTTGCCAGCATGAGCGTGCGCCTGTCCGCATCCAGCCCTGCCACGCGGTCCAGCACCAGCCGCGCGCCTGCCTGTTCGGCCAGCGGGGCAAGGTCGATCAGCAGCTCTTCGGTGCGGTATATCCCCGCCATCCACCCGGGCAGCATGCCCGAATAGGCGGTATGGCGCGCAGCGGTCACCAGCACGCGCTCGGTCCCCGGCACCGGCGCGCGCGCCCAGTCGGCCAGCACGGCCAGGTGCGCGTGGCCGCCGCCTGCCAGGATGATCCGCTGCGTCACAAGCCTGCCCCTTTGCCCATGGCTCCAATGGCCCGGTCTGCCGCCGGAGGCAAACCGGACCAAGGGCGCAATTGACTCTGTCTGTCATAGGTGCTGACTTGGCGCCTATGGACATCCAGCAAGAACAGGCGGGCACAACGCCCAGGAGGGCCCCGCGCCTTTCGAAGTGGGCGCTTGTCGCCATGGTTGCCGCAGTGGCCATCGCCGCCATCGGGCTGACGCTGGCGCGATACGACGTCGTTCCCAAGATGGCCGGCTTCTCCGCCTTCCTTGGCGGCGGGCTGGTGGCGGCGATCGCGCTGGTCATGGCATTGCTGGCCCTGCTGGTCGGCTGGCGGACGGGCAACCCCGCCCGCACGAAGGCGCTGGTCGCACTGGTTGTCTCACTTGCCTATGTCGGCTTCATTGGCACCCGGCCGATGGCGGCAGGCGATGCGCCGCCGATCCACGATGTCACCACCGACCTTGCCAACCCGCCGCAGTTCGAGGTGCTTTCCCTGCGCGAGGACAACCTCGTCGGCGTCGGCACGGTGGAGAACTGGCAGCAGATCCATGCCGCCGCCTATGGCGATATCGGCCCGGTCACCGTTCCCATGCCGGTGTCCGAAGCCACCGCCGCAGTGGTGCGGCAGGCCGGGGCGGAAGGTTGGGAGGTCGTCACCAGCGATGCCGCGCGCGGCCATGTGGAGGCAACCGCCAGCGTATCCTACATCCGCTTCTACGATGACGTGGTGATCCGCATCACGCCCGTTGGCAGCGGCAGCTCGCGCATCGACATGCGCTCGGTCAGCCGCGTGGGCGTGGGCGACCTCGGCGTCAACGCCCGCCGCGTGCGCAGCTTCCTCGCCGCCCTCTCCGCCGGCTGAGGCGCCGCTGCAGCATCCAATCCGCCCATCGGGTTTGCCGATCCGGCTGAACCGGTCCTTGTCTGTCCACAACCCCCGGTGTTGAACTGGGGCCAAGCGCAGCCTAACCGGGGCCAG